>JAJQHS010000095.1 GCA_021199635.1 Bacillota bacterium
AAGTGTTCCGGGCCGTGGCGTTTTTCAGCTATAAATACGGGAAAATCGATTGGCTGGAATCCAATAACGAGTACTGGCTGACCCGGGACGCTGATCTGCGTACGGAGTTCCACATCACCACCGGCTTTATGCGGGAGGATATGCAGCGCATCAAGCTGAAATCCGCCATGAAGGAATACTACGCCAAGGCGGGGATCCCCACGGCCCGATATCATCTGGTGGAGGGCTACGAGGACGCGGAGGAATTTGCCCATATGGTCGGCTATCCCGTGGTGGTGAAGCCGGACAACGGCGTGGGGGCCAGCCATACCTACCGGCTTGAAAGCGACGAGAATCTGCGCTTCTTCATCGATCATATGGATGAGAATATCTATATCATGGAGGAGTATGTCCGGGGACATGTGGAAACCTTTGACGCCATCATTGACGCGGAGGGGAATCCCATTTTCGAATCCGGCAATGTGACGCCGCATTCCCTGATGGACATTGTTAACAACAACAGCGAGTCGCTTTACTATATTGTCAGGGAGCTGGCGCCGGATATCCGGGACGCAGGATTGCGTACTGTGAAGGCGTTCGGCGTGCGCAGCCGGTTCGTGCATCTGGAATTCTTCGTGCTGGACGAGGATCAGGACGGCATGGGCAAAATGGGGGACGTGATCGGCCTGGAGGTGAATATGCGCCCGGCTGGCGGATTCACGCCGGATATGTACGAATACGCCTATGATATCGACGTATATAAAATATGGGCGGATATGGTTGCGTTTGACCACAGCACCATCCCAACGGATCGCTCCAGGCATTACTGCGCCTATGCCGGCCGCCGGGACAATAAGAATTACACACTGGATCATCTGGCGCTGGTAGAGAAGTACGGGCAGCATGTCAAGATGTCCGGGCGGATCCCGGATGCGCTGTCGAACTGCATGGCAAATCAGATGTATATCTGCACGTTTGATACGCTGGAGGAGCTTCAGCAGTTCTACAAGGACGCCTTCAGCAGCAGGGATTGACTGCGCTGCTCGACTTGGAATCATCCGTTTTGCCGCAGAGTGGAACGCCGCTCTGCGGCAAAATGCTGCCAGGAGAGAGTCGTCAGGGGGGAAGCAGAAGCGCAACGATACAAAACCGCGATTTTGTGGGAGCAAAGTGCACGCATATATGTTCCGTTGCATTAAACGCATTCCGCACAAGCGGCGAACGCAACAAAATAAAAATTTTGTTGCGTTTCTGGTGCGGTTGTGATATAATAAGGGAAAAGGCAGCGCCGATTGGCATTTCCAGGCGAATTTGGCAAATCTGCACCGATTTCAGGAGGCGTTATAATGCAGCGATATTCCGATTGTCCCCAGGTGCTTCGGGACTTTTTAACCTACCACGAGACCATTAAGGGTCAGTCCCAGCTGACCATTCAGGAGTACTATCTTGACCTTAGGATGTTCCTGCGATTCATAAAGCTGATGCGCAGCGACATGCCCATCCACACCCGACTGGACGAAATCGACATCAAGGATGTGGACATCGACTTTATCCGCTCAATTACCACGTCCGACATCTTTGATTTTCTGTCGTACCTTGCCAATGACCGGACTCCGGACCCGGATGCTGCGGTCCCCACCTTCGGGATCGCGCCGGCGGCGCGGGCGCGGAAGCTTTCCGCTCTGAAATCCTTTTACAAGTATCTGACCGTCCGGACTAAACAGCTATCCGAAAACCCGGTTGCTGACCTGGAATATCCCAAGCTGCGAAAAAGCCTGCCCAAATACCTGACCATGGAGCAATCCGCCGCATTGCTGCAGGCCGTTTCCGGCGCCAATGCCAAGCGGGATTATGCCATATTGATGCTGTTCCTCAACTGCGGGATCCGTCGCAGCGAGTTGGTTGGGCTGAATCTGACAGATGTGTACGAGGACCGCATACGCGTAGTTGGCAAAGGCAATAAGGAGCGCTTCGTCTACTTCGGCACGGCCTGCCGGAAAGCGCTGGACGAATACCTGGTCGAACGCAACAAAAAAACATTGTCCGACAATCGGGCGCTGTTTGGCTCCCGGGATAACAATCGGATCAGCGTGACCGCCGTGCATCGGCTGGTGAAAAAGGCACTGCTTCAGGCCGGGCTGGATGCAACGCAGTTCTCCGCCCATAAGCTGCGTCATACCGCCGCCACAATGATGCTCTCCGGCGGCGTAGATGTTAAGACGGTTCAGGAAGTTTTAGGCCACGAAAACCTGAATACGACCCAGATTTACACCCATATTGAGAACACTGAGCTGAAAATTGCAGCCGAGGCCAATCCCCTTTCCAAACTGGATTTCCTGGAGGATGCGGATACGGAAGACGAATTATAATTTATATAGCTATGGGAGGGGCACTGCCCCTCCCCTTTCGCTTTATTTTAACAGCTTTTCCAGCCGGGCAATGTTCCGGTAATGCTGATCCACGGTTTCCCCAGCTGTTGCGCCCCAATCTGTGGCAAGAACCTGGATCTCCTCCTGGATCGCATGGATGGCCCCGGCATAATCCCCCTGGATTTCGCACAGCTGGGCTATGGAGGCCAGACCATCCGTATATCTGGGCGGCTCCTTGCAGGACAGATACATGCGGTAGTAGTCCTTCGCCTTTTCATAGTCCCCTACATGCACCATAATGTCCCCCCAGTGACAGATACATCCGCCATTCCCCGGAGAATTGCCGCTCCATCCGGGATATGATTTCCAGAGCGGTGTCGTTCTGCCTCCGTTTCAGCGCCAGCAGGGCGCGATACAGCGGCGTGCGGAATGTAGCGTCCACCCGGGACAGCAAATCGCAGTAGTGCTCTGCCTCGTCCAGCCTGCCATCGTCCAGGAGATTGTCCAGGAGCCAGAGGTAGCCGGGGGCATAATCCGGATGCGCCGCCACAAAATCCCGGTAATAGGCGATCAGTGCGCCATGATTCTGGGCACACCAGTCGGCATAGCTGCCACCCATCGCCTCCGCCAGATTGCTATGGGCATCTTTCAGGGTGTGATCCCGGGTCAGCGCCTCCTTGGCGTATTCGGCGGCCTGATCATGATGGGCTTTGGCAATGTGATTTTCCAGCTCCGCCAACATAGCGAGGGGCCTTCCATTGCCCGACTCCCGCTTCGCCTTTTCCAGCAGGAATTCCCGGGCGGAATCCGCATCGGCCTGGAGTAAGAGCCGCACATCCCACAGCATATTCTGGATACGCTCCATCCTGGTTTCGTCGGATAGGGCGAACAGTTCGTCGATGGTCACGCCAAAATAGGCGGAAATCTCCGGGAGCATCCCGATGTCCGGCATAGTTGCGCCCCGCTCCCATTTGCCTACGGATTGGGGCGTGACCCCCAGGTGCTGCGCCATGGCCTCCTGGGTAATGCCCCGGCGGAGGCGCAGCGCCTTGATTTGATTTCCAATTTCCATTGCGTTTTCTCCTCCTTCTGATCGCTTAGTTGCCAGCTGACGCCTTTATCATACCGGATAGAAAAGGAAAACACAATGGCGCAGCCCGTGACCCCTCTCAACTGCTGGGTTAGAGCGCCGTTTCGATCGCTTCCCGAAGATTTCTGACCCGATAGACGGTCAGGCCTTCGGGAATCTCCAGCTTTTCGGAGCCGCCCCGGGGAATGATGCACTTTTTGAAGCCCAGCCGCGCCACCTCGCTAAGCCGCTGGTTCATATGGGAGACGGTGCGGATTTCCCCGGTCAGGCCTACCTCGCCGATGGCCACCAGATCATGGGCAATTACCTGATCCCGGTACGAGGACGCCACTGCCAGCACCACCGGCAGATCCGCGCCCGGCTCGTCCAGCCGCAGGCCGCCGATCACATTAATATACGCATCAAATAGATTCAGCTTCATCCCGCCCCGCTTTTCCGCTACCGCCAGCAGCAGCGCCGCCCGGTTAAAATCGAAGCCGTCAGCAGTGCGCCGGGGAACATTGAAGCTGGTCTTGGACACCAGCGCCTGCACCTCCGCCAGGATGGGGCGGGTCCCCTCCATCACACAGGCGACGCAGGTGCCGCTGGCATCCTCCGGCCGACCCTCCAGCAGCATCTGGGAGGGGTTCGGCACCTCGATCAGCCCGGCGTCCCCCATTTCGAAGACGCCGATTTCATTGGTGGAGCCGAATCGGTTCTTTGCAGCCCGCAGCAGCCGGTAGGAGGAGTTGGGGTCGCCCTCAAAATAAAGTACACAGTCCACCATGTGCTCCAGGACCTTCGGCCCGGCGATGTTGCCATCCTTGTTGATATGCCCCACGACGAACACGGTAATGCCCTGCTGCTTGGAAAGCTGCATCAGCGCCATGGTGCATTCCTTCACCTGGGAAATGCTCCCGGGGGAGGAATCGCTGTCCTCGTGGTAGAGCGTCTGGATGGAGTCCACGATCAGGACCTCCGGCTTCACCGCCTCCACAGCTTCCAGAATATCGGACAGCCGGGTCTCAGACAATATCAGAAGCCCCTGCGGCATCACATTCAGCCGCTGGGCGCGGAGCTTCAGCTGCCGCTCACTTTCCTCCCCGGAAACGTACAGAACGCTCCGCTCCTGGCAGAGCTGGCGGCAGATCTGAAGCAGCAGCGTGGATTTGCCAATGCCGGGCGCGCCGCCTACCAGCACCAGGCTGCCCGCCACGGCGCCGCCGCCCAGCACCCGATCCAGCTCCCCCATACCGGTCGCGAAGCGGATTTCATCGCCGCTGTCCACCTCCCGGATGGGCATGGGCGTTCTCCCCTGCCCCAAGGGTGCGGAGCGCGCCCGGCCGGGGGCGGCGGGTTTTTCAATATGCTCCTGCATGGTGTTAAAAGCGCCGCAGCCAGGGCAGCGGCCCATCCACTTGGGCGTTTCGTAGCCGCAGCTCGTGCAGAAAAACACGGATTTTGTTTTGGCCATTGATAATACAGCTCCTCTTTCCCAATTTCTGCTGCTATTATACCAGCCAAACCCAATGCGGTCAAGCGTTCGACAGGAATTGACTTGCCGCCGCGGCGATTACGCAGCACAACTTTTTCTGATATTCCGCGTCCCGCAGCCGAGCCTCCTCCTCCGGATTGGAGAGGAAGCCGCATTCCACCAGGATCCCAGTGCGCTGGATATTTTGCATCAGGTAAATGGAATCCGCGGACTTACTCTGCCGGACGCTGCCGGGATTCACTGTTTCCGAGAGCAGAGCCTGCAATTGGGCGGCCAGCTGGGCGCTTCCTGCGGTCCCGGCGTAGAATACCTGCGCGCCGCCGTAGCGGCTGTCGGAGAAGGTATTCTGGTGGATGCTGATCAGCAGGCCGTTTTCCGTTTCATTGACAATGCGCACCCGTTCCTGCAAATCGGAGGCTTTCTTTGCCGCCAGTGTTTCCCCCTTTGTGTAGATGGCGGTATCTGTCGTGCGGATCATAATTGTGTCGTATCCCAGCAGATTCATCAGGTCGTTCAGCCGCAGGGAGATCTCCAGATTGATCTGGCTCTCCAGTACGCCGGTGCAGGAGGTCGCGCCGCCGTCCTCGCCGCCGTGCCCCGGGTCAATGATGATGCAGTTTTCGCGGGACACTGCCCTCGTCTGTGCGAGGGCGGTGACGGCCCGGCTCCCACCTCTGGCGATGCCAATGAACAGGATCATTGTCAAAAGGTAGAAGGGTATGAACGCAATCCAGTTATCTCGCTTCATGGACAACACCTCCCTTCAGCATATGCGCCAGCTGTAGCTCTCCAGAACACAAAACCAGATTCCGGCATAGAATGACCCGGAACGACCGTTCCGACTTTATTTTGATAGGAGGAAGACAATTGAATCGGAATACCAATCAGCCGAATTCCGGCGAAGGAAGGCTGCCGGCCATGGCGCCGCTGGCGAATCCCTATGTTCCCTTCCAGCTGGAAAATCCGCCCAAGTACGAGGCAAGGACAGCATTGGTGCGGGGCACGCTGTTCCCCGGGCTGGACCTTCCCTTTATGGGGATGGTCAACAAGGCTGAGCAGCCGGTTACGCCTACAACGGAGCTTCAAGCGCTGGCGTTTGCCATCCAGGAGCTGGCGCTGTACCTGGATACGCATCCGGAGGATCAGGAGGCGCTGACGCTGTACCGGAATTATCAGACCATGTACCATAAGGGCATGATGGAGTATACCCAGCGCTACGGCCCGCTGACCCACACAGCCCCCTCCAACGCCAAGAGCTACAACTGGCTGGACGATCCCTGGCCATGGGAATTCGCGGCGAATAAGGAGGACTGAGCCATGTTTGTGTATAATAAGAAACTGCAATATCCGGTGAAGATCTGCAATCCCAACCCCAGGCTGGCGGCACTGATCATCTCCCAGTATGGCGGCCCGGATGGGGAGCTGGGCGCGTCCCTGCGGTATCTGTCCCAGCGCTATTCCATGCCATTTGACGACCAGAAGGCACTGCTGACGGATATCGGCACGGAGGAACTTGAGCCAACATGATTGAAATGGTGATAGACATATGCGCCATCTGCGCCGG
>JAJQHS010000018.1 GCA_021199635.1 Bacillota bacterium
GTCCCATACTTTTGTTCCCGGTGGAGGCAAACGTTTCCGAGGGAGCGAAAAATATTGTAAGGAGTTGATTCCATGAGAAGAAAGTTCAAAAAGCGCCTTCTGAGTGTGCTTCTGGTCATCTCCATGGTGGCAGCGTATGCGCTTCCTGCCCACGCAGCCTCCGGATCGACCGGGATCACATTTGAGAAGACGGACTCCAGCGCGGTGTCCGCCTCCGCGATCCAGAAGGATCCGGTGGAAGAGACAGAATCGGCACCCTATCAGGATACCGACATCGTCCGCGTTTCCATCATTCTGACGCGGAAATCCACGCTTGAGGCGGGATACTCCACCCAGAACATCGCGGAGAATGCCAGCGCTATGGCTTACCGCTCCAGCCTGGAGGCGTTCCAGGACAAGGTGGAAACCCGCATTGAGAATGCGCTGGGCGCAGAGCTGGACGTGGTCTGGAACCTGACGCTGGCCGCGGACATCATTTCCGCCAACGTCGCCTATGGCGATATCGAGACCATCCTGGCCGTCAGCGGCGTCGAGGATGTGGTGATCGAGACGGAGTATGAGGCTGCGGAAACCACTACGGATTCCGATTCCCCGGATACCTCCGTATCCAGCGGCATGATCGGCGCATCCACCGCATGGGCCACCGGCTACACCGGCGCCGGCACCCGGATCGCCGTGATCGACACCGGCATCGATACGGATCACCAGAGCTTCTCTGCAGAGGGCTTTGAATATTCCCTGAGCCTGCTGGCCGAGGAAGCCGGCATGAGCTATGAGGATTACGTGGCGTCCCTGGATCTGCTGGATGCCGACGAGATCGCCTCTGTATTGGATCAGCTGAACATCTCCGCCTTCGGGGTGACCGCCGAAGAGCTGTATGTCAGCACCAAGATCGGCTTTGGCTTCAACTATGTGGATGTGGACTACGATATCACCCATGATAACGATTCCCAGTCCGAGCATGGCTCTCATGTGGAGGGCATTGCTGCGGCGAACACCTACATAGCCAATGAAGACGGCACGTTCTCCGACGCTCTGGCCACCGTGGGCGTGCAGGGCGTTGCGCCGGATGCCCAGATCATCACCATGAAGGTGTTCGGCAAGAGCGGCGGCGCTTATGATTCCGACTACATGGCCGCCATCGAGGATGCCATCATCCTGGGCGCGGATTCCATCAACCTGTCCCTTGGCTCCTCCAGCCCCGGAATGACCTACTCCGCTACGGAGGCTTACCAGGCTATTATGGATCAGCTGGCAGAGAGCGACACGGTGGTCACCATCTCCGCCGGTAACGCGGGCTACTGGTCCGAGAGCAGCACCAACTTCATCGGCTACTACTCCGGCACCGGCTACCTGTACGCGGACGATGTGAGCATGGATACCGTCGGCTCGCCCGGCTCCTTCACCAACGCGCTGACCGTGGCCTCCGTGGATAACGACGGCGCCTTCGGCAACTATTTCCAGGTGGAGGACACCGCCTACACGTATACGGAATCCAGCTACAGCAATCTGCCGCTGGCCAGCCTGGATACCACCGGTACCGGCACGGAGTACACCTACATTTATGTTGACGGGATCGGCGAGGCTACCGATTACGAGGGGATCGACCTGACGGGCAAGATCGTCTTCTGCTCCCGCGGCACCACCAGCTTCTATGTGAAGGCAGAGGTGGCTGTGGAGCTGGGCGCTGCCGCCACGATCATCTACAATAACACCACCGGCTCCATCAACATGGACCTGTCGGATTATTCCTACACTGCGCCTGCGGTCAGCATTCTCCAGTCCCAGGCTGCGGCGATCAAGGCCGTGTCTACGGAGCAGACCACCGAATCCGGCCTGACCTATTACACCGGCACGATCACCATCTATGGGACGGCTGCCGCCATTTCCAATAACAGCGAGTACTACACCATGAGCAGCTTCTCCAGCTGGGGCATTCCCGGAAGCCTGACCCTGAAGCCGGAGATCACAGCCCCCGGAGGCAGCATTTACTCTGTCAACGGCGCGGATGAGAGCGGCACCGGCTATGAGCTGATGTCCGGCACCTCCATGGCTGCGCCGCAGGTCGCGGGTATGTCCGCACTGCTTGCCCAGTACATCCAGGAGAGCGGCCTGACCGATCTGACCGGCCAGACCAGCCGCGTGCTGGCGCAGAGCCTGCTGATGTCCACCTCCGTACCCCTGTATGACGGCGAAACCGGTTCGTACTACTCGGTGCTTCAGCAGGGCGCCGGTCTGGCGGATGTCAGCGCGGCCATCAGCGCCACCAGCTATATCATGATGGGCGAAGATGCCACGGAATCCTATGCCGACGGCAAGATCAAGGCAGAGCTGGGCGACGACCCGAATCGGGACGGCGTATACAGCTTCTCCTTCACCATCAACAACCTGACCGACACGGAGGAGGTCTACCAGCTCTCCGCCGACCTGTTCACTCAGGACCTGTTCCTGTGGTACACCGATGAGTATTACAACACCGGCCTGTACATGGATACCGCTACCACCGGCCTGGCCTATGGGACCACCTGGACGGTGGACGGCAAGACCCTGACCACCTCCGCTGACCTGAGCGGCATGGACTTCAACGGCGATGGCGTCGTCAACACTGCCGACGGCCAGGCACTGCTGGATCTGGCCACCGGCGCGCGGGAGAGCATCTATCACACGGAGCTGGCCGACCTGAACGAGGACGGCGCGATCAACTCCTATGACGCCTACCTGTTCTTCAACCTGATCAGCACCGGCACAGCCACGGTTCCCGCCTACGGCTCTGTGGAGGTCACCGTCACCCTGACGCTGACCGATGAGCAGAAGGCTTATCTGGATACCTACTACACCGGCGGCGCCTATGTTGAGGGCTATGTGTATGCTACCGCGGCCTCCAGCGACGAGGGCGTGGAGGGCACCTGCCACTCCATCCCGGTCCTGGCTTTCTACGGCAGCTGGACGGACGCCTCCATGTATGATTCCATTTCCTGGACCGACTACTACGGCGGCGATACCAGCTGGGACTACATGGGCACCTATTACAGCAACTATGTGTCCATCACCTATGGCGATGGCTCCGGCACCTACGCGTTCGGCGGCAACCCGCTGTTCTATGAAACCTACGACGAGAGCCGCAATGCCATCAGTGTGGCCAATGGCGACAGCTTCGGCAAGGCCGTCTATACCCTCATCCGTAATGCGGCTGCGGGCAAGCTGACCATTACCAACAACACCACCGGCGAGATCGAGTACGAATCTTCGCTGAGTCAGGCCTACAGCGCGTACTATTACACCAACGCCGGTAGCTGGTACAATACCTCCTCCTCTGTGGGGCTGAACTTTGTACCCGCCGGTGATGAGGGAGATACGTACACCATCGCGCTGACTGTGGCGCCGGAGTACTACGTAACCGACGGCACCGTGGATTGGGACGCTCTGGGCGACGGCGCGACGCTGTCCATCTCCTTCACCATCGACAACACGGCTCCGGAGGTCACGGACATTACCGGCAGCATCATCTCCAGCGATGGCGCGGATACGCTGACCATCTGCGCTGAGGACAATCAGTATATTGCCGGCGCAATGCTGTACGATTCCACCGGTACACAGCTGCTGTGGTACGAGGCCGGCAGCCAGACCGCCAGCGGCGAGGCCCAGGAGTTCACCCTGGACTGCAGCGAGATGGAAAGCGGCGTATACCTGCTCCAGATTTACGACTACGCCATGAACGTTTCCACCTACCGGGTGTTTGTGGATCTGGAAATCACCGACACGGTGGAGGGCATTACCGTTTCCCCGGAGTCTGCCCGGATCATGAAGGGCAGCATGACCACCCTGACCGCCACGGTCCTTCCTGTCAACATCAGCGACGACAGCGTGACCTGGACCTCTGACGATGAGACAGTCGCCACCGTCAGCGCCAACGGCGTTGTTACCGGCATCAGCGACGGCACCTGTACCATCACTGCCACATCCGTGCTGGATCCCAGCATCAGCGCCAGCTGCAGCGTGGAGGTATTCTCCATCAACAAGACGCTGAATGCCACCATCTGGGATGAGAATGGCGAGGTTTGGTGGGCTTCGTTCAATGTGGACGATCCTGCCGGCTACACGCATTTGACGGAGAGCGGCGCGGAGTCGCCTGTGTGGTCCGTTGCTGTGCAGGATGGCACCCTGTATGCCCAGGACTACTACGGTAGCTTCTACTCCGTGGATCCGGATACCTTCGAGCTGACCACGATCGGCGCGGCAAGCTTCGACTATACGGACATGGCGGAAACCTACAACCTGGATGGCTACATCCTGGCCGCGTATGGCAAGTACATCCTGCTTGTCGATCCCAGCACCGGCGAGTATATCGGCGCTTTCAATCTTGCCAGCTATCTCAGCGGCAATCTGACGGGCATTACCTATATGGGCAGCGCGGATTATACCAGCTCTTATGGCGTGTACGCGGACTTCTACTACCTGGTGGATAGCACCGGCTCTGTATACTACACCGGGCTCCTGAAATATGGTACCGGCTACTCCGGATTTGGTATTTATTCGCTTTGCGACACCGGCGCCAGCGCCTCCGCTTACTACTATAACTCCGCTTACTATGATTTCGACACCGGCTACCTGTTCTACTCCGCCTATAGCGGCAGCGTGAGCACTCTGTATGCCATCGATGTGGATAACACCGGCGACTGCTACACCCTGGGCGATTTCGGCGATGGTGTGTGGCCGGCTTCCGGACTGCTGGATCTGAGCAGCTACGAGTTCACCGAAACGGCGAACACCGATGCGCTGGACCTGGTTGTGGCGGAATCCATGCAGGCCATCTCCGATGAGGAGATCCAGGCACTGCGCGAATCCAAGGCAGCCGGCAGCCTGAACGCTGCGGCGTCCATAGGGGAGACGGCACAGCCCAATGCCTCCGGCGACGCTTCCATCATGCAGATCGTCACTGTGGACATCACCGCGAAGGACGCGGAGGGCATGGAGATCGATTCCACCAACGGCGTCATCGAAGTGACCTACGATGCAGACGCGCTGAAGCTCTGGAATGTCACGATCAACGCGGACTACACCTCCAAGGTGGAGAAGGATGGCTCCGTGACCATCGGCTACGTCAGCCTGGACGGCATTCCCGCCGGCGAAACCGTTGCCACGCTGCAATTTGTGGTTCTGAAGCCCTGCGAGGACGCTGACTTCACCATCTATTACAAGGAAGTCAACGACCAGACGCCTGATACCGGATATACGGAGCTGCTGACTGTGGAAGTCGCGCATGAGGCGGAAGCCGTTCCGGCGAAGGATGCCACCTGCGAAGAGAATGGCAACATCGCCTACTGGTATTGCCCGCTCTGCGGCAAGTACTTCAGCGATGCGGAGTGCACCGTGGAGATCACTCTGGAGGATACCATCATCCCCGCCACCGGCCACAGCTGGGAGCTGGACTACGTGTACTGGGATGACGCATATGAAACCTGCTACTTCATCCTGAAGTGCGCCAACGGCTGCGGCGACCAGCGCTCCTGCTACGCAACCGTGACCACGGAAACCGTGGAAGCGACCTGCGAGGAGGATGGCTACATCACCTACACCGCCACCTTCACGGACACCTACGATGGCGACAAGGTCTACACCGACAGCGTCACCGTTACCATCCCCGCCACCGGGCACAGCTACGAGCTGGAGTATACCTATTGGACGGACGACCACGCCACCTGCTACTTTGTCATCAACTGCGTCAACTGCGGCGATGATCAGCGCATGGGCATCAGCGACAGCGTGACCGGCAAGGTCACCGTGGAGCCCACCTGCTATGACGAGGGCGAGATCGTCTACACCGCCACCTGGACGGACACCTGGGACAGCAACAAGGTTTACACCGCCACCATCACCGTGGTTCTGTCTGCCACCGACCACAGCTGGGAGCTGGACTATGTGTACTGGGATGACGCGCATGAAACCTGCTTCTTCATCCTGAAGTGTGCCAACGGCTGCGGTGAGCAGCGCTCCTGCGCGGCTACCGTGACCACGGAGACTGTGGACGCTACCTGTGAAGAGGATGGATACATCACCTACACGGCCACCTTCACGGATATCTGGGACAATGACAAGGTCTACACCGACACCGTCACAGTTGCCATTCCCGCCACCGGCCACAGCTGGGAGCTGGACTATGTGTACTGGGACGATGCCCATGAAACCTGCTACTTCATCCTGAAGTGTGCCAACGGCTGCGGCGAGCAGCGCTCCTGCGCGGCTACCGTGACCACGGAGACTGTGGACGCTACCTGTG
>JAJQHS010000060.1:0-3540 GCA_021199635.1 Bacillota bacterium
ATCTGCGCCGACGATAGTTGCCGGGCGACTGGCCGTGAAAATAGGTAATGCCAACGTAAAAACCTCCCAGCTTCGGCTGGGAGGTTTTCTTTAGCCCCTATCAGCATTTGATATGCTTTAGCTTCTTGACTAGTGGTGCAATTTACGATATTATATCTGCAGCTCCAGAATATATTATTCGTTTGCAAGGGAATGAATGGAGAAGCACATGGACGATGCGTTATTACAAACAGAAACTATGCTAAATCGAGAGGAATACTCTGCCAATCCCTGCCGGGCGTCGTCCATTCCTTATTGGAAAGCAATTCAGATGCAGATTCCGGACAATATGCGCATCGTCCATGCCGATGTGTTTTCCGAGGACCTTCTGGATGGATACATAGATGAACCCTATTTTCGATTAAAGCATGATCTGATTGACCTAGTTGTACCGCAGCTTCCAGATGGATTTGCTGTGTGTTATGCCAGTTGCAAGGAGTATGCAGACCATATCGGTGGCTGTTATTCTGGCATTGGCATTTCCGAGAGCGAATTGCAAGGCTATACCCAGCGTAAAGTATATTGTCCAAATCTTTGGCTTGCGATTTGTGACAAGACAACCACAAAAGTTGTAGCGACCGGGATTGCCGAGCTTGACCGTGAAATCCATGAGGGCGTTTTGGAATGGATTCAAGTGTCACCGGGATCCCGTGGCAGAGGGCTTGGTGAGTTCCTTGTCCAGGAGCTGCTTCGCAGAATGAAGCCCACGGCGTATTTTGCTACCGTATCCGGTCAATGCAATAACCCCACCTCCCCCGAACAGCTATACCGCAAGTGTGGCTTTACTGGTCATGATGTGTGGCACATTTTACGGAGGAAAGCACATGATTGACATTCATAAGTTTTGGGCAGCGTGAGCCGCATTCGGTGCAACTATTATTATGACAATTTAGAGACTGTGCGAACCTTGTACGCATATGATTGGGGAGAGGCTTCTGAGGAGGAGCGCAGCGCCATCCACCTGTTTGAAGTTGATCTGACCGAACATCTCTACAGCCCGGCATGAGGGGAGCGAAATTTGCTGTCCTTCGAAAGCTGAGGCTCACCGCTTGATGGTGATGGAAATCAGAACCACCCGGATAAAGAAAACGGACAGCTGAACTCCGCATGGAGCTCAGCTGTTTTTCCTTATCTAATTATTCCATTTCCGCGTGGATCAGCTGGACATACTGGTACTGTCCCTCATAGTAGGTGTCGAAAACGCCGGTCACCGTGATGGTGGTGCCCAGCTCCGGGTAATCCTCCGGATAGGAATAATCGCCCTCCAGGACGAATTCGATCCCCTGGGAGCAGCAGGCGGTGGCGTCGGCAATGATGCAGGCGTAGTAATTCCGCTCGTCCCCCTCGTAAATGGCAAAAGCGCCGGCCATTCGGACGGTCTTCCCCATATATTCCTCCGGGGCGCACAGCATATTGTATACCTCTGCGTATACCATTGTGCTGCTCAGGCTCGTCAGATCCACATCGGCGGCGGAAGCGTCGGAGGCTTGCTCGGCGTCGGATGCGCCGCAGGCGGACAGAATCAGCAGAAATGCGAGAATCATGGCGACCTTTTTCATTGATATTTTCCTCCGATCTTTCCAATGATAGTAAACAGGATAAAGCCCAGTATGTCAGCGGCGACGATGGTGGAGCCGACGGGTGTCCCGGCCAATATGGATACCAGGATCCCCAGCAAGGCGCACAGCACCGAAACAATGGCAGAACATACCGTCACGCTTTTGAAGGTCTTAAACACCCGCATTGCCGACAGCGCCGGGAAAATCACAAGCGCGGAAATCAGAAGGGAGCCGACCAGATTCATTGCCAGCACGATGATCACCGCCACAATGACGGAGAGGATCAGGTTGTACATGCCCGCCCGGGTCCCGGTTGCCCTGGCAAACGTTTCGTCAAAGGTCACAGCGAAAATCTTGTTGTAGAACAGCACGAATGCGGCGATTGCCAGGACGGAAAGGATCACGCACAGCCATACCTCGGTTTGCGTCAGGGTGAGGATGGAGGTGGAGCCAAAGAGCGTGCTGCATACGTCGCCGGACAGGTTGGCGCTGGTGGCGAACAGGTTCATCAGAAGGTAACCGATCGCCAGCGAACTGACGGAAATCATGGCGATCGCGGCATCGCCGTGAATTTTTGTATTTTGCCCGGTCCGCAGGAGCAGGACCGCGGCGATCAGCGTAATGAGGAGCACAAGCGGCATGTCGTTGGTCAGGTTCAGGACCGCGGCGACTGCCATTGCACCAAATGCCACGTGGGACAGTCCGTCGCCGATGAAGGAGAACCGCTTCAGCACCAGGGTTACGCCCAGCAGGGACGAGCACAGCGCGATCAGTATGCCGACGATCAGTGCGTATTGAACAAAAGGATATTGCAGGTACAGCGCCAGCTTGTCAATAAGATTCATCCTGCATCCCTCCCTGCTGTGTAAAAATCTGCCCTACGCGGCTGCCAAGATATTCCTGCACCGTGCCAAAAAATACGGTATCGCCAATGTGCAGGATATGGCTGGCGTTTGCCAGCGCCGTGCGGATGTCATGGGAAACCATGATGATCGTGATCTTGTCCGCATGGTTCAGCTCGTTGACCATCCGGTAGAAGTCTGCGGCGGCGGCCGGGTCCAGGCCCGTCACCGGCTCGTCAAGCAGAAGGAGTGCCTGCGTGGCACACAGTGCCCGCGCCAGCAGGACGCGCTGCTGCTGGCCGCCGGAAAGCTCCCGATAACAGCGCCGGGAAAGATGGGCAATATGGAGCTTTTCCATGGCGGCTTTGGCGCTGGCCTTATTCTGCCTGCTGTAAAAGGGACGCAGGCCGCATCGGCTCAGGCAGCCGGAAAGGACGATTTCCTGCACGGAAGCGGGGAAATCCCGCTGAACGGCGGTCTGCTGGGGCAGATAACCGATCTGGTTCGGCATCAGTCCGTCGCCGGTAAGTATTTCACCGGAAACCGGAGCCATCAGGCCCAGCAGCGTTTTCATCAGTGTGCTTTTCCCGGAGCCGTTCTCGCCTACGATGCACAGATAGTCCCCCTGTGCCACGGAAAAGTTCAGCCCCCGGAGAATTTCCTGCCCGTCATATCCCAGGGCCAGATCGGTACAAGTGAGTAATGCCATCGCGCTGCCTCCTCAATTCAGGGCCTGTGTCAGCACATCCAGATTGTCCGCCATGATCGCAAGATAGGACGTACCGTTTTCCACATCCGAAGATGTGGTGGACTGCATGGAATCCACCGAAAGGATCTGCACATTTTCGCTGCCGGCGGCGACGATGGTTCCCGCAATTTTGCTGTTGGAGCCCTCGATGGTCAGCACTGTGGTCAGGCCAAGCTCGTCCACCTTGCCGGACAGGAACACGATGGTCTCAAAGCTGGCTTCCGTCTCTGCGGAGCAGCCGGAAAAGGCGGCATAGTACGTCAGCCCGTAGTCCTCCGCCAGGTAGCGGAACGGGAACCGATCGGCAAACAGCAGCGTGGTCCGCGCCGCGCTGTTTATCATGTCCGCATAC
>JAJQHS010000060.1:3550-37765 GCA_021199635.1 Bacillota bacterium
GAAGTATTCCCGCAGTAAAGCGCCTGGCCTGCAGGGTCCAGCGCACACAGCTGGTCGGAAATGTACTGGCAGAGGACCTGAGCATTTTTGAGGGAAAGCCAGATGTGCTCGTCGAATTCGGCCTCCGCGTCCGCCTCGTCTTCCGCTTCCATGCCCTCCACCAGTGTCTCAATTTTGGCTTTGTCCCCCAACACCTCCAATAGGTTCACCGCCACCATGTCGGGATTGGCGGATTCGGCCAGCACATCCGCCACCCATTCGTCCGATTCGCCGCCGATATACAGGAACATATCGCAGCTGGAAATGGTCACAATGTCATCTGCAGTCGGCTGATAGCTGTGCAGATCCACGCCATTGTCCAGGAGCATGGTCAGCTCCACGCCCTCCTGGTCTTCACCGATGATTTCGCTGACCCAATCGTATATGGGAAAAATGGTTGTGACGATGTGCAGCGTATCCCCATGATCGGAATCTGAGAGGCTTCCGCAGCCGCCCAGAACGCCCGCAAGCAGGGCGGCGCAAAGCAAAATGAATATTAATTTACGCATATAAATAGCCTCCAAATGAAATCCACTGAAAAAGTGCGCAAAAACGCAAGGATAACGCCGGCAAAGAGTACGCCGGACAAAGCCTGACCGGAGCGGCCAGACTGCTATCCTTGCAGAATGGGAAGATTTAATTGGATTGCTTTACCTTCAGGGAAATCAGCGTATCCGGGACGGAGAACGGGCGGATGGGCACCACAGCCGCGGCGAAGCATATGCGTGCGAAAATGGCCGCGGCAGCCAGCAGAAGGAAAGTGGACAGGCAGCGCAGCGTGCTTTCACACATGGCGATCTGCGCGCACTGCGCGCAATCCTCACCGATACAATCGTGGTCGGCGTTGCCGATGATATATCCTGCGGAAAACAGCATGGCAAGCAGGACGGCAAGTGCCGTCAGAAAAGCGGTGGTGCGCAATTGCTTTGCCATGGCTGTTCCCCTCCCTTGAAATGTCCGCCGGTTTTCCGGCGCGGGAAACCTGTGCTGGCTCCATTATAGCCTTCCGGGGCGAGAATGTCAATAGGGGCAGGATGGGGGTGGCGGTTATAGGTTCACTGCGTTCTGCACATGCCCGTCCAGGAAGGACTGGATGGTGGCCGTGGTAATGTCCAGGATCCTCTGCCGGGCCTCCAGCGGCGCCCAGGCCATGTGGGGCGTCAGGACGCAGTTCGGCGCGGAAAGCAGAGGCGAATCCGCCGGGATCGGCTCCGTATCCACCACGTCCATTGCCGCGCCCCGGAGCTTGCCGGATCGCAGCGCCGCGGCGACCGCCGCTTCGTCGATCAGCGGGCCTCTGGCGGCGTTCAGGAGGATCGCTCCGTCCTTCATTTTGCCAATGGCTTCGGAATTGATCATTCCCCGGGTCTCCGGGAACAGGGGACAGTGGAGCGTGACCACGTCCGCCTGATGCAGCAGCGTGTCCAGCTCCACATAATGGGCAGGCTTGTCCGGGTACCGGGTGCGGGTGTACACCAGAACCTCCATGCCCAGCGCTTCCGCAATTTTCCCCACGGCCTGGCCAATGCTGCCGTAGCCGACAATGCCCATGGTCTTGCCGTACAGCTCCATTTGCGGTGTGTCCCAGAAGCAGAAGTCCGGGCAGCTGCTCCATTTGCCCTGGTGCACCACGTCCGAGTGGTGGCCGATCTGGTGGCAAAGCTCCAGCAGCAGCGCAAAGGTGAACTGCGCCACGGAATTGGTGCTGTAGCCCGGCACATTGCACACCGGGATGCTCCGCCTGGCGGCCGCAGCGCAGTCTACTACGTTATAGCCTGTGGCCAGGATGCAAATCAGCTTCAGCTCTGGGCAGGCGGCCAGTACCGCCTCGGTGATCGGCACCTTATTCAGCATGGCGATGTCCGCACCTTGCAGGCGCTGTATCGTCTCCGCTTCCGAGGCGGTGCGCTCGTAAAAGGTGACCTCACCAAAGCGGCGGAAGCAGTCCCAGCTTAAATCGCCGGGGTTCAGGGCGTGCCCGTCGAGAATGACGATCTTCATATGGATTTCCTCCTTGCAAAGCGATAGAATTATTGGTAGAATAGGAAAAACGGGGGGATTTCTATGGAAATATGCTATCAGGATCCGCATATCCTGGTGTGCGTGAAGCCGGCGCGGGTGCTGTCCACCGATGAGCCGGGGGGCATGCCGGAGCTGGCACGCCGGGCGCTGGGCACGCCGGATGGAGATATCCGCACGGTGCATCGGCTGGACCGGGTGGTAGGCGGGCTGATGGTGCTGGCGCGGTCAGCGCAGGACGCTTCGGAGCTTGCCCGCCAGATTCGGGAGGGTACGTTTGAAAAGGAATACCAGGCTGTGCTGCACGGCGTCCCGGCAGCAGAGCAGGGTACGCTGACGGACCTGCTGGTGCGGGACAAGGCACGGAAGATGACCATGGTGGCATGTTCGCCGGGGAAGGGCGTCCAGCAGGCGATCCTGCATTACCGCGTCCTGGCGACCAACGGGGAAATGAGCCGCGTCCGGGTCCGGCTGGAAACCGGCAGGACCCACCAGATCCGGGTGCAGTTCGCCAGCAGGGGGCTGCCGCTGGTAGGGGAGCGGAAGTACGCCGAGGGGCAGGACCCATGCGAAATCGCGCTTTGGTCAAGCCGCCTGGGATTCCACCATCCGGCCACCGGGGAGCCTATGGTGTTTACCCTGGAGCCGCCGCAGACCTATCCGTGGAACCTGCTGCCATTATAGCATATGGGAGCCGGATTGCAAACAGAAATCAAAGGAGCCGTAAACATGAGCCACTATGATTACTTTCAGAACCGGGAATGTGAATATTTCCCCTGCCATACCTGCGGGGACCCGGAGAGTTTCAGCTGCCTGTTCTGCTACTGCCCGCTGTACGCATTGGGCGATCAGTGCGGGGGCAGCTTCACCTACACCCCGGAGGGGGTTAAGGACTGCTCCGGCTGCCTGAAGCCCCACCGCCGGGAAAATTACGGAAAAATCATGGAGAAGATGACCCAGGTCCTCGCCCTTGCGAAAAAAATGCCGGAGCCGCCCCACTTCCCTCTGCCGGAGTGCCCGGCTGCCCCGATCCGGCGGGCGGCGGCCGGCGACGAAGCGGCGCTTGCCCGGCTGGCCTGCGCGCTGTGGCCGGAGCATGACGAGCGGGAGATGGAACAGGAATTGAGGCAGCTGCTTCGCACTCCGGATGCCGCCTGCTTCCTGGCGGGGGACGTGGGATTTGCCCAGTGCCAGCTCCGCCGCGACTATGTGGAAGGGACAGGGAGCACCCCGGCGGGGTATTTAGAGGGTATATACGTGGCACAGGCACACCGCGGGCAGGGGATCGCCTCCGCGTTGCTCCGCGCCTGTGAGAACTGGGCGGCGGCAATGGGCTGCACCGAGTTTGCCAGCGACTGTGGGCTGGACAATCCGGACAGCCAGAAATTTCACGAGATGCAGGGCTTTACGGAAGCAAACCGCATTGTTTGCTACGTAAAACCGCTGTAAGTGGGCGCCATCACATCCGGGATCGGAAGCTGCACATTTACGACATTAACGATGAGCGGCGGTGCTTCCGCCGGCGCTTTTAACGGCGGACTGTGCCGCTTTGAAAAATGAAACATCCTGCGCCGTGCCCCGATCGGGTGACGCAGGATGTTCTGTTTCAGGATCGTTTCCAGGTTCCCCGGGAGAACAGCACCAGGATGGGGAAAATCTCCAGCCGTCCTGCCAGCATATCCAGGATTAGCACCAGCTTGGAGAATACGCTGAACCCGCTGAAATTGCAGCTGGGGCCGACTGCCTCCAGGCCCGGGCCGATATTATTGAAGCAGGCCAGCACCGCGGACACGTTGGTCCCGGTTGAGAAGCCATCCAGAGAGACCGCAATCACGCTGAACACGAAGATGATGACATACGCCGCCAGGTACGCGTTGGTGTTATCTACGATCCGCTCGTCCACGACCTGGTTGCTGCTGCGAATCACCTGCACGGAGCGGGGGTGCATGATCTGGCGGATGTTCCGCCGCAGGCTCTTGAAAATCAGCAGGACCCGCGCCACCTTGATGCCGCCGCCGGTGGAGCCGGCACAGGCGCCTACCACCATCAGGCACAGCAGAATGGTTTTGGAAAAGCTGGGCCACAGGTCAAAATCCGTTGTGGCGAAGCCGGTGGTGGTAATGATGCTGGTGACCTGGAACGCAGCGTAGCGGACCGTCTCAGACAGGGAGGCATAATACCCGCGCAGGTCCAGCACGATCAGCAGAATGCTGCATCCAATGATGCCAAGGTACAGCCGAAGCTCCTCATCCTTGAACACTCCCCGGAACTCCCGGAGTAGCAGCAGATAATAGCAGCTGAAGTTAACGCCGAAAAGCAGCATAAATACGGTGGTGACCCACTGAATGTAGTTACTGTAACCGGCGATGGAATCATTTTTTACGCCGAAACCGCCGGTGCCCGCGGTTCCGAACGCAGTGCAGACCGCATCCAGCATAGGCATATTGCCCAGCAGCAGGAAAATGATGTCCAGGATAGTCAGGCCGATGTAAATCAGATACAGGATCGCCGCGGTTTTCCGCATTTTCGGCACCAGTTTCGCCACATTGGGGCCGGGGCTTTCCGCCCGGAGCAGGTGCATGGTAAAGCCGGAGCTTTTCCCGCCGCCGGGGTTGATGGCCAGCAGGAACACCAGAACGCCCATGCCGCCCAGCCAGTGGGTGAAGGAGCGCCAATATTTCAGCCCGTTGGCCAGGCTTTCCACATCCGAAAGGATGGATGCGCCGGTGGTAGTAAAGCCGGATACCGTTTCAAAAAACGCGTCGATAAACGTGGGGATCGCCCCGGAAATATAGAATGGCAGGCACCCAAACAAACTCATGATGATCCAGCTGAGCGCCACGCAAACGAAGCCCTCCCGGGCGTGGAAGGCGCTGGGAGCCGCCCGGCAGAGCAGCCACAGCACGCCGTCGACCAGCGCCATGACCGCCATGGCCAGCAGGAAGCCGCGGACGGCGTCCGTCTCCCCGCACCAAAGGCTGATCATCAGCGCGGGGATCATGAACAGAATGACCACGAAAAGGGTCTGGGCAAGGAACCGCCCGATCATTTTATAGTTCATGCAGTGCCTCGCTTACGCAAAGATGTCGTTGATCTGCTGCAGGATCCCCTGCCCGCTGGTGACCGCCACCAGGGAATCGCCCTCCCGGTACACGGAATCGCCGCCGGGGACCTCGGTTTTCGCGCCGTGGGTAATGCTGGCAATTCGCACGTTGGGCTTGAGCTTCAGCTCCCGCAGGGGCTTGCCGCAGTTGCGGGTGGTTTTGTCCACCAAAAATTCCACAGCCTCCGCCTGCCCGTCCGCGATGGTGGACAGGGAAATTGCCGCGCCCGTCTGATTGCGCAGCGCGCGGACATAGCGGATAATATCGTTGCAGCAAAGCTCCTTCGGGCAGACAATACTGCCCAGAGCCAGGGAGTCGGTGATATTCCGGTTCTCCATATGGGTCAGCTTGGTGATGATCTGGGGAATGCTGCGGGACGCGCCGTAGAGGGAAACGATCATGTTCACTTCATCCAGCCCGGTCAGCGTTACCAGAGCGTCGCAGTTGGCCGCGCCTTCCTCCTCCAGAGCCACCTGGTTGGCTGCGTCCGCGCAGACCACATCGACGCCGGGCAGCAGCTCGGCCAGCTCCCGGCAGCGCCGGGGGTCACTGTCAATGATCTGCACGGATACGCCATCCTTGCGCAGCAGCTTGGCCAGATAGAAGCTGACCCGCCCGCCGCCGCACAGGACGACCCTCCGGGCGCGGCGGGTGAGGATGCCCAGGTTCTTCAGCATGATGGTCAGATTCTCCGTGGGCGCGGTGACGAAAATACGGTCGCCCTCCCGCAGCACAAAATCGCCGCCCGGGGTGATGGCGTTGCCGCCCCGCAGCACTGCGCACACCAGCACCCGGCATTTGACGATGGCGGGCATATCTGTCAGCTGCGTGTTGCACAGCTTGCTGCCGGGAGCGATGCGCAGCTCCACGATCTGCACCTTGCCCTTGGCGAAGGTATCCCGCCGCAGGAAGCCGGGGAATTTCAGCAGCCGCTCGATCTCCACAGCCGCCTGTTGCTCCGGGTTTACCGCCATGGACAGGGCGAACACGTCCCGCATGGCAAAAATCTGCTCGCTGTACTCAGGATTGCGGATGCGGGCAATCGTATGCAGCTTGGGGTTGATGCCGTGGGCGGTGGTGCAGCAGAGAAGATTCACTTCGTCAGCGGTGGTGACGGCGATCAGCAGATCCGCTTCCCGGACGCCTGCCTGCAGCAGCACGTTCATGGCAGCGCAGTTCCCGTGAATGACCAGCACATCCAGCCGGTCGCCGGTATCCTTCAGCACCTGGGGATCGGAGTCGATCAGAGTAATGTCGTACCCCTCCACCGACAGCTGCCGCGCCAGGGTGGAGCCGACCTTTCCATCTCCTGCAATGATAATGTTCATAACGACCTCCAAATCGGGAAAACGTCAGTATGCCCCCATTATAGCACTTTCTCCGCAAATAGCAAGGCTGCCGCCGAATTTTCGGCAGCAGCCTGTGAGATTTCAGGGCAGGATCAGCAGATATTCGATGCTGTTCACCACATCATCCTGGGCGATGATGCACAGCTGGGTGTCGCCGGAGGTGTAGGTGTAGCCCGTCCCCTCCTGCTGGAAGTCCTCCCCGTACAGGGAGATCATTTTCTCCACATTGTCGCCCAGCGCCAGCCCCTCGGGGGTGGTCAGGTTCGGGTCAATGAACAGGATGGAGTAGATGGTTTCGCCGCTCCCATCGTCATAAGCGGTCAGCTCAAAGGTGCCGTAGTTGTACACATTGTCGCTGCCGTCAATGGCGCAGCTGGGAACCTGGAACGTGGAGTCCGGCTCCGGCAGGGCGGAGGCGTCAAACGGCTCGCCAGGCGTAAGCGCTACGCCGTCAGTCACGAAGGTGAAGGGCGCAGTGTCCCCGACTTCCGTCTGCTGTGTCTCCGCCTGTGAAGCAGTGGAGCCCTCCGGGTTTTCCTCAGTGGATTCCGTGCTTTTGGTCAGGAGGACCTCATCCCCGGAGCCGGTGGACGAAGAGCAGCCGGCCAGGCTCAGAAGCCATACCAGGCACAGGAGAATAGCTATATACTTTTTCATACGAATTACCCTCATTCCAATTATTTTGCGGCCTCAATATCATACAGCCGCAGTTTCTCATCATATTCCGGCGCAATTTCCGGGTCATCCCGATGGTCAGCCAGGCCGTATTCCTGGCTGAGGATTTCCGCAAAATACGTGGAGAGCTTGGTCGCGCCCGTCAGGTTCAGGTGCAGCCCGGCGTCATAGGTATCCTGGGTGTAGTCGATGCCGATTTCCTCGGTCACATCCAGGAAATTGTAGAAATCCAGGCCGTTGTCAGCGGCGTACTGCTCAATCTGCGCGTCGTATTCGTCATACCAATAGGGATACAGGCTGGGCGCCTTGATCAGCACCAGCTCCACCCCGTTATCCTGGCAAAGCTGCAATATTTTGTCCAGATATTCCCAGCAGATGTCGCCAAAATCGTAGCTGGACAGGATGCGTTTGGTGGGAAGCGTTCCCACGGGGTTGATTTCCTTGTTCATCAGGTGGCCGTTCCAGGTATTGTCCTTTACCTGGAACAGGTAGGTGAAATCCTCCGCCGTCAGCTCATCAAAGCGGGAGTGGTACCGCAAAATGGGGAAGACATAGCTGAGGAAGCTCTCCTCTTCGGTCATGGAGGCCAGGATGATGCCAACCTTTG
Source organism: Bacillota bacterium (assembly GCA_021199635.1). Taxonomy (GTDB): domain Bacteria; phylum Bacillota; class Clostridia; order Oscillospirales; family Oscillospiraceae; genus Faecousia. The sequence continues at coordinate 11,344 of JAJQHS010000060.1, forward strand.
CGGATGACCAGCGCATTTTGTCAATGGTCAGCCGGTTGTAGGCCTCGCTGACCGGCTCGTCATAGCGCATGGCGTTCACGTTCAGCACCACGACCTGGGGAATCTCATACTGGAAGGTTTCCTCCAGAATGTAGTACGATTGCCAGATCAGCTGCTGGGAGGAGCCGCGGGCGTAGGCGGTAATGCCCGCCTGGCGGTACATCTCCATGGGCGTGAAGTTGGCGTATACCTCGCAGTCACCGACAAAAATCACATCGTGGCCGCCGGCTTCCCGGTAATACTGGGAGATCATGCTGCCCTCCACCAGGTCGGTCATATATTTGGGCTGGAGAAGGAGCGTCGCCAGCGTCAGCAGGAGCAGCAGCACCGCGATCACCGCCGTGACGGACAGCACAGTCTTCAGATGGTTTGCTCGTTTCATGTGTGCCTCCTCAGAACCGGCTGTAGATGAATTCTTCCGCATTGAAGCCAATGCCGTACATCCCGAAAATCAGGACCGCCAGCGCCGCCGCGCCTATCACGGCCACTCTGCCTGCGGGGCAAAGGGCATGGAAGCGGCGGGAGATCGGCTCCCGGAAGGCGTCGTATACCCAAAGCAGCAGGACGGATACCGCCAGCACTGCCCATTCCCCCACATTCAGCCCCAGGGAGGCTGCGCCGGATAGGAATGCGCTCCAATGGAACTCAGTGAATACGGAGCCGATCATGTTCATAGCGGTCAGCGTATCCGGCCACACGAAGAAGGACCACAGAACGCTGATCAGCAGGAAGGTACACAGCTGATTCAGCCAGCGGAAGCGGGTCTTGCACCGGTCGCCCAGCGCAACGAACAGCCCGTTCATCAGGCCCCACAGCAGGTAATGCACGCCGTGCCACAGCCCGGAAACCAGGAAAGTGACCACGCAGTTGAGCAGCTTGCGCGCCTTGCCCTTCCGGCTGCCGCCCAGGGGAAAGTAGACGTATTCCCGCAGCCAGCTGCCCAGTGTGATGTGCCAGCGCCGCCAGAACTCCTGAACGGTCTGGGAGAAGTAGGGAGCGTTAAAGTTCTCGCTCAGGCCAATGCCCAGCATCCGGGACACACCCAGCACGATGTCTATGCCGCCGGAGAAATCCGCGTACAGCTGCACGGAGTACAGCAGCATCGCGGCCAGGGCATAGGCGCCGCGGAACTGCTCCGGGTCGGCGGAAATCGCGCTGACGATCACGCCCGCCCGGGCAGCAATGGCCAGCTTCTTGAAAAGGCCCCAGAGCGCCCGCGCGCCGCCGGAGGAAATGCCGTCCCAGGTAATGCGGCGGTTTTCAAAAGCGCTGCGGCGGAACGTGTCGTACCGCTCGATGGGGCCGAGGAAGATATGGGGCAGGTAGGTGACGAACAGCCCGTACCGAAGCAAATTCCGCTCCGGCGCATACTTTCCCCGGGAAATATCCACATGCCCCGGGAAATATCCACATGGTAGGAAATAATTTGCAGTGTGAAATAGGAGATGCCCAGCACGGAGGGGAGCGTCATCCCGCTCACCGGCTGAAGCTTGATCGCCACAAGGATAGCCGCCTGGAGGACGACGCTGACCGGCATCACCCAGCGATGCCTGGGGATCAGTAGCCCGGCCAGATAGCTTAGCAGCGTCGCGCCCAGCAGATAGGCCAGCCCGGCCCAGCCGTAGCCCGCGTAAATGGCGATGCCCGCCAGGAAAATCAGTACATTCGCAATCATAGGCAATCAGGTGCAGGCCGGCCAGGCGTCAAAGTCCCAGACTCTGCCGCTGAGAGTTTCCAGACGCTGCTCGTCATTCATCAGGCTATACACGCTGTGGGAGGGGCCGGGCGTAGCGTCAATGTGCTTCCATTCGCCGTCGATTTTCACGATCAGCCAGTAATGGCTCTTGTCCGTGACCCAGATCAGCTGGCTCTCAATGCCTTTCAGGTCGAAGATCGCCTTCAGGCACATGGCGTGGACATAGCAGTTGCCCACCTTGTTGGTAAAGCCGTAGTATACCGGGTCATCGCCGCCCCAGTCGTGGCTGTAGCTGATGGTGCTGCGGACATAGTCCCGGATCTCCTCCGGATCGTCGCTGAGCTTGCTGGCGATGGAGGCCACCAGCGCGTCGGTATCGTTTCCGTCATGCACGACGGTGATTTTACGCTTGGCGGTGGTGATGTTCCCGGCGCTGTCCTTGGCGGTGTAGGTGATGTAATAGGTCCCCGCCTGGTTCAGGTTCACGCTCCCGGCGTCGTAGCTGACAGATACCGTCCCGTCCACATCGTCTGTGGCGGTGACGCCGCTGAGATAATCCGGCGCGCTGCTGCCCTTGCTTACGGTCATGCTGGTCAGCCCACTGATCGTGGGGGCGACGATGTCCGCCGCAATGATCAGGCTGGTTTCCGCCTGGGTCACGTTGCCGTTTACGTCCTCCGCCTCAACCACCACGGTGAAGCTGCCGGAGGTGTCAAAAGCAAGCTCCGTAAGCAGCCGCAGGGTCACATCGCCGGAGGCATCCGTGGCGGATACCACAAAGTCCTCCAATTCCGCGGTATCGCCGATGTAGCAGCTGACCTGCTGCAGCACCAGCTCCGGCGCCCGGGTGTCCTGAATCGTCACGGTGCAGGTGTCCGACTTCGCGCCGGTGTCTGTGGTCACCTCGTAAACGCCCACAGGGGAGGCGCTGAAGGCGTCCAGTACAGCCTGATCCAGCAAAGCCGCGTCCTTCTCCGGGTCCAGCAGGAGCATCTGCGCCGTCAGCGCTTCGCCAAGCTCCAGGGTGCAGCTGGGGATCATCCACTGGTAGCTGACCAGGCAGGTCTGCTGGATTTTGTTGCCGCAGGCATCCTCCACCACTACGGTCACGCTCTGATCGGCGTAATCCTCCGGTATCACCGGCGATTCTTCAAAATAGACCTGGGTTTCCGAGTAATCCTGAATATTTTCCACCAGATCCTTCGCCTGAAGCGTTTGGTCCACCTGCATGGTGACCTCTGTCACGAAATCCGCCGTTGGGGCGGTGGTATCCTGCACAGTGAGGGTGACGGTCTGCTCCTGGCGGCCATGGCGGAAGGTCAGGGAATACTGGCCCACCTTGCCAATGTCGATTTCTGACAGGTCGGTGACCACGCTTACCTTTTCCGCACGGGCATATTCTGTCAGGAATTGGCTGATGCTGATAGATTCTGTCCCCAGTTCAATGGTCACGTCCTGAAATTTTACCTGCTGATACAGCCAGTATTCGTAGCCGCCAAAGCTCCCGGCTGCCAGCAGGAGAAGGACGCACACCGTCACCAGAGGGATCCAGACCTTTTTCTGGCCGAAAAAGCCTTTCAGCTTCTGTTTCATATTGTACGCTTCCCTTTCGCATCGTCTTTCCGATAGAGCGGCGGCAATCCCGCCGCTGCGCCCCGGGGCACCGGAGCGCATACACTACCGAATGAATTATACTGTATAATTGTGGAATTATCAAGCGGTAAAGGGAAAAAACATGTAAAAAATAAGGAGAATTTGCAATCCATTTATTGGCAGCTTGCCATGGAAAGTTGTGAGCAATCTATGAATTTTCCAGCAAAGGCTGGATTTTTTCCGGATTTATGATAAGCTAATGCTATCGAAATATGTAAAGGAAGGAGGCTGCGCGATGGCTTCGGAATTTCGGGGGGAGCGCCTGCGGCAGAGGCATCCCCTGCGCAGGCTGATCTACGGCCGCTCAGTGATCGTGATCCTGGGGTTGATGCTGCAGTTTGTGCTGCTGTTCTGGTTCATGGTGACGCTGGCGGAGCGGGTGCCTGCACTGCTGGGCGGCACCGCGGTGCTGACGGCGGTGATGCTCTGCTATGTGCTGAATACCCGCAGCAACCCCTCCATCAAGCTGTCCTGGTGCTTTATCATTGCGGTGCTGCCGGTTTTTGGCGTGGTGCTGTACCTGTATATCCAGCTGGATATAGGGCACCGCCTGGAGCAGAAACAGCTGCAGAAGACCCTGGCCGACAGCGAAAAATACATCCGCGATGACCCGGCCCTGCTGGACCAGCTGCGGCAGGAGGACGGCGATTTTTACAATCTGGCGGCATACCTCCGGCGCAGCGGATTCTCGGTGCATGCCAATACGGATGTGACCTATTTCCCCGTGGGGGAGGATAAATTCGCGCAGATGTGCATCGAGCTGGAGAAGGCACAGAAATTCATTTTTCTCGAATATTTTTTCATTGGGATCAGCGGGATGTGGGATCAGATCCTGGAGATCCTCCGGCGAAAGGTGCAGGAGGGCGTGGAGGTCCGGGTGATGTACGACGGCACCAGCACCATCGCCTATCTGCCCCATGACTATCCCCAGCAGCTGGAGAAAATGGGGATCCGGTGCAAGGTGTTTTCCCCCATCCGCCCGCTGGCATCCACCCATTACAACAACCGGGACCACCGGAAGATCCTGGTGGTCGATGGGCGCACCGCGTTCACCGGCGGCGTCAATCTGCTGGACCGGTACATCAACCGGAAGCCGGTCTTCGGCCACTGGAAGGATACCGCTGTCATGGTGCAGGGGGAGGCGGCCCGCAGCTTTACCCTGATGTTCCTGCAAATGTGGAACGCCTTGGAGCGGGAGCCGGTCTATGACCAGTATCTGGCGCCCCAGTCGTCAGCGCCCTTTGCCCAGGGCTGCGTGATCCCCTATGCGGACAGCCCACTGGACCGGGAGAACGTGGGGGAGATGGTGTACCTGGACATGCTGAACCATGCCAGGCGCTACATTTATATTATGACGCCGTACCTGATCCTGGACCAGGAAATGCTGACGGCGATCCTGTTCGCTGCCAAGCGGGGCGTGGATGTGCGGATTGTTCTGCCGGGCATCCCGGATAAAAAATACGCCTACGAGCTGGCGAAGAACCACTACCCCGAGCTGCTGGAGGCGGGCGTCAGGCTGTACCAGTACACGCCGGGCTTTGTCCATGCCAAGACCTTCCTCAGCGACGACCGCCAGGCCGTGGTCGGGACCATCAACCTGGACTACCGGAGCCTGTACCTGCATTTCGAGTGCGCGGCATATCTGTACCGGGTGCCGGCGCTGAGGGACATCAAGGCGGATTTCGAGGATACCATGGCGAAATCCCGGCTCGTGACCCAGGAGGACGTGAAAAAGCGCACGCTGCGATCCAGACTGGCGGGCGCGGTCCTGAAGATCGCCGCACCGCTGATGTGACCATTCCGGCCGGATATCCCTGCGGGGACGTCCGGCCTTTTTCGTCTTTTTTCGGGAATCACTCTTTACAAACTGCCGGGAATATGCTATTTTATGTATATCTTAGCGAAAAAGAGGCAGAAAACGAAGGCCATGGAAACGATAGACAGGAAGCCCCGGAGGACCCGACGAAGAAAACGGAACAGCCAGAATATCCTGCTGTTCGCGATCGCGGTGCTCGCGATTGTACTGTTCGGCGTTGCCAGCATTGCCATGTCCCTGAGCGGCGGCGAGGAGCCGTCGGAAACCGCAGGAGGCCTGACAGTCAGCGCTTCCCTGGAAAACGGTTCCGTCACGGTGCTGGAAACGGTTTCCTTCTCCGGAAGCGCAGGCACCGGCCTGACCCTGAACGGCGCAGAGGTGACCGCGGAGGAGGACGGCAGCTTTTCCATCACGGCGGGGCTGAGCGTAGGGGAGAACCGCTTTACCTTCCAGTACGGCGGGGAGACCGTGGTGTACACATACCAGCGGCAGTATGCGCTGATTTCCTGCTCGCCGGAGGGCGACGCCAGCTATGCCAGCGGGGACACAATTTACCTGACGGTCACTGCCAGAACCGGCAGCACCGTCACGGCGGAGCTGGACGGCACAGTGGTCACGCTTTCCGCGTCGGGATCCGGCCAGGAGGATGCGCCGGAGGGCTGCACTGTGTACACGGGCACGTATGTGCTGCCCAGCTGGCTTACGGAGGATGTGGTCCTGGGCGCGATCACCTATTCCGCCGAATATGACGGGGTAGCGGAAACGGAAGAATCCGGGAATATCACCTGCCTGGCGCAGGCCGGGGAAACGGAGGCCACCGGCGAAACCGCTGCGCCATCCTCAGTAAACTACATAGACGTGGGTACCGGCTACATCGCGGAGGTGGTGAACGGCTGGGCGGAAACCTTCGACGGGGACACCACGGACGATTATTCCCACCCCACCAACTCCTACCTGCCGGAGGGGACGGTGGACTACTGCGCTTCGCAGACGATCGTAAACGGCCAACTGACCTATATCCAGCTGCGCTGCGGGCGTCGCATCTACGCCGATACCACCAATATCCCATCCACCAGCCGCGTCACCGTGGCGGAGTGCTACAGCGGTACGCTGCCGGACCACAATGAGATCGGCGTCGTATCCATGACCGAGCAGGACAATCACACGGTCCTGGTGCTGGACTGCCTGTGGAAGGCACCCTTCTACTTTGAGATTTTGCCCCAGACCTACGCCGCGCCCAACGGCGGCTCGGAACGCAATTACTCCATAACCAGCTTCACGGCGACCTATGTGGATATCACCTTCTGCTATGCCACAAGCTTTTCCGGCACGGTGCAAATCCCGGAGGACAATCCGCTGTTCTCCTCCGCACAGGTGATCCGGAACGAGTCGGACTATACCCTCCGGCTGTATCTGAAGGAAACCGGCGGCTTTTACGGCTGGGACAGCGCGTATAACGAGCAGGGTCAGCTTTGCTTCTACTTCCTGAACCCGGCCCAGGTCACGGAGGCGGACAATGCCTATGGCGCGGACCTGACGGGCGTGACCATCATGCTGGACGTGGGGCACGGCGGCGTGGACGGCGGCGCCACCGGGGCGGACTCCTCTGGGGAGCGCTGGTCGGAATCCGGGCGGAACCTGGCGCTGGCGCAGGCCATCCGGACAGAGCTGGAGAGCATGGGCGCCACTGTAGTGATGAACCGGGAGGACGGCTCGGCGCTGCTGGCGATCGACCGGGTGAAAATGCTCAAGGAGCTTGCACCCGACCTGTGCATCGCCGTTCATCACAATTCTGTGGATAATTCCCCGGACACCAGCGGCTTTGAGTGCTTCTACTATACGCCATTCTCCATGACTGCGGCGAAGCTGATCTACGAGAGTACGAAGTCCGCCGGTATCTACTCCAGCAGCCTGCTGAACTGGCACGTGTACTATGTGGCAAGGCAGACGGTCTGCCCCGTAGTGCTGACGGAAAATGGATACATGTCCAATCTCAGCGATCTGAACGGTACGCTGAGCAGCTCCGTGATCACCCAGAAGGCCCAGGCCATTGCCCAGGGCGTGGCGGATTATTTCCTGTCCCTGCGCAGGTGATCGGCGCGGACCTGATCCCTGATACGGCTCCTCCGGCTGCGGAGGGGCCGTTTTTGCCTGCGGAAAATAATTGCTTGCAAATCACCGGAAAGCCTGTATAATAGGGGTATTATGAGCCGGAAAATTGCCCGGCGGCGAAGGAAGTGCGTCGTATTGGATCAGAAGCAATATCCGTTGGCCGCTAAGCGGAGATGGCGGTTTTCTCCCACCCAGACGATCGCGCTGGCTTTCCTGGGTATCATTCTGGCAGGTACGCTTCTGCTGATGCTGCCCATCTCCGCCCGGGATGGGGAAAGCTGCGCGTTCCTGCCGGCGCTGTTCACCGCCACCTCCGCCACCTGCGTCACAGGGCTGTCCCTGTTCGACACCTGGAGCCAGTGGAGCGGCTTCGGCCAGTGCGTGATCCTTGCTATGATCGAGCTGGGAGGCCTGGGGTTTATGACCGCGGCGTCCTTCGTGATTTTCCTGCTGCGCAGGAAGGTGGGTCTGAAGCAGCGGATGGTGATGGCGCAAGCGCTCAGCCTGCACGATATGCAGGGCGTGGTGCAGCTGCAGAAGATCGTCCTGCTGGGCAGCCTGGCGATCCAGGCGGCCGGCGCGCTGGTCCTGTTTGCCCGGTTCCTGCCGGAATATGGCTTCGCGCGGGCACTGCGCTGGGGTATCTTCCACGCGGTTTCCGCTTTCTGCAATGCCGGGTTCGACATCTTTGGGTCCCTGGAACCCGGCTCCAGCCTGATGCTGTTCAACCGGGACCCGGTGGTGCTGCTGACGCTGGGCGCGCTGGTGATCGTGGGCGGCCTGGGCTTCCTCGTGTGGGAGGAAGTCGCCCGCGTCCACAGCTGGAAAAAGTTCAGCGTGTACACCAAGTTGGTGCTATTGATGTCGCTGACGCTGACGCTGGGCGGCGCGGTGGGCTTCTGCGCGCTGGAGTGGAACAATCCGCTGACGCTGGGCGGGATGGACACCGCCGACAAGCTGCTCAATGGGCTGTTCCAATCCATCACCACCCGGACCGCCGGATTCGCCGCCATCGATCAGTCCGCGCTGACGGACGGCGGCAAGGGGCTGACCATGGCGCTGATGCTGGTGGGCGGCTCCTCCGGCTCCACCGCCGGAGGCGTGAAAACGGTGACGCTGGTGGTGCTGCTCCTGTTCCTGTGGTCCCGCGCCAGGGGCAGAGCCACGGTGACGGTTTTCAAACGCACCATTCCGGATAATCAGGCGTTGGACGCCATGACCATTTCCGCGATTATGATCGGCCTGGCATTTTTCGGCGGGATCTTTATCTGCGCCACCTCGCCGGTGTCCTTTACCGACGGGCTTTACGAATCGGTTTCCGCCCTGGCTACAGTGGGGCTCACCGCAGGTGCCACAGGGGTGCTCAGCGTGCCCGCAAAAATCCTGATGATCATCTATATGTATTTCGGCCGCGTGGGTGTGCTGACGCTGAGCCTGGGATTCCTGATGGGGAACCGGGCGGAGGAGCGCTTCCGCTACGCCCATACGAACCTGTTGATTGGATAAGGGGGACATTCCATGAAATCCTATATCGTTATCGGCCTGGGCCGCTTCGGCGGCGAAGCAGCCCGCCAGCTTTGCGCGCTGGGCTGCGAGGTGCTGGCTATGGATACCCGCAGCGATCTGGTGCAGCAGATGGCCGCCGATGCCACCCACGCCGTAGTGGGCGACGGCCAGGACAAGGAGGTCCTCCGCGCCCTGGGAGCTGGGAATTTCGACTGCGCCGTGGTGGCCATCGGCGATAACCTGGCGGCCTCCGTGCTGGTGACCATGAATCTGAAAGAGCTGGGCGTGCCCATGGTGGTGTGCAAGGCCCATGACGAAACCCACCGCCGCGTGCTGGAGAAGCTGGGCGCGGACCGGGTGGTCATCCCGGAGCAGGAGCAGGCCATCCGCCTGGCCAGGAGCCTTTCCTCGCCGAATGTGCTGGATTACATCGAGCTGAGCGGGGACTATGGCATTATGGAGGTCCCCGCACCGCAGGACTGGATGAACCAGACCCTGAAGGAGCTGGATATCCGGGCAAAGCACGGCATCAATATCATTGCTACCAAGCGGGACGGGAAGATCGATACCTTCCCCGCCGGTGACTACCGCTTCCGCCCCGGGGATGTGATCGTGGTCCTGGGGGACAGCGATACCATGAAGAAGGTGCAGAAGCTGTGAGCGAGCAGCGGATCACCTCCCGGAAGAATCCGCAATTGCAGAGGATCCGCCGGCTCCTCTCCTCCCGGAAGGAGCGGGAGGAAAGCGGGCTTTTCGCCGCGGACGGCGTGAAGCTGCTGCAGGAGGCTGTGCGGTACTGGCCGGGTCTGGAAACGGTCATTTTGTCCGACGGGGTGGAGGCACCGGTGCCGGAGGGCGTAGCGTGCATCCGGGTCCCGGAGGAGATCATGCAGTGGCTTTCCCCTATGCAGACGCCGCAGGGGGCGCTGTTCGTGTGCCGCCTGCCGGAAAATGGGGCATTCTGCCCCCGCAGGGGGATGCTACTGCTGGATGGCATTCAGGATCCCGGCAATCTTGGAACGATTCTGCGCACGGCAGACGCGCTGGGCATACCGGCGGCGCTGTTGGAGGGCTGCGCTGACCCCTTCAGCCCGAAAACCGTGCGGGCATCCATGGGTGCGGTGTTCCGCAGCGTGCCGGTGCAGACCACCTGGGCGCATGTGCAGGATCGCTGCCGCTGCATGGGGATCCCCATCGCGGTCACCGCCTTTTCCCCCGGGGCGAAGGATATCCGGCTGGCGGACGTGGGGGAGATGGCCGTGGTGATCGGCAGCGAGGGGCAGGGCGTCCGGACGGAGATCCTGGAAAACGCCGATGTATCGCTGACGATCCCGATGACGGCGCACTGCGAATCGCTGAACGCCGCGGCTGCGGCGGCCATCGTCATGTGGCAGATGACGAAATTATAGATAGACAGGCGGGGAAATTATGCTGGTTCACTGGATATGGCTCGCGACCCGGCCCGGTCTGAATGACCGGCTGAAACGGATGCTTCTGGATGCCTTCCAGGATCCGGAGGATATTTTCTTTGCCGACCCGAAGGCCTGGCGGAGCGTGGAGGGAATGACGGGCGAGGCTGCGGAAGCCCTGGAGGACAAGGACCTCCAGCCCGCCCGGAAGATTCTGGACGAATGCTACCGCAAGGACATCCGCCTTTGCACCTACCGGGATGCGGCCTATCCGTCCCGGCTGAAGAACATCGCTGACCCGCCGGTGCTGCTGTACTACAAGGGGCAGCTGCCGGATATGGATGCCGCCCCGGTGATCGCGGTGGTGGGCACGCGGAAGGCTTCGGCCTATGGGCTGAAAACGGCCACCCGTATGGGCTACCAGATCTCCCGCTGCGGAGGCCTGCTTGTGTCCGGCCTGGCGGAGGGTGTGGACGGCGCGGCCATGAAGGGCGCGCTGACAGCGGGCGGACGGGTGATCGGCGTGCTGGGCTGCGGCGCGGATGTGGTGTATCCCGCGTTTCACCGTTCCCTTTACCTGGATACGGAGCAGAACGGATGCCTGCTTACGGAATTTCCCCCAGGGACGCCGCCGATGCGCTGGAACTTCCCTAAGCGCAACCGGGTCATCAGCGGTCTGAGCAATGGCGTGCTGGTGGTGGAAGCGCCCCAGAAGAGCGGGTCGCTGATCACGGCGCGGCAGGCGGCGGATCAGGGGCGGGATGTGTTCGTGGTCCCGGGCAATATCGATGTTCCCACGTTTGCCGGGAGCAACGGGCTGCTGCGTGAGGGCGCGATCGCTGTCAGCTCCGGATGGGACATTCTCAGCGAATACGAGGCGCTGTACCCGGATAAAATCCACCCGGATGGCGCGCCCACCCGGGTGACCGGAACGCCGGAGCCGGAGACTGTTTCTCTGGAACAGGCGGAGAAATCCACGCCAAAAGTGGCGCAGAAGGCTATTTCTCCCGGAAAAAAACAAAATTCTGACAAAAATAAACAAATAAAACCCATTGACAATGGGGGAAACTCGCCGTATATTGACCAGGAAGCGGCGCAGTCTGCGCTGACGGAAGCGGAGCAGTCGCTGATCGCCCCGCTCCGGCAGGGCGCGTGCCTGCTGGATGCGCTGATCGCCGACAGCGGCCTTCCTGCCGGGGAGGTCCTCTCTATGCTGACCATGCTGGAGATCAAGGGCGTTGTAAAGCAGCTTCCGGGACGGCGCGTGACCCTGAAGCAAAACTAGGAAATGGAGTATTTACATGGGAAAACCATCCAATCTTGTGATTGTAGAGTCGCCTTCCAAGGCTAAGACCATCGGGAAATATCTGGGGCCGGACTATGTGGTGAAAGCCAGTATGGGACATCTGCGGGACCTTCCCAAGAGTACCATGGGCGTGGATTTGGAACACGACTTTACACCGCAGTACCGCCCGGTGGCGGGCAAAGAGGACCTGATCCGGGAGCTGAAAACCGCCGCAGCCGCGGCGGATACCGTGTACCTCGCCACCGACCCGGACCGGGAGGGGGAGGCCATATCCTGGCACCTGAAGGAGCTACTTTCCTTGCCGGATGAGAAGGCACACCGGGTGACGTTCAACGAGATCACCGAAAAGGTGGTAAAGGAGTCCATCCACAATCCCCGCCAGATCGACAATTGCCTGGTGGACGCCCAGCAGGCCCGGCGGGTGCTGGACCGGATCGTGGGCTATCAGCTCTCCCCGCTGCTGTGGAAAAAGGTGCGGCGCGGCCTGTCCGCCGGACGGGTGCAGAGCGTCGCAACCAGACTGGTAGTGGACCGGGAGAATGAGATCCGCGCGTTCGTGCCGAAGGAATCCTGGACGGTGGACGCAAACCTGAACCGGCTGGGCAAGCCCGGGTCTTTCCAGGCGCGCTATTACGGCGAGGAAAAGAAGCGGGAATTGGACACGGAGGCGCAGGCGGATGCCATCATCCGGGACGTGGAGGGGCAGGAATTTACCGTTACCAATGTGAAGCGGGCGGAGAAAAAACGCACCGCCGCGCCGCCCTTCACCACCTCCACCCTGCAGCAGGAGGCTTCCCGGAAGCTGAATTTGACGCCCAAGCGCACCATGGCCATCGCCCAGCAGCTGTACGAGGGCGTGGATGTGGCCGGGCTGGGCACCACCGGCCTGATCACCTATATGCGTACCGATTCCCTGCGGCTGTCGGATGAGGCCATGGCCGCCGCCGCGGATTTCATCCGCAGCCGGTATGGGAGCAGCTACTATTACGGAAAATTCCATGTATTCAAGACCAAGGCCGGGGCGCAGGATGCCCACGAGGCCATCCGCCCCACCCATGTGGAGCTGGACCCGGAATTGATCCAGGCCAGCCTGTCCCGGGAGCAGTATAAGCTGTACAAGCTGATCTGGAGCCGCTTCCTGGCGTCCCAGATGGCCAATGCCCTGTATGACACGGTTTCTATCGACACCCAGTGCGCCGGGCACACCTTCCGCAGCTCGCACCAGAGCATGAAATTCCCCGGATTTATCGCCGTATATGAGGAAGGTAGGGACGATGAGGCGGAGGCGGTCGGCTCGCCCCTGCCGGACCTGCAGGTGGGCGATAAGGCCACAGCCGTAAAGCTGCAGAAGGAGCAGCATTTCACCCAGCCCCCCGCCCGGTACACAGAGGCGACCCTGGTCAAGGCCATGGAGGAGAAGGGCGTCGGCCGCCCGTCCACCTATGCGGCCACGGTTTCCACCATTCAGGACCGGGAGTATGTGACCAAGACGGATAAGCGTCTGGCGCCGACACCGTTGGGCGAGGTGGTCAACTCCCTGATGATGGAGCGGTTCCAGGACATTATCGATGTGGAATTCACCGCCAATATGGAGTCCCAGCTGGACGATGTGGAGGCGGGAAAGCGCAACTGGAAGGACGTGCTGGCGGAATTTTACGCCGGGTTCCACCAGGAGATGGTGGACGCGGAGGCCGCGCTGGAGGGTGTCCGCATCAAGGTGCCGGAGGAGCCGACCGACGAAATCTGCGAGCTTTGCGGGCGGAATATGGTCATCAAGATGGGTAGATTCGGCAAATTCCTGGCGTGCCCGGGCTGGCCGGAATGCAAGAACACCAAGCCATTGGTGGAGCGGATGCCCGGCCGCTGCCCCAAATGCGGCTCCGGAATGCTCAAGAAAAAGTCCAAGCGTGGTTTCCCCTATTACGCCTGCGAGCGGGGCGCGGAGTGCGGCTTTATGAGCTGGGATGTTCCCACAGAGCTGGATTGCCCCAAATGCGGGCAGACCCTGTTCAAGAAATCCGGTAAAGGCCGGATGAAGCCCTTCTGCATCAATGAAAATTGCGAGGATTTCCTGCCGGAGGACAAGCGGGGCTACTATAAGAAGAAAACCGAGGCGGATGGCGCCCCGGCGGCTGCGGAGACAAAAGCCACGGGGAAAAAGGCAGCGCCGAAGAAGACTGCCGCGAAAACCAGCCGGAAGAAGACGGAGGCAGGAACATGAACGCCGTGAAGGTGATCGGCGCGGGACTTGCCGGCTCTGAGGCGGCCTGGCAGCTGGCACAGCGGGGCATCCCCGTGGAGCTGGTGGAAATGAAGCCCGGGAAAATGTCCCCGGCGCACCACAGCGAAAATTTCGCGGAGCTGGTTTGCTCCAATTCCCTGCGGGGGGATCGGCTGGAAAACGCCGTGGGGCTGCTGAAAGAGGAGCTGCGCCGCTGCGGGAGCCTGATCCTGGCCTGCGCCGATGCCACCCGTGTGGAAGCCGGCGGGTGCCTGGCGGTGGACCGGAACGGATTCTCCGCCATGGTGACCGAGCGGATCCGGAGCCATCCCAATATCACCGTCCGTGCCCAGGAGGTCACCCAGGTGCCGGATGGGCCGGTGATCATCGCTACGGGGCCGTTGACCTCCGACGCGTTCTCCGAGGCCATCGGCAGTTATTTCGGCACGGAGTATCTGCACTTCTTTGACGCAGCTGCGCCACTGGTCACCGCGGACAGCGTGGACATGGAGTCAGCATGGTGGCAAAGTCGGTACGACCGGGGGACCCCGGATTACGTCAATTGCGCCATGGATCGGGCGCAGTACCAGGCGTTCGTGGCAGCGCTGGCTGCCGCGGAGGAGGCGCCGGTGCATGGCTTTGAGGATAAAAATGTGTTTGAGGGCTGTATGCCGGTGGAGGTCATGGCCCGCCGCGGCCCGGATACCCTGCGCTTCGGCCCGCTGAAGCCCGTGGGGCTGACCGACCCGAAAACCGGGCGCGAACCATACGCGGTGGTCCAGCTGCGGCAGGATAACGCCCAGGGGACGGTTTTCAATCTGGTGGGATTCCAGACCCACCTGAAATTCGGGGAGCAGAAGCGGGTGTTTTCCATGATCCCCGCCCTGCGGAACGCGGAGTATGTGCGCTATGGTGTCATGCACCGCAATACCTTCCTGCAAAGTCCCAGGCTGCTGGACCGGTTTTATGCCGACCGCAGGGACCCGCTGGTGGCCTTTGCCGGGCAGATGACCGGTGTGGAGGGATATGTGGAGTCCACCGCCTCCGGCTTCCTGGCGGCAGTGGCTATGGCGGCGAAGGTGCAGGGAAAGCCCATTCCCGATTTCCCCGCCACCACCGCTATCGGCGCGCTGGGACGGTACATCAGTGACAGCACAGTGGAAAACTTCCAGCCAATGAATATTAATTTCAGCATTATTTCTCCGCTGGAGCGCAGAATTCGCAAAAAATCAGAAAAGAACCTGGCAATCGCCAACCGCTCGCTGGAAGCGATCGATGCGCTGATTGCCGCCGGGCTGTAAAGAAAGAGGTGCGCGTATGAAGATAATCCTGGACGCTATGGGCGGCGACCTTGCGCCGGAAGCGCCGGTCCTCGGCGCCATTGCGGCTGCCAAGGATTTCGGCAGCCAGATCACCCTGGTGGGCAGGGGGGAGGACATTTTGCAGGTGATGAAGAATCACGGCATTGCCGACCTGCCTGCGGGCGTAGAGATCGCCAATGCCGATGACGTGGTGGATATGCATGACGATCCCGCATCCGTTATCCACAAGCGGAAGAATTCCTCTATGGTCGTGGGGCTGAAAATGCTGGCAGACGGCCAGGGCGACGCCTTCGTTTCCGCCGAAAGCACCGGCGCGCTGCTCACCGGGGCGACCCTGATCGTCAAGCGGGTCAAGGGCATCCGCCGGGCGGCCATGGGGCCTGCTATGCCCAATAAGGCCGGGGGCAGGACGGTGATCGTGGACTGCGGCGCGAATGCCGAGTGCACCCCGGAATTCCTGTTGCAGTTTGGCCTGGTGGGCTCCCTTCATGCCAAGGCGGCTTATGGCGTGGCGGACCCAAAGGTCGGATTGCTGAATATCGGCACCGAGGATTCCAAGGGCACTGCCCTGCAGAAGGAGGCTTACGCGCTCCTGAAGGACGCAGGGGACAGGGGACTGCTCCACTTTGTTGGCAATGTGGAGGCCCGGGATGTTCCGCTGGGCGCGGTGGATGTGGTGGTCTGCGACGGATTCTCCGGTAATGTGCTGCTCAAGTCTATTGAGGGTACTGCCATGTTTATGGGCAGCATGATGAAGCGGATGTTCAAGAAAAATCTCCTGACCAAGATCGGCTACCTGTTCAGCGCCTCCGGAGTGAAGGATCTGATGAAGCTCCTGGACTACCGGGAGATCGGCGGCACAGAATTTCTGGGCATTCGCAAGCCGGTGATTAAGGCACATGGCGCCTCGGACGCGCTGGCCTTCCGCAATGCCATCCGGCAGGCGGAGCAGGCTGCACAGCACGATATTTCCGGAGAGTTGGAGCGGGGATTGCAGCTTCTGACGGAGGATAAGGCATGATAAAAGAGTTGGAAGAATCCATCGACTACCGCTTTGACAATATCACCTTGCTCCAGAACGCGCTGACCCATTCCTCCTACGCCAATGAGCGCTGGCACAATAGCCTGATGAGCAATGAGCGGCTGGAGTTTTTAGGGGATTCCATTCTGGGCATGGTGGTTGCGGATTACCTGTACCGCAGCTTTCCTGACCGCCCGGAGGGGGAGCTTACCCGGATGCGCGCGGACATGGTGTGCGAGAAGACCCTGGCGCTGGTAGCCAACCGGCTGGAGCTGGGGCGTCACCTGCTGCTGGGCAAGGGCGAGGAGCTGGGCGGCGGACGGAACCGGGATTCCATTCTGGCGGATGCGGTAGAATCCGTCATTGCTGCCTGCTATCTGGACGGCGGCATGGATGCGGCGAACCAGTTCATCCAGAAATTTATCCTGGTCAATGTACCGGTGACCAAGCTGCACAATGCCGATTATAAAACCGCCCTCCAGGAGCTGGTGCAGCAGAAGCGGAACCAGGTGCTGAGTTACCACCTGGTGGGGGAAAGCGGCCCTGACCACGATAAGCAGTTCCGGGTGGAGCTGACGCTGAACGACCGGGTCGTGGGCGTGGGCATCGGCAGCAGTAAGAAGCGGGCGGAGCAGGACGCCGCCCACGCGGCTATGGACGCGCTGTTTCCCGATCAGGCATAAAATTTCGATTTCACCCGCCGGGGGCAATGCCTCCGGCGGTTTTCTGTCTTGCCTTTTCCGCCAGATTCTGGTAAGATGGAGCATATCTATCCGTAAGGGGGAGAATGTCATGTCCAAATCCCGTATGCCCCGCGCCCTGCGGGTCACGTTGATCGTCTTTGCCTGTGCCCTTGCCGTCCTTCTGCTGGCGGTGGCTGGGTATGTTGCCTACGTCTTCCTGAATTACCACCGGCTGGAGGATAATTTGTGGCTGGACGTCGAGAATGTGCAGGCGGACAGCGAATCCGCCAAAACCGGGGAGGAATACCGCATCGTCACCTATAATGTGGGCTTTGGCGCGTACACCCCGGATTATACCTTTTTCATGGATGGGGGAGAATCCTCCTGGGCGGTCAGCGAGGAGAGCGTGATCGATACCATTCAGGGCGCAGCTGCGTTGGTGAATACCCTGGAAGCGGATATTATCCTGCTTGAGGAGATCGATCTGGATGCCACCCGGAGCTACCATGTGGACGAAAGCTTCCTGTTTGCCTCGGCATTTTCGGACTACTGCTCCGCACTGGCGATCGACTATGACTCGCCCTTCCTGTTTTATCCGTTTACCCAGCCCCATGGGAAATCCCTCTCGGCGCTGGGCACCTATTCCACCCTGACCGTCACGTCTTCCCTGCGCCGCAGCTTGCCGATCTCGGAGGGCTTCAGCAAGCTGTTGGACCTGGACCGGTGTTATACCGTGACCCGGATCCCGGCGGAAAACGGCAAGGAGCTGGTGATCTATACGGTGCATTTGTCTGCCTACGGCAATTCCGATGAGGTACGGGAGGGGCAGAAGAAGATGCTCCAGGAGGACATGGCGCAGGAGGTCGCTGCCGGGAACTATGTGATTTGCGGCGGGGATTTCAACCATGATCTGCTGGCGGCGGAGGATGTGACCGATGTGCAGAGCTGGGCATATCCCTATCCCCGCAGCTATTTGCCGGAGGGAATGTCCTTTTGCCTGGACCTGCTGAGCCAGGAGGCGCTGGATGCGCTGGCACCTACAGCCAGGAATGCGGACATCCCCTACGACCCGGAGGAGAGCCTGCTGCTGACCGTGGACGGGTTCATTATTTCGGACAATATTGAGATGGTCGATTATATCACCGTAGATACCCAGTTCACTTATTCTGACCACAATCCGGTGCTGCTGACCTTCCGGCTGAAGGACTGACGCAGAAACGGCCAAAGCTTTGCGTGACGCCCTGCCCATATCCGTGGGCAGGGCTTTCTGCACAGTTTACACGCGGAAAGAATGGTCATTATTACTAAAAAATGTTATAAGAGATTTTTAAATTCCTTGTGCTACTTGACAGGATGCGCCACGCCTGATATAATCATCGCGAGGTGATGCTTACGACTGAATATTTTGCAAGAAGTGCCAATGACGCTGGGGAAAAGGAAACCGTCACGCATCATTTGCAGCGGTCGGCGGAGCTGTGCAGTCAATTCCTCTCCCCAATTGGCTACGAGGATTGGGGCACTATGCTGGGCTGGCTTCATGATTTAGGGAAGATTTCAGAGAAATTTCAGGATGTGCTGGACGGGAAGCGGGCGCATGTCAACCATGCCCTTCCCGGCGCTGCGGTCGCGCAGCAGGCGAAGTGGTACCAGATCTCCGCTGTGATTGCCAGCCACCATAGCCAGCTGCAAAGTGAAGCGGAGTATCACAACCTCCTCCAGCGTGTTCTCCGGGGGACCGGTGAGCGGCTGGACAAGGAGAACTATGAACCTTCTCTGTTCGGACAAAGGGAGTTTGCCGAGGCGCTTTCCCTGTGGAGCAGGGATTTCCGGCTGAAGCGAATCCAGGATGCGCCCCGTTTCTTTGCGTCGGAGGACCCTAAGCTGAGCCGGATGCTGTTCACACGGTTCCTGTTCTCCGCGCTGGTTGATGCGGATTGGAGCAGCTCTGCGGAACATTTTGACCGGGGCTACTTACCTGCGCACACTGGCCCGGAACTGGACGCACCCGGTGCGCTGGACCGGCTGCAGGATATCCGAAGGGAGAAGCAGCGCTGCTCAACATCCGCGCCCGGGCTGAACGCGCTTCGGGACCGGCTGTATGATGCCTGCCTGGAGGCCGGAAAAGCGGAGCCTGGCCTGTTCACCCTGACGGCGCCCACAGGGCTGGGGAAAACCCTGAGCCTGCTCGCGTTCTCCCTGCAGCACTGTATTTCCCACCAAAAGCGGCGCATTATCATCCTGCTGCCGTACTTATCCATTATCGAGCAGAACTGCGCGGACTATCGGCAAATCATCCCCCAGCTCCTGGAAATCCACAGCAATGTGGAGTGGTCAGAGGCAGCCAGGGCGCAGTCCGAGCGCTGGGATGCTCCCTGTATCGTGACGACCAACGTCAGCTTCTTCGAGCCGCTGTTCTCCGCCCGGCGGGACAATTGCCGGCACCTGCACCAGTTGGCCAACAGCGTGCTTGTGCTGGACGAGGCGCAGACGCTGCCCGGCCATCTTCTGGATGCTACGCTGCGGACTGTCAAGGAGCTGTGCGACCATTATGGATGCACCGCTGTGTTCTCCACTGCCACGCAGCCATCCTACCAATTCCGCCCCGGGCTGGACTGGATGCCCAGGGAGATCGCCCCAGACCCGCCGCAGTTATTTTCCGCCACGCGGCGGGTGACCTACCACTGGGAGATCGAAACGCCCAAGCCGATTCCGCAGATTGCCCTGGAAATGGCGGGGTATGCGCAGTGCGCCGTGATTGTCAATTTGAAGCGACACGCCCGTGCAATCCTGGATGCTCTGCGGGCGTATTCCGAGGAGGACAGCATTTTCTACCTGACCACCGACCTGTGCCCCGCCCATCGCACGCAGATGCTGGAGCAGGTCCGCCAGCAGCTGCGGCAGGGGCTGCCATGCCGTCTGGTTGCAACACAGTGCGTGGAAGCTGGCGTCGATCTGGATCTCCCGGTGGTTTACCGGGCGCTGGCGCCCCTGGACGCGATCATCCAGGCCGCCGGGCGCTGCAACCGGAACGGAGATTCGCCCACAGGTGTGGTGAAGATATTTGTGCCAGAGGATACGGGGCGGCTGTATCCCACCGAGGCGTATGGCCGCGGCGCGCTGTGTGTGAAAGCGCTACTGTCCCGCCACCCCATTGATTGCAGTCAGCTGTCCCATATCCGGGAATATTATCAGCTGCTTTATCAGGACAGCGCCGGAGACAGCCGGGCCTTGCAGGATGCGATCTCCCGGGAGGATTATGCGCAGACGGAGAAGCACTACCGGATGATCGACGCCCCGGCGGTGCAGATCATCGTGCCCTATGCCGGGAAGATGGCGCTTTACGAAGCCGTCCGCCGCCGGTACGACAGGGAAGGGTTAACTGCCGCCCTGCTCAGCCAGGCAAAGGAAATCACGCTGACCTCCTATGACAGCGGCGGCATCCGGCAGTACGGCATCCCAATGTATGACCGTGGCCGGAGGGCGGAGGAAAACCCAGCCTGTGTATACCTGCTGACGGACCCGGAATGCTACGATGCGAAAAAAGGTTTAAATTTCCCGGCTTTCTTTGACGGGATTATCTGAAAGGAAGGGATGTGTATGCGAAAAACCCAGGAAGTGGTCATAACCATATGGGGCGACTTTGCCTGCTGGACACGGCCGGAGGGGAAGGTGGAGCGGATCACCTATCCGGTCCCCACACCCAGCGGGATCCGCGGCGTGCTTGCCTCCATCTATTCAAAGCCCAGCGAATTCTACTGGCAGGTCAAGCGGATCGAGGTGCTCAGCCCAATCCGCTACGCCTCCTTCAAGCGTAACGAGGTCAAGAGCAAATTGGGCTACAACAAGAGCAATCCTGCGAAATCCTGCATTTTCATTGAGGAGGATCGCACCCAGCGCAACAGCGTGGTCCTGAAGGATGTGCGCTACCGAATCACGGCGGAAATGGTCCTCCGACCGGATTTCCCAGGGACGCCGGAGCAGCTGTACAACCAGTTTGCCCGGCGGGTCATGCGGGGGCAGAATTTCCTGCAGCCATCCATGGGCACCCGGGAATTCCCGGCCTACTATGAATGGGGAAGCTCCGGGGAAGCACCCATCCGGCAGGACCTGGATTTGGGGCTGATGGTGTACGATGTGTTTGATCTCCATGTGTGGGAGGTCGGGAAAAAGGCGGAGCCGCATGTCAGCCTGTATCGCGCGGTTATGGAGCAGGGCGTGATCCAGGTACCGGATTACGATTCCCCGCTGGTTCTGAAGCCGGGAAAGGGGGATGGCATATGCTGACCGAATTGATGCAATACGCCCAGACCCACCCAGTGAAAGCCCGGGTCGGCTTCAAACCTAAGAAGGTCAAGGGATATATCTGGCTGTCTGCCCAGGGGGATTTCCAGGGCGTGGAGGTGTGTGAGAAGGGAAGCACCACCGACGCCCCGGACATCGGCTCGGCTGCCAACGGCACCCGATACTGCAATTTCCTGGTGGAAAAGGCAAAAATTCCCCTGTGCATGATGGAAAATCCGAAAACTGACCAGAACATCCCCACGAAATATGCGTTCTTCCTGACCATGCTCCGCGCCGGGGCGGAGTATGAGCCCCGGTTCTCCGTGGTGGCAGACGCGCTGGAAAATGCGCAGTCCAGAGCCGCGATGCAGGCGGGCCTGGCCGAGGAAAAGCTGAAGGGTGGCGATGCCATCGGCTTCATCGTGGACGGCGCAAAATTGGAGGAAACGGATGCATTTCTGCCCTGGTGGGCAGAGTTCCGCCGGATGTTTGCGCCTGCGCCCAGCGGCGAATTGTCCCGGTGCCTGATCAGCGGGGAGCTGACCGAACCGCTGGCCACAGTCCCCAAGGTTTCCGGGCTGCTGCCGGTGGGCGGACACACCGCGGGGGATGCATTCTTGTGCTTTGACAAGGATGCCTTCCAATCCTATGGGCTGAAGAAAAGTGCTAACGCCCCGGTATCTGAGGAGGCCATGACCGTTGTCAATGCCGCCCTGACGGAGCTGATCCAGAAAGCGCCGATTCTCGGCGGTGCGAAAATGGTGCACTGGTATGCCGGGGAATTGCCCGGCAATGCGGATATCCTCGAGTGCATGATGGAGGGGCTGTGGGAGAATGATGCCTGGGACGGGGCGGATTTGGCTCCGGAAGCACAGGATGACGGCCCCCACCCGCAGGAGGAGATCGCCATGCAGTCCGCCCGGCAGCTTTTCACCGCCATCCGCGAGGGCACCCGCCCGGAGCAGCTGACGGCCAGGTACTATTTTCTCCCCCTTTCCGGCGCCAACGGGCGGATGATGGTTCGTGGCTGGGATGAGGGAAGCTGCGCCGAGCTGTATTGCAACATTGACCAGTGGTTTCGCGATCTGCGACTGGCGCGGAATGCCCGGGGAGAGCTTACCCGCCCGCCCAAGCTGAAGGTACTGTGCATACGGCTCCTGAAGCCCGGCGGGGACCCCAAAAAGGTATTCGACCGGATGGACAGCGAGATCCCCGGCCTGACGGTGCGGGTGTTCAATGCCATCGTCCATAATTACCCCCTGCCGGATGAGGTGGCCGGACGCGTCCTGCGCTACATCCGCAGCGCTATTCTGGAATCCCCCGCCGAGGGGCAGACGGAATCCGCTTTTGCCAGGGAAACGCTGGCATTTCAATTGCTGAAAGCATGGCTGGTTCGCCGCCAGCGACAGAGAGGAGATACTGCAATGATTGGTGAATCCGTAAATTCGTCCCCCCAAACCCCGGCCTACTGCTGCGGCAGACTGATGGCAGTTTACAGCGCCATCCAGCGTGAGGCAATGCCGGATGTGAATGTGAGCGTTGCCGAGCGGTACTACGCCGCGGCCAGCAGCACCCCCGCCTTTGTGATCGGAAAGCTTGCCCAGCTCTCCCAGCACCATCTGCCCAAGCTGGACGGCGGACTGAGCGTATACTACCAGAAAATGCTGGACGGCATCTATGCCGCCATTGGGGCACAGAGCATCCCCACCACCCTGACCTTGGAGCAGCAGACGGAATTTGCTCTGGGATATTATCAGCAGCGCGCTGCCATGTACGCCACACCCGAGAAATAAGGAGGAAATACTTATGGCTATCAACAATCGTTATGAATTCCTGTTTTACATCCAGTGCAAGGATGGCAATCCCAACGGCGACCCGGATATGGGCAACGCGCCCCGGGTAGACCCCCAGGACATGCACGGCTATATCACCGATGTGGCCATCAAGCGCCGCATCCGCAATTATGTCCAGACGGCTTTCGCAGGCGAAGACGGTATGGAGATGCTGGTGCGCAGCGCCAGCAATATCAACACAGGGATCGCTGAGGCCAAGGAGCAGGCAGGCGTGGATGTCAGCGCTAAGGGGAAAAATGAGGTATACGCCGGGCGCCGGGCCGCCTGCCAGATGTTCTACGATGTGCGTACCTTCGGCGCCGTCATGTCTACCGGGCCAAACGCCGGGCAGGTGCGTGGCCCTGTGCAGATTACCTTTGCACGTTCCCTTGACCCGATCCAGACGCAGGACATTTCCATAACCCGTATGGCCAAGGCCGCAGAGGTCACGGGCGCGAAATCCGCCGCGGATTACCGGGCCTGGGAAGCAGCCCAATCTGAAGACTCCCTGCGAACCATGGGGCGCAAGCAGTTCACTCCCTACGGCCTGTACGAAGCTAGAGGCTTTATCAGCGCCAATCTGGCGCAGGAAACCGGCTTTGACGAAAGCGATCTGAAGGCTTTGCTCGAAGCCATTCTCAACATGTACGAGCACGATCATTCCGCCAGTAAGGGCGAGATGGCGGTCATCACGCCGCTGGTCATATTCCGCCATGTGGGTACCGATTCTGATGAGAAACAGCGCGCCCGCCAGGCCAGGCTGGGCTGCGCCCCCGCCCACCGCCTGTTCGAACTGGTAAAGGTCGGGAAGAAAGCGGATGTGGCATACCCCCGCTCCTGGAAGGATTACTGCAGCGAGATCGCGCTGGAGCAGCGGCCTGCCGGCGTGGACATTGGTTTCATGACCTCCCCCTACGGCGAGATCACATGGAACCGGGTGCCGGAAGATGCAGAATTCTTCCGCTGACCTGGAACTGTTCCCCCTATCCTGGCTTTCTCAGTACGGCTACTGCCCCCGCCGCTGTGGCTTGCTGGCCATTGAGCAGCAATGGGCGGAAAATGAATACACCGCCGCGGGGCGAACCCAGCACCAGCGGGTCCATACGCCCCGGATGGAGCGGCGGGGGGACAGCCTTTTCTTCTATGAGATGGATTTGTTTTCCCACGCGCTGGGCGTGAGCGGGAAAAGCGACTGTGTGGAGGCACGTTCCTGCGAGGATGGCGTCCCGCTCCCTTATGCGCCAGGGAAGTTCCGCCTATATCCGGTGGAGTATAAGCATGGGGTCGTCCGCCAGGAGGAGGAATATCAGATTCAGCTGTGCGCCCAGGCCATCTGCCTGGAGGAGCAGTACGGCTGCCAGATCTCTGAGGCCGCGATTTTCTACATTGACGCCCACCGCCGGGACGCGGTGACGCTGGACGCGGCGCTGCGGGAGAAAACCCGGCAGGCTGCGCTGGCGGTCCAGGCGATGCTGTCCGGCCAGCAGCTTCCCCCGGCGAAATACAGCGCAAAATGCAGGAAATGCTCCCTGCTGGAGCTGTGCCAGCCAAAGCTGAAGCGAAGGGCGGAGGGCTATTGTGCCTCGCTGTGGGAGCTGCTGCAAACGGAGGAGCCGGAATGAAACATATCAAGAACACCCTGTATATATTGACCCCCGAAACCTATCTTGCCCTGCAGAACGAGAACATCCTGGTCAAGGTAGGCGGCGTTGAGAAGGTACGCGTGCCCGCTAATACCATTGAGGCAATCCTCTGCTTTGGCAATATCACCGTATCCACGCCGCTGATCGCGTTTTGCGGGCAGCGGGGCATCAGCCTGTGCTTTTTCTCGGAATACGGGAAATTTTACGGCAGGATCCAGGGACCGGTGCAGGGGAATGTGCTCCTGCGCAGGGCGCAGTATGCGGCTATGGAGGACCCGGCTTCCCGGACGCGCCTGGCGAAAAACTTTGTCCTTGGCAAGCTGACTGCGGAGAAAACCTTTCTCCAGCGTATGCGCCGGGAACATAAGGAGCACGCCGGGGAAATTACCCCCGCCATCGAAACCATTACCCATATAGCTGCCGATGCCGCGCAGGCGCTTACGGTGGACTCCCTCCGCGGGCTGGAGGGCGCGGCGGCAGCAGCCTATTTCAGCGCATTGCCTGCGATGATCAAAAGCGATACCATGGTCTTTTCCGGGCGCAATCGCCGCCCACCGGAGGATCCGGTCAACGCACTGCTGTCTTTCCTGTATACGCTTCTGAAGAATGATGTCCAGTCGGCGCTGGAAGGGGTCGGGCTGGATCCCGCTGTGGGTTACCTGCACACGCTTCGCCCGGGCAGACCCGCGCTGGCGCTGGACATTATGGAGGAACTGCGTGCGCCCCTGTGTGACCGGCTGGCCATTGCGCTGATCAATCGCGGACAGATTACGCCTGGCAGCTTCACCCAGTGCCATGCACCGGTTCTGCTGAACGAGGACGGCCGAAAGATAGTGCTCACCGCCTGGCAGAAGCGGAAGCAGGAAACCATTCAGCACCCGTTCCTGGAGGAAACCATCCCCATTGGTTTGATCGCCCACACACAGGCAATGTTGTTCGCCAGAGTACTGCGGGGCGAATTGGACACCTATCCGCCTTTCTACTGGAGGTAATCGGTATGATGATTGTTCTGTCCTATGATGTGGACACTACGGATGCTTCCGGTGCCAGAAGACTGCGGAAGGTGGCAAAAATCTGCGAATCCTACGGCTGCCGGGTGCAGAATTCCGTATTTGAGCTGATTCTGGAGCCTGCCCAGCTGGTGACGCTGAAAGCAAAGCTGGAGCAGGTCATGGATGGGGAAAAGGACTCGGTGCGGCTTTATCGCCTGGGAAGCAACTGGAAGCCCCGGATCGAAACGCTGGGTAAGCGCCTGCGATTTGAGCAGGACGATGTCATCCTCCTGTAGTCGGGCGCGAACCTGGATCGACCGGAAAATCCCGGTAGATTCGCGCAGAAAATAATGCGGGAAATCGGGAATTATCAGACCGTTTTCCCCACTTTTCCCTGCGCCAGCTATGGCGGCAGGGGAGCAAATCTGTGTATCTGCGCCAAAAATGGAAGGACATTTTTGTGCAGAAATGCAGATGCCCCCTCGCGGGGGCATGACTTGAAACCGGGGGATACCCTTACCTCCTATATCTTATCATGAGATGCCCCCTCGCGGGGGCATGACTTGAAACACACCCGCCCTCCGTTCCTCTCTCGTCTATTTGCGGATGCCCCCTCGCGGGGGCATGACTTGAAACTTGTGAACAAGCCCTTGGATGATGGAAGGTTCGGGATGCCCCCTCGCGGGGGCATGACTTGAAACACAAGCCCTTGTAAATGCAGAGTGCCACAATGTAGATGCCCCCTCGCGGGGGCATGACTTGAAACTTAAGGGTAGAAAAGGTAGAATTTCAGCCCTAAAGATGCCCCCTCGCGGGGGCATGACTTGAAACTGGTGGTGGGCTGTAGGGTGGTGGGCTGTAGGGTGGATGCCCCCGCGCGGGGGCATGAG
>JAJQHS010000094.1 GCA_021199635.1 Bacillota bacterium
CCGGCAGGTAAGACCGTATCCTTCCAGCTGGTGAACTGGGACTCCCAGGCCTATAAGATTTACCTGGGCATCAAGGCACCCGGCACCTCTTCCGGAACCGTGACCATTGGCTCTACAACGCTTACCGTCAGTAACGGCACGGTCTGCTACTATGACATCAGCGACTGTGTTGAAGTTGAAAAACTTAGTGATAACACCTCTGTCGGATATGTGAAAATCACTGGCGGTTCTGGCCTGATCGCGCTGACCAACCTGAAGATCACCGGTGTTGATGCGTTTGTTCTTGCCTATGGCGAGGACATCGTAGGAGATAATGAGACCGATTCGATTTCGGTCACTTCCCTGGATTCGGATACGCTGTATCTGCTCTCCTCGGCGATCACCCTGACTGTTGAAGCCGAAGAAGAGGAGCCGGTGGTGTTCACCCCCAGCAGCATCCGCACCTCCTGCGTCTATTCCAAGCTGCTCCGCCGCGCCACCATCTCCATCAGCACTTCCTCGGATGTGTCCTATATCACCATCAACGGCGTGAAGGTCAGCGGCTACAAGATGATGGGCAACCTGTGGTTCAGCGTTTCCTATGCCAAGGTGACCGCGGGAACCACCTATGAGATCGTCTGCTACGATGCCGACGGCAACGCCAGCGAAACCTACACGGTTACCGCGAAATAAGGAGGGATAGATCATGATGGCTAGGTATGAGTAACCTATGATCGAGTTTGAAGAGTATAGCCTGGACACTGCCATCGCTGCTTGCTCCACAAAAATTAGCCTTGGACCTGGAGATACCTCAAATAAGGTCTGCGATGAATATATATTCGTTCAAAGCATTGAGGACCAGGCACAGATTATGGACACTAAAGACGGCTTGTGGTATGAAGGCAGCTGCTCTTGCTATCTGAGTGCCGGCGATGGCACACTTATAACCAGCTGATTTCAGCCGGAAAGCAAATTGAATCAGGACGGGGCTGGTACGGCACGCAAATTTTGCCGGCCAGCCCCATTTTTCACCAGGAAGGGTAGGATATGGAGCATTCCTTGCAATTTTCCTTCGCCGGTGTGGGCGTCCGGCTGGTGTCATCCAGGCCGCTTTCGGTTTCCCCGGGGCTGCTGCGCTTCCTCGCCCCGCCCTGCGCCGGTGTGACCATTTCCGTCCGCCCGCTGCAGGAGGGCTTTCCGCCGGCGGGCGCTTCCCCCTGCGGGGACGACATGCATTTTTGCTACTATCGCTGGGGCGACCGCTTCTGCGCGGTGGCCAAGCCCGGGCGGGACGGCTCTGTTTCCACGGCCGTGTTCACCGATGATTTTTCCGAAGCCACCCTGTATACCAACGATGTGTGCTTCCCCAACGCGGTGACCACTGCCGACAAGGCACTTGCCCTTTTCCCCCTGCGGCAGATCCTTCTGCGGTATGGGGCGGTGACGCTGCACTCCAGCCGCATATATACCCAGGGCAGGGCAATCGTCTTCTCCGCGCCCAGCCAGACCGGGAAGACGACCCAGGCAGGACTATGGCAGCGTTACGCCGGCGCCGAGATCGTCAGCAATGACCGCTCGCTCCTCCGCCAGGAGGATGGCGCGCTGTACACCTACGGCTTCCCCATCGACGGCAGCAGCCCGGTATATCACAATGGGCGAATTCCTTTGGGCGCTGTGGTGATGCTCGCCCAGGGCGCCGAAAACCAGGTGGAGCGGCTCCGCCCGATGGAGGCCGTCCGCTGCCTGATGGGGCAGACCGCAATGCTCCCGCTGTCCCCCCCGGGGCAGCTGGCGCAGTTCTGGCTTACACTGACAGAGGGATACCCAGTGTACCGCCTGACCTGCCGCCCGGATGCGCAGGCTGTCGCCTGCCTGAAAGACCGATTGAATAGAGATGGAGTGATTTAGATGGCGGATATCAAAGGCAGGCTCTATGCCCGCGCCGCCCAGGGGCGTATTCCCCTGACGGGCGCGTTCGAGCTGACGCCGCTATGCAATTTCCAGTGCAAAATGTGCTATGTGCGCAAATCTCCCCAGCAGGTTCAGGAGCAGGGCGGATTGATGCCGCTGTCCTTCTGGCTGGATATGGCGCAGCAGGCCAGGGACGCGGGGACCATGTTCCCCCTGCTCACCGGCGGGGAGACCTTCCTGTACCCCCGCATCCGGGAGCTGTACCTGGCCATGTGCAAAATGGGCATGGAGGTGAGCATCAATTCCAACGGCAGCTGCATTACGGAGGATACCATCGCGTGGCTGCGGGAATCGCCGCCCACCCGCATCAACATTACCCTGTACGGCGGCAGCAATGAGAGCTATGCCCGGCTCTGCGGCGACCCGCAAGGCTTCGACAAGGTCCGCCATGGCGTGGAGCTGCTGATGGCGAACAATATTCGCTTCAAATTCAACTGCTCCCTGACGCCGTACAATTGCGCCGACCTGGACAAAATGATCGACTATGCACGCAGCACCGGGCGGAACCTGCGGGTCGCCACCTATATGGTGCCGCCCTTCCGCCGCACGGGGCAGACCGGCGACTTTACGGACCGCCTGACGCCGCAGGAATGCGCCTATTATCAGGTCCTGACGGATTTCCGGCAGATGGAACCGGAGCGCTTCGCCAGCCTGGCAAAAAATATGCAGAAATATCAGCCTCTCACCCCGGAATTGATCGCCAAGGCGGAATCGGAACCCCCCAGAGCTATGGGCTGCCTGGCGGGGCGCTGCAGCTACTGGGTGGACTGGCAGGGAAACTTGAGCGGCTGCGGGATGATGGACATCCCCAAAATCAGCCTGGACGGAAAAACCTTAGCCGATGGCTGGCAGGAAATCATCCGGTGGACGGACACGTTCCGCTACAGCCCCGCCTGCGCCAATTGCGTGAACCGCGGCCTTTGCTTCTCCTGCGCCGCTATGGTGCATAATGAAACCGGAGGCTTCACCGGGCGGCCGGTCTATCTATGCGAAAAGCTGAAATATGCCGCGCTGTATTACCGGGAATTTCTGGACAAGCTCCCCCGATCCCTGCGGGACGGCGCAACGGAAGCCATCCCGGAGGAAAATTGTGCATTGGACAACGACCTGTTGTCTTAAAATATGCAAAATAGAAAGTGAAATGAGGGACCCGTATGAAACACAGAACACACATGCTCAAACGCATCGCTGCACTTGCCATTTCCGCTGCGCTGCTGCTGAGCTGCGCGCCCATCTCAACGCTTGCAGCCGATGGCGCGACGTATTACGCAGACGAGGAAACAGTTCAGCTGTCGTCCGCCACTTCCAGCCGGGAAACGGACTTCAACAGCGGATGGAAATTCTACCTGGGCAATAATAGCTCCGCCTATACCCAGAGTTTTGACGACTCCTCCTGGGAGGATGTGACGCTGCCGCACGATTTCAGCATCAGCCAGAGCTTCACCACCTCCGGCGAGGCGGAGAGCGGCTTCCTGCCCGGTGGCACCGGCTGGTACCGCAAGAGCTTCACGCTTGCAGAGGCGGAAGCGGACAGCACCATCGTGATCAATTTTGACGGCGCATACTCCGATGCCTATGTGTACGTCAATGGCACCTACGTGGGGGAGAACCACTACGGTTACACCGCGTTTGCCTTTGACATCACCGATTATGTGGTGTGCGACGGCGTGACCGAGAATGTCATCGCGGTGAAGGTGGTCAACACGCTTCCCACCAGCCGGTGGTACTCCGGCTCCGGTATTTACCGGGATGTAACGCTGATCGTCACGGAGTCCGTGCATGTGGCCTACAATGGCACGTATGTGACCACGCCCAACATCTCCAGCGGCGACGGCACGGTACATACGGAGGTGGAGCTGGATAATGACAGCGATACCGCCGTCAGCGTCACCGTGAAGAACACCGTCTACACAAGCGACGGCGAAACGGCTTCGGAGACCGCCGAGGCGACCGCGACCATCGCAGCGGGGGGCACGGCGACCCTAACTGCCTCCCCGGCGGTGGAGGCCCCCGCGCTGTGGTCTACGGACGACCCGAATCTGTATTTTGTCCGCACAGAGGTGTACGTAAATGGAACCCTGACGGATACTTATGACACAGAATTCGGCTTCCGCTGGTACAGCTTTGATCCCGACAACGGTTTCTATCTGAACGGCGTGGCGACCAAGCTCAATGGCGTCTGCATGCACCATGACCAGGGCGCCCTGGGCAGCGCGGCCTATTATGACGCGATGTACCGGCAGCTGTCCATCATGAAGGATATGGGCGTGAATGCCATCCGCACCAGCCACAACCCGGCGGATGAGGACTTCATTGACATCTGCAATGAGTTGGGGCTTCTGGTGATTGAGGAGGCCTTTGACGGCTGGAACGTGTCCAAGAACGGAAACTCCAACGACTTTGCCAAGTATTTCTCCACCACCATCAGCGAGGACAACAACATCCTGAACGGCAACAGCTCTATGACCTGGGCGGAGTACGCCATCAAGAGTATGGTCAAGCGGGACAGAAACGATCCCTGTATTCTGATGTGGTCGCTGGGAAATGAGATCCAGGAGGGCGCCTCCACCAGCAGTTCGTTCACCACTATCGTCTCGAATCTGATCACGTGGATTCGGGAGGTGGATACATCCCATACATTTACTCTGGGCGACAATACCAGAGGCAGCAACAGTACCCTTACCACCGTGATCGGAACCATCGTGGCGAACGGCGGTATCGCCGGCTTTAACTACGCGACCAGCAGCACACTGGCCACGCTGCACAGCACCTATGGCGCGATCCTTTCCACGGAGACCTCCTCCGCTGTCAACAGCCGGGGAATCTATACTACCCAGGCAAGCAGCACCAACGCGGATGGGCTGTACCACCTGACAAGTTATGACACCTCCGCCGTCAGCTGGGGCATTACCGCCCATGAGTCCATTTGGAATACCATGACCACGGATTATATCCTGGGTGAATTCGTCTGGACGGGCTTCGACTATATCGGTGAGCCTACTCCATGGAACGGTACCGGCACCGGTTCCGTCTCCGGCAGCGGCGCGATCCCCAACAGCAGCTATTTTGGTATTGTGGACACCGCTGGCTTTGAGAAGGACACCTATTACCTCTACCGCAGCCAGTGGAACCAGGATTCCACCACCTTGCACCTGGTCACCGCCTGGGACAGTGACAATCTTTACACCAGCAGCGGCAAGACCCCTGTGGTCATCTATACCAACGCGGCCAAGGTGGAGCTGTACTGCAACGGCACCCTGATCGGCACCGCCACCCGGACGGTGAACACCACGGACGCCGGGCACACCTACTACACCTACACGACAACCAGCAATAACAGCGTATGCACTGCCGTCACCGGTTCCGGCTCCACCAGCCTGTATGCCACCTTCAACGTGACCTACGCGGCGGGTACCATTTCCGCTATCGCCTACGATGAGGACGGCAACGTGATCTCTGAAACCAGCGGCAACAGCTCCGTTTCTACGCCCGGTACCGTCAGCCAGTTGGCAGTGACCCAGAATCAGACGGTCATCGATGCTGATGGCCAGAGCCTCGTGTATATCGAGGTAGAGGTCCAGGATGCAGACGGCAATTTGGACACCACAGCCACCAACACCATCTACTTCACCCTGACCGGGGATGGGGAGATCGTCGGCGTAGACAATGGCGACCAGGCCACCACGGCGAAGTACCAGCAGTCCAGCGTCCTGACCAGTACCACCAGCGCCCATATCGCCGCCTACGCGGGCAAGGCGCTTGTTATCGTCCGCTCCACCACGGATGCCGGCAGCTTCACGGTCAGCGTGACCGCTGACGGCCTGACCGGAGGCACTGCCACGGTGACCACCACGGCTGTCCAGAGCAGCACCGTAACGGAAGGGCTGACCAGCTACACCCTGGTGCGGGATTACAGCGTGACCGCGGGCACTGTGCCTGTGCTGCTGACCACCGCCACCGGTACGATGGCTGACGGCTCCACCGTGAGAGGTACCATCACCTGGGATGCGGTCTCCTCCGAAATCTACAACACTGCCGGGGATTATACCATCCCCGGGACGCTCAG
>JAJQHS010000011.1 GCA_021199635.1 Bacillota bacterium
CACCCAGGGCGATGAGGGCGGCGAATACAAATGGCTGGGGCTGTTTGAAAGCAATCTCCACCTGTTTGAGGCGGAGGAGGGCGGCAAGGTGTTCCTGTTCGGCACCGATTCCATGGGACGCGACCTGTTCTCCCGGGTCATACTGGGGGCGCAGATTTCCCTGTTCATCCCGGTGGTGGGCATGCTGCTCACCGTGGTTCTGGGCCTTGTGATGGGCTCGCTCTCCGGCTACTTCGGCGGCGTGGTGGACACGGTGATCCAGCGGCTGATCGAGGTGGTTCGCTCCTTCCCCCAGGTGCCTCTGTGGATGGCGCTCTCCGCGGCCATTCCCAGCACCATGAAGCCGGCGCAGGTATTCATGCTGATGACGCTGATCCTCTCCCTGATCTCCTGGCCGGATCTGGCGCGCACCGTTCGCTCCAAGTTCATCTCCGTCAAGAAGGACGATTTTATCATGGCCGCACGGATCTCCGGCGCACCGGTATCCGCGGTCATCACCCGTCACATGATCCCCAGCTTCCTGAGCTATATCATCGTGAACATGACCCTGTCCATTCCCAACCTGATCATTGGTGAGACGACCCTGAGCTTCCTGGGGCTGGGAATGCGTTCCCCGGCTACCAGCTGGGGCGTGCTGCTCCAGGAGTGCAACAAGCTGGAAACCATCATGTTCTACCCCTGGCGGCTGATTCCCATGATTTTCGTATTCCTGACGGTGCTCGCCTACAATTTCCTGGGCGACGGGCTGCGGGATGCGGCGGATCCGTATAAGTAAAGGAGGCCATGATATGAAAATGCGCTTCAAACCCCAGGCGCCTGCCCAGGGGGAATACACCATGCAGCCGGAAAGCCTGCTGGAAGTAAGGGACCTCCACGTGAATATCCAGATGGACGATTACACCCTCAACGCGGTGCGGGGCGTCAGCTTTACCCTGAAAAAGGGGGAAACGCTGGGCCTGGTAGGGGAATCCGGCTGCGGCAAAAGCGTAACCAGCAAGGAAATCCTGGGCATCAACCCAGACAACTGCTCCTCCACCGGCGAGGTGCTGTTCCGGAAAAAATCCGGGGAGATACTGAATCTGCTGACGCTGGAGAAGGACGGCGAAACCTACCGCGCCATCCGCGGCACGGAGATGGCCATGATTTTCCAGGAGCCAATGACCGCATTCTCCCCGCTGTACACCATTGGCAACCAGCTTTCGGAGATCATCCTGATCCACGAGCCGGGCACCACAAAGAAGCAGGCGCGGCAGCGCGTCCTGCAAATGCTCCAGAAGGTGGGCATCGCTAACCCGGAGAAGCGGATCGACCAGTATCCCCATGAATTCTCCGGCGGCATGCTGCAGCGGGCGCTGATCGCCATGATGCTCTGCTGCAACCCGGATTTCCTGATTGCGGACGAGCCGACCACGGCGCTGGACGTGACCATCCAGGCGCAGATCCTGGAGCTGATGAAAAATCTGCAGCAGGAATTTGGCATGTCCATCCTGTTCATCACCCACGACCTGGGAACGGTGGCCAATATGTGCGACCACGTGGCGGTCATGTACCTGGGGGAGATCGTGGAGTACGGCACGGTGCGGCAGATCTTCCACAATCCTCAGCACCCGTACACCCAGGGGCTGCTGCGCTCCCTGCCTAAGATGGAGCAGAAACGGGAGGAAAAGCTGTACGTGATCGACGGCGTGGTGCCGCTGCCTGTGGGCATGGGATCGTGCTGCGGATTCTATGACCGCTGCCAATACTGTGAAGCCGGGGCCTGCGACTGCCAGGACATCCCGGAGTACACGGTGGAGCCGGGCCATACCTGCCGCTGCGTGCGGATGGAACAAGGGGGCAAATGATATGGACAACAATGTAATCCTGGAGGTCAAAAACCTTACCAAGGTCTATGAATCCAAGGGCGCCAGCGTTAAGGCGCTTACCGATGTGACCCTGACGGTGAACGAGGGAGAAACGGTGGGCATCGTCGGAGAATCCGGCTGCGGAAAAACGACCCTGGGGCGGTGCATCGCCCGGGGCATCGACGCCACCTCCGGCCAGGTGCTCTACCATACGCAGGACGATGGCGTGATCGATTTTCTCCAGGCCACCAAGGCGCAGATGAAGAAATACCGCCGGGACATTCAGATGATTTTCCAGGACCCATACGCCAGCCTGGACCCCCGGATGACCGTGTTCGACATCATCAGCGAGCCGCTGCGCTATAACTCCAAGATGACCAAGCGGGAGATCGAGCAGGCCGTGGACCGGATCGCGGAGCAGGTGGGGCTGAACAAGGCCTATCTGCGGCGGTATCCCCATGCATTTTCCGGCGGCCAGCGGCAGCGGATCGGCATTGCCCGCTCCCTGATTTTGCAGCCGAAGATCGTGGTCTGTGACGAGGCGGTGTCCGCGCTGGATGTGTCTATCCAGGCGCAGATCATCAACCTGCTGGAGGACCTGCAGAAGGAGTACCACCTGACATACCTGTTCATCTCCCATGCGCTGAGCGTGGTGAAGCATATTTCCGACCGGGTGCTGGTGATGTACCTGGGGCGGGTGGTGGAATTCGGTGAAACGGAAGACCTTTTTGCCCACCCCATGCACCCATATACCCAGGCACTGCTGTCTGCGGTGCCCCAGCCGGACCCGGATACGGCTGTGGAGCGGGTAGTGCTGGAGGGGGAAGTCCCTAATCCCGCTGCGCCGCCGTCCGGCTGCCATTTCCACCCTCGCTGCGCCTTTAAAACCGAGCGGTGCAGCCAGGAGGCGCCTCCGCTCCAGATGCATGACGGCAGACTTGTGGCCTGCTGGAACTGCACCGGTTGCAATCCGCCGGAATAAGGGGTAAAATAGGAACATCAAAGGAAAGGAGGACGCTTTATGGCGGATCATATCAGTATCCATATCAGCGACCGTTCCCATTTCAATCTGACTATGAATGTCTATAACTGCGGAAATGAGGACGTGGAGATGGAACGGTCGGGAAAGCGGGATCATTACGCTTTCTATTTCGTGAAGGAAGGCAAAGGCAGCGTGACCCAGTGCCAGGCCACCCACAGGGTGAAGGCGGGGCAGTGCTTCGTGGTGTTCCCCAATGCGGATGTGACCATCAAATCCGACTACAAGCAGACGATGAACGTGACATGGGTATCTTTCTCCGGCTACCTGGTGGAGCGCTACCTGACCCGGGCGAAGCTGTCCGCTTATGAGCCCGTGTTCGAGGACAGCGCCGACCATGCGCTGGAAAGGATGTTCGACGAGCTGCTGGATACGGCCACCAGAAGCACCAACCGCTACTGCGGGATCATGGCGCTGCTGTACAGCATATTCGGATTCTTTCTGGACCACGTTCCCCAGGAGACCCGGGTGGAGGCGGCTCCGCCGGAGATGTACCTGCTCAAGGCACTGGATTTCATCGACATTTATTACCAGGACAATATCTCCGTGGAGGATATTGCCGCCAGTGCCGGCATGAACCGAAAAAGTCTGTACGCGGTGTTCAAGAAGCTCACCGGCTTCTCCCCCAGGGACTACCTGATCTACTATCGGATGTCCAAAGCCACGGCGCTGCTGAAATCCACCAATTTCTCTGTGGAAACCGTGTCGGCTTCCGTGGGCTACAGTGACCAGTTCCACTTTTCCAAGGAATTCAAGAAGAACGTGGGCTCTTCCCCTTCGGAGTACCGCAAGGTGATTGCCCAGGACCCTACCATGGAGTATCGCTCTCCCATTGACGTGGTGCGCCAGCAATATCCCACATCCGTCACGGAAGAAGTACCCCCGCAGTTTTAGTGGGCGCCCCACAAGCGAAATCTAGCAAAAAGATTGAGGAACATCTATGACAGGACAGAAGCTTGTCGTTTTTACGGACATCGGTGATACCATCATCGACGAAAGCACGGAAATCCGTACCGTTCCCATGGGCGTGGTGTATCACGCCAGGTGTATCCCCGGCGCGAAGGAGGCCATGCTCTCCCTGTATGAGAGCGGGCACACCATCGCCATGGTGGCGGACGGGCTGGTGGAATCTTTCCGCAATACGATGAACGAGAACGGCCTATCCCATATTTTCGCGGCGGAGGCTATTTCCGAGGAATTCGGTGTGGAGAAACCTTCGCCCATCCTTTTCCAGACGGCTATGGACCGGCTTGGTTTGACAGAAGCAGACAAAAAGCGCATCATCATGGTGGGCAACAACGTGGAGCGGGATATGGCGGGTGCCCGGCAATTTGGCATCCGTTCCGTCCTGCTGATGTGGTCGGACCGCCATCCGTCCGCGCCGACCTGCCCGGAGGAGGTGCCGGATTACATCATCCATACGCCCCATGAGCTGCCGGCGCTGGTGGCGCGGCTGGAGCAGGAGCTTGGCGGGGAAACGAAATGGTAAAGAAGATCATCCTGGTTTTCAAAACCCATTTTGACATCGGATTTACCGACCTGGCGGAAAACGTCATCCGCAGCTACGGCAGTGATATGCTGCGCCAGGTCCTGGAAACCTGCCGCAGCACGGAGGATATGGGCCCGCTGCGCTACGTGTGGACCATGCCGGCCTGGCCCCTGTGGTATATCTGCACGCACTGCGACCCGGCTCTGAAGCCGGAGTTGGACAGGCGGATCGCAAACGGGCAGATCGTCTGGCATGCGCTGCCATTTACCTCTCACACGGATCTTTCCGCGCCGGAGGAAATGGCAGAGACCCTCCGCTATTCCCGGGCGCTGGCGCGGCAGTATGGGAAGCCCATGCCCATTTCCGCCAAGATGACCGATGTGCCCGGCCATGGTCTGCTGCTTCCGGAGATCCTGAGCCAGGCAGGTATCCGCTTCCTGCACCTGGGGTGCAATGAATTTGCCATGCCGCCGGATGTGCCAGCGCTGTTTTACTGGCAAAGCCCCGGCGGCGGGCAGGTGCTGACGATGTACAGCAAGGGTGGCTACGGAACCGGCCTGCTACCGCCGGAGGACTGGCCTTACCCCGTATGGATGGCGCTGATGCACACCCATGACAACTGCGGCCCGCAGAGCGCGGAGCGGATCCGGGAGCTGGTGGCCGAAGCGCAGGATGCCTGCCCGGATGCGCAGATCGTATGCGGCACTATGGACGAATTCTGCCGGGAGCTGGAGCGGTGCGACCTGTCGGCGGTGCCGGTGATCCGGAAGGATTTGGCGGACACCTGGATCCATGGCGCCGGCTCCTACCCGCTGGAGGTCAGCCGGATGCGGCAGTGCCGGGAGCGCGCCCGGCAGATGCACAGCGCCTATTGCAGGCGGCTGCTGTCCGGCAGCGCTGCCATCCCGGAGCTGGAAACGCTGTGGGACCGGTATTATGACGCAGTGGCGCTGTTTACGGAGCATACCTGGGGCGCGGACGTGAAAACCTTCCTGGGCCCGGAACGGGTCTACGGGAAGGAAGCGTTCCGAAAGGCGAAAAGCACGCCGCCCTACCGGTTCCTGGAGCGCTCCTGGCAGGAGCAGCGGGACCGGGCGGCGGAAGCGGAACGCTGCCTGGATGCCATTGCGGTGCTGCTGCCAATGCCGGAACGGCAGCCCGCCGCTGCAGGCGCGCCGCTTCCGACCGCCCTTGCCGGAAGCACATTGACGGTGGAAAACGCCTGCTTCCGCCTATCCATGGATACCCGGACAGGCAGCATCCACTCCCTTTCGGACAGCCGAACCGGACAGGCCCTGCTGAAGGCGGGCAGCGCCGGTGTATTTGAATACCGGTACGACCGGTATGGGCTATCCGATGTAACGGAATTCCTCCGCAGCTACGGCTATCATTTTACCACCTGGGGCATCCAGGATTATGGGCGGGAAAATTATCCGGACTGCGGCCATAAGACATTTTTCCCCACTTTTTCCGGCTGGGAAATCCACGGGCGGACGCTGTGCCTGCATTACATGACCGGACAGAGCAGCCGGGAATACGGCGATGCCGAGGCGCTGCACCTGTCGGTCACGTTCCCGGAGGCGGGGGAAACTCTGTTCGTCACGCTGGAGCTGGAGTGCAAGCAGGAATCGCCC
>JAJQHS010000020.1:0-27354 GCA_021199635.1 Bacillota bacterium
CCATAGGTGCGCAGCCTGGGTGTCGTGGGGTCGGTGTTGTGTATAAGAGACAGATGTGGGGATGAGATACACCGTCCTGCATACCACATAGGCAGCCAGCGCGGCTGCGACCAGACTCCAGGTCATGTCGTATACATTCACTTTCACGGCGCAGGTAAACATCCCGAAAATCATGATGATGTTGATGATGATCACCAGCCCGACTCGATAATCGGTGGCCATGTTCCCCAAAATGATCACCGTATAGTAGACCTCCGCACAGATGGCCAGGAGGATCAGCCAATAGGGCACGGCATTCTTTTTATAAATCAGGATCTTTGCCTTTTTCTCATTCACTGCGGTGCCTCCTTCCCACGCGGTATGCCACATGGCTCCCCAGCAAGGAAAGGCCATATACGCCGCAAACGACACTGAACACCAGATACAGGCCCTGCCCAAGAGAAAAGGTGGACAGGCTCAGCTCGTAATCGGCGGTTCCCTCCAGATAATAGTACTGAAAATCCAGGTTCGTGTAGATTTCACGAATCTCATCGATCCGGACATAGAACGTCACATTTTCGTAGAGGATCCAACCCAGGAGGACACAAATCACCACCACCGCGAAAAGATCCGGCACCTTATCCTGAACCTCCAGCATTCTGCTGACCAGGATCACCAGCACGCCGACGATCGCCGCCACAAAAATCTGCTGGTTGAAGGTCTGGAGGGTTTCATCATGAAATTCCGCGATCTGTGCATTCAATTGGAGCTTCAGGCCAAACAGGTCCTTATAATCTGTCATGAAATAAAGCGCATATGCGAAGGCCGCCACCGCCAGGATGGAAAACGCCCACATCGCAGCTTTTTGTATGTGAAAAGTCTTGTACATTGTGCTCCCTCCGGAACCTTGATAGGAATGGCGGAATGCTGTGGGGAAGTGTGTCCACCCTTCCCCACAGCGGGAATCATCAGCCAGCGCTCATGACCGCGTAAGCAGCCTGATAAATCTCCACATAGGTGTCAATGCCCATGTCCGCAAAGATTTGCGCATACTCCTCGTAGCTGGTAGGAACGGTTGCTCCATCCGGGGCGCCGCCCTTGGTGTAATACCGGACCACATTGAACATCATTTCGATGATGCTGTCAGAATTGGTATCAATTGTGGTCTGCTCGGCCAGGGTTTCCTGCTGCCGCGAGGTCAGCGAGAACGTGACAGGCAGCAGATAGTAGTAATAGGGATTGTCCCCATCCAGGCCTTCGCCTGCGTAGTTGGCAATATTCACCGTGGAATTATTCAGCAGCTCCCAGCCTTCGAACCCGCGGTCTGAGGTGTACTGGTACTCAAAGCCGATGTTCTTCTGATATCCGATGGGAAGCAGCGAGCCCATCCAGTCCCGCAGGAAGGTGGACAGGTCACCGTTGGCCACCTCGTTGGTCTTTTCCAGCACCCAATCCGAGAATTCCGGATACAGGATGCCGTCAGGGCCTTCATAGGAGTCCAGGGTGTAGTCCATCGGCAGGCCATAGTTCTGCACGGTGGAGCCTTCATCCGAGAAGAAATAATCCAGCAGGGTCAGGGAGCGGACCAGCTCCTCTTCTGTGGAGCATCCAGCCACGGAGATCGCCCAGCCGTCCGATTTGATCGTCCGCGCGTTCTCGATGTAATACTGCCACACGCCGTTGATCTCCGCCACCGGCGGCAGCACCACTACGGTGTCCTCATTCAGGGAATCCGCGGTGGAAGAGGCGATCCAGTCAAAGGTCATGAACCCATAGCTGGGGCTGTCGGAATCGTCGGTGCCCCACAGGGTGGTCCTGTGATTGGTCTTGTTGGTGGTGTCGTACACGTCCGAGTAAATCAGGCCCTCCGCGTCCATCTGGGACAGGTAGACCAGCGCATTCCAGATGCCCTCGTCATCATAGGAGTACTGCAGGTTGCCATCCTCATCCAGATACCAGGTAGCGGAATACGTATCGGAGGAGTACACCTGCTGGCCGCCCCAGTAAGTGGCGAAGCGGATCAGGTCTTCCCGGTAGGAGGACTGCCGCGTGAACAGGGGCCACACAGTGTCGGTCTGGCCATCGGTCAGGTAGCTGGCATTGGCCTTGATGCAGCGGAACAGCGCGATCAGCTCATCGATGTCGTAGGCTGCGTTCTCACCCAGGAACAGCTCGGAGGGATCGTCGTAATCGTAGTTATCCTCGATATACTGGATGAACGCCGTGGTCAGGGTCTCACCGTTCTTGACATCCAGGTTGTTCTGGATCTCAATGATGTTCTGGTCGGTCTTCTTGGTGATGGTGGTGCCCTCCTTGGGGGTCACGCTGCCGCCATTGTCGCCGGTTCTGGCGTTGTCGCCAATGTAGTAGCCTTCATAGTAGGTCTCGAAATCGGTGGCGTCATAGTCCGCGTCGGTTTCATCCAGCAGCGCGGTGACCCAGCTCTCGCGGATGCAGAACGTCCGCGCAAAGGTTCCGATCTCGGCGATGTACGGGACGTAGTAGATGTTGCCGTCATAGGCGGTGATCGCCGATTTGATGGAGGGATTTTCCTCCAGATAGGCGGCGAAGTTCGGCATATAGCCCAGCTCCATGTACTCGCTGAGGTTTACGAACTTGCCTTCCGTGCCGTAGTACAGCAGCTGCTCTACGATGGAGGAGCCACCATAGATGTTGGCGTCGGCGAAATCGGTGGTGGAGCCGACCTGGATCGCCTCACTGGCTTTCTGGTCCTGAACGGTCACATCCTCAAAGGTGATGTTCAGGGTCTCGCCAATATAGCTCCACACCGGCTTCAGCATACCGGCACTGACAACCGTGCCGTCCGACAGCGTCAGCGGGGAGCTTTGGTTGTAAGTGATAGTACGGGAAGTGTTTCCGGTTGCCACATTGATTTTCAGCGTGACATTGTTTGTCAGGTCGTCCAAGGACTCCGTTGCTTCGGTAGCAGGGCTGGTGCCGTCGGTGTTTCCGGTGCTGGCAGTGCTGCCGGTGGTTTCCGTTCCGCCTGTAGTAGTACAGGCAGTCATAGAAACGACCGTGATGACCGCCAAAAGAAGGGCCATTGCTTTCTTCATGTTTTTTCCTCCATGTTTTATATTTTTTATGCGGATTCGCACAAAATACGGAATGTATCAGCCTTTTACGCCGCCCATATTCACGCCCTTGGTGAAATACTTGGTGATATAGGGATAGATGATCAGCACGGGAATAATGGAGCCGATGATCATGGCGTATGCCAGGCTGTCCGCCGAATAGCTGAGCGTCACAGCGGATTCATCGTACAGTTTTTCATAGTTCTCAATGGTCTGCCGCAGATAAACCTGCAGTGGCTGCTCATAGGAGTTGTTCAGAAGCATGCGGGACCAATAATACCCATTCCACCGGGAGATGGCGTAAAACAGCGTCACCGTTGCGATGCTGGCAGTGGACAGGGGCATGTAGATTTTGGAAAACAGGCGGAATTCATCCGCGCCGTCCATGATGGCAGCCTCCTCAATGTCCTTGGGAACGCTGCTGAACGCATTCCGCAGGAGAATGATGTTATACGCCTGGACGCCGAACGCCACCACGATCCCCGAGCGGTTGTCCACCCCCAGGCTTTTGTAGTTCAAGTACAGCGCGATCATGCCGGGCGCGAACCACATGGTGAACACCAGCAGGAAATTCCAGGTCCTGCGGAACAGCAGCTGGGTCTTTTGCAGGGCATAGGCTCCCGTCAGGGAGATAAACATGCTCCAGGCTGTGCCCAGGACCGTATAGAACAGTGTGTTCGTATAAGCGATCCAGAAGCTCTTATCGTAGAGGATCATCTCATACGCCTGGAAGGTCACATCCTTCGGCAGCAGCACGATGGAGCCGCTCTCGTATGCGCTCTTGCCGCTGATAGACACGCTGAACGCATACACGATGGGGTACAGCGTACATACGGCGAACAAAATCACCAGCGCATAGGAGATGACCTTGAATATAATTTCACTTCTATTTAATCGTTCCATGTTCGTCCC
The DNA here is from genome assembly GCA_021199635.1 of Bacillota bacterium. Taxonomy (GTDB): domain Bacteria; phylum Bacillota; class Clostridia; order Oscillospirales; family Oscillospiraceae; genus Faecousia. The sequence continues at coordinate 3,987 of JAJQHS010000020.1, forward strand.
TCCGTCTTACCACAAGGAGGTATTGGAGATGTTGCGGCTGATCGTGTTGGCGCCGATCACCAGCGCGAAGCCGATCACCGCATTGAACAGGCCGGACGCTGCGCCTACGCCATAGTTGGCGGACACAATGCCGATCCGCTGCTCGAAGGTGGACAGCACATCCGCCGTGATGTACACGTTGGAATTGTACAGCAGCAGGACCCGCTCATATCCCACCGACAAAATATTGCCGATGCGCATGATGATCATAATGATCAGCGTGGGCGCCATGCCCGGAATGGTCACATAGCGGATCTCCTGCAGCTTGTTGCACCCGTCCATCTTCAGCGCCTCGTACAGCGTGGGGGAAATACCCATAATCGCTGCAAAATAGACGATGGAATTGTATCCGCTTTCCTTCCAGATGCCGGTGATGATGTACATTGGGCGGAAATAGCTGGCCTGCTGAATGATCTGCGCCGATTCGTCGATCACGCCGAGGCTGATCAGCAGTTGGGCGATCACGCCGGTGGACCGCACGCCATTGTATACCAGCATCAGCACGATGCCGGTGATCGTAACCTCCGATAGGAAGTGGGGCAGATAGGTTATGGTCTGCGTGACCTTCCGGACGAAGTTATTCCCGATTTCGCTGAACAGCAGCGCCAGAATGATCGGGATCGGAAATCCGAACACCAGGCTGTAAACGCTGATCACAAAAGTATTGCGGAACGCCTGCCAGAAGGCATCCTTATTGACCCCCGCAACCAGGTTCACGAAATTGCTGATGCCCACAAATTCGCTCCCCCAGATCCCGTCGGACGCATCAAAGCGCTTGAACGCGATCAGCAGGCCTCCCATGGGCTTATATGCCCACACCGCGAACCAGACGACCACCGGCAGCAGCAGGACATAAAGCTGCCAATGCTTCCGGATATTCCGCAGGAACTTTCTTCCCCTTCCCTGGCGCATTTCAAGTCTGTCCATTTTCGTCATCCTCCTCCAGTCGCATATTACAAATCAATCCGTCCCGGCTGCGAAGCAGCAGGCAAAGCAGCAAATTAAAAACCAGTGGGATCAGCTCCGCGAAGAAATAATCCACGCCACCATCCCAATCCCGGTACAATACGATCAGCGCCAGCCACTTGCCCACACACAGGCTCAGGTAGCACGCGAGCACGGCCAGCGCCAGCCTGCCCGGGCGCTCTGTGATCCAGTCCGTGTCCCGGGCGCTGTATACCAGCGTGGGCAAGGCAAGGAACACATTTGCGCCGGCGTAATAGATCAAGGTGAGATAGTCTTCTCCGCCGGCGCTTACGAAAGCGCCCACCCCGCCAATGACGCCAACAATACAGCCAATAGGTCCCCATCGGATCATGGCGATCACGGTGAGGGCGAGCGTAAAGCTGACGGAAAAGCCGACACCCATCGTGCGGGTCAGGTAGCTCGCCAGCCACTCCGACAGCCACGCAAGTACCGAGAAAAACGCCAAATCAAACAATCGCATCCGCTGCATTAAAAAATCTCCCGATTGTTCATAATTATGAACTCAGTTTACAAATGTCCTTATTTTTTTACTCGCACATGGGAACCCACATGCGAGCATTCCTGATGGCGCTATCCTACACTATCCGCGGGAAATTGTCAACCTTTCTTGCGCAGAATCGTGATTATGTGCATAACTGCGGCAGGATTTTTGTGCATTTTAACGGCCTTGATACCCCAGGTTGTGGGAGATTTTCCTGGATGCCTCCAGCAGATCGGCCGCGACCAGATCATCGTCATACTCCGGGTGGTAAACGTCCGTCAGCGAGATCCCGCCGATGACCCGGCCGGTATAGTCAAAAACCGGCGCACCGCAGCAGCAGGAAATATTGCTGTCCTCCCTGCGGGCCTGGGCATACCCCTTGCGGCGAATCTCTTCCAGCTCCGGGAGCAGGCACTCCTTGGATGTAATCGTCCGCTCCGCCAGCGGCTCAAACTGCATGGAATCCAGCACCTGGTCCAGCTCCTGCTGCGGCAGGAAGGCAAGGATCGCCTTGCCGGCGGCAGTCGCATAGCTGGCCTTCCGGCTGCCTAACGGGCAGCTAGTAAGCACGGCATTGGGTGCCACGTACTTCCCCACGTAGACGATCATGGAGCCATTCAGAACGCTGACGAAGCCCGTCTTGTTATACTTATCCGCCAGGGGATTCAGGTAAGTGGAGCACTGGTGCACCCAGTCCATATTATTGGCGTACTTCATGCCCAGGGTAAACGCTTTAATGCCCAGGCAGTACCGCTTATTGTTGTACGGGCTGGGCTCAATATACCCCAGCTCCAGCATTGACTGCACGATGACATAAGCGCTGCTTTTTGGAATGGAAAATTGATTGGCGATGCTTTGCAGCGTAACGCCATCACTGCAGTCGCCAATGTAATTCAAAATCTGCATGGCCCGCAAAATTGTATTGTTCATAATCCCGATCTCAGATCCCGGCTGACCAATGCCCGGCTCCTTTCCACAAAAATGTTCGTAAAGCTAGAATTTTTACGATTCTACCATAACGGTCCAAAAATGTCAAGATTTTTCATTTTCCTTATTTCTTCCCTTTTTCAGCTTAAGTGGGTAAGCATATGCGTGCAGAAGCGGTCCTACCGGAAACATCCGGGGCGGTTTGGCATTTTGCCCAAAATAGTCCCCGCAATCTGTGCAAAACAGAGATTATTCGCCGATCAGTTGACAAAATCTCTGCGGGAAAGTAAACTTGTGATGTGCGTAAATGGGAACAGGGTTCATAATTATAAACTCTCTCGCATTTTCGGAACATCGGACAAATGGAACATATCTATCCCAAAGGAGGTCAACTATGACAAGATTATCCATCGCCCCCAGGAAAGCCCTGGCCGTCCTACTCGCATTGGCGCTCGTTCTATCTGTGCTGCCCGGAATGGCAGTCTTTGCCGCGGAGACCGCAGACAGCACGTCAGACGAAACCGTGTGGGTCTTACAGGAAGACTATGAGGACTCTGCCCTGGGCGCAACCGTAGACAACGCCACTGTGATCGCCGATGACGGCAATCAGGTAATGCAAATCGTGGACACTGCAGCCGACGCGACCCAGAAGGTCCGCTACAGCTTTGACGCGCAATCCAGCGGTGTCGTATATTTCGGGTTTGCCTACAAATTCAACACCATTTATGAGGACTCCGACTGCCTGTCCTTCGGCATTGCCTCCAAAACCGACACCAGCAAGGACGCCAGCTCCAGTGACGGGCGGATCCTCCAGATCAAAATGGAGAGCGACCGGATCCGTTACCGCTCCGGAGACGCCTCCGACTACACGGATTACTCTGTGGACGGGACCGCCTGGGTCACCATTGGGATTGCCCTGGACCTGGACAATTCCGTCTGCGACATCTACGTCAACAGCGTCCTGGCGCTGGAGGGGCAATCCTTCGGCCTGAAGAGCTCGGGCACCGCACTGACCGGCGTGGACTGCCTGGCCTTCTTTACGGATAAGGCCACCCTGGCAGATGCCAGCATTGACAATATCTGCGTTTACACGCTGCCCGAGAGTGAGGAATCGGATACCTACGACATTCCGGAGCCTGCCGAAGGCAAGACGCCGGCGGATGTCATCAGCTTTGTATACTCCGAGGAGGAGGCCGGAAGCTGCACCGCCATGAATAACGATTCCCAGGTCTATGTGACCGGCTCCACCTGGAAGGTCACCACCCCCGCGGAGCCCACCGGCGGAAAATCCGTCTGTGAGGTGGACAGCGCGGACCTGCAGGCCGGCTACTCCGACGAGAACATCTACGCTGCCTATGACGCGGACGGCGTGCTTGGCGTCGTTTTCTACTGCCCGGTGGATGGGTACAAGACCGCCAACACCTCCTACACCCGCTCCGAGCTTCGGGAAATGCTGGACCCGGACGACAAATGCACCAACTGGACTTACCAGGGCACCCATATCCTGCGGACGGTGCAGGCCGTCACCGCGGTCCCCGCGTCCGGCAAGGTATACACCTCTCAGATCCATGGCATCGCCCAGGATGGCGACAATGAGAATCCCCTGGTAAAGGTGCAGTATGCCTATGATGCGGACAAGGGCACCGGCGCCATCAAGGTGTACATGAAAAACGGGACCTCCAGCAGCGCCGCGGATATCGTGTATACGTTCTCCGTCCCGGTGGACCTCGGGCAGAAGTACACTACGGAGATCATGGTCGTGGACGGCGTTGTTTTCGTGACCATCGGCACCCTGGTGGACGGAGAAATGTACACTGAGACCTTCCGCCACGATTTTGTGGAAATCGATCCCCTGTGGACAGATATCCTCTACTATTTCAAGCTGGGCAACTATTGCCAGGACAGCACGGACCTGGAGGGCTACTCCGTTGTGTGGGTGTACGATTCCTACCTGAATCACAGCGACAGCTCCGTTTCCGTGGACCTGGAATCCCTCACCATGGACAGCACGCAGCTCACGCTCCACCCCGGTGAGCGCGTCGGCCTGACCTACTCCTTCCTGCCCATTACCGCCACGAATACCGACGTGACCTGGTCTGTGATCGAAGGCCAGGACATCGTTGCCGTGGATGCCAACGGCTATGTCACCGCCGTGCAGGAGGGCACCGCAGTCGTGAAGGCCACCAGCACAGTAGATCCCTCCATTACCGCCGTGTGCACCATCACAGTGGAGCCGGCGCAGGAAACTGCCAGCGAGCTGCTCTACGAGAACGATTTTAACGATGGAACCGATCTGGAAACCGATTTCGACCAGACGGGCGACGATCCGGTGGACGTCACCATATCCGCCTCGGAAAATGCGACTGTCACACTGGCGGATGGCGTCATTACCATCACGGACACCGACAACGCCTCCTGCGGAAAGTTCTCCGTAGTGTTCCCGGAGCAAACCAGCACCACCACCATCGTCTTCAAGCTGCGGATCGATGAAATTGGGATCAACAAAAGCGGCTCTACCAGCTGCGGCAGAATGTACGCGTATGCAGGCAGCGGCGATGCCTTCACAGACAGCAGCACGGAATTGAACCGCATCCGCAGCTATGCCGACGGGAGCTACCCCAGCTTCAGCAATTGCCGCTATCAGTTCACCAGCGCTTACCAGGACGCCGACCAGAACGCGGATTATGCCGCCTTCACGGTGGGCGAATGGGTGGAGGTCGTCATGGTGGTCACGCCAAATGACGGCAGTGCCAAAGCCAATACGACAGATTTCTACATCGACGGCTACCCTGTGGCTCTGGGCGTCAGCAATCGGAACACCCTGGACTATGTGAACCGTCTGGACATCCAATCCGGCACCGGAGACACGATCAGCTTCAGCATTGACGATGTGCAGATTTACAGCGGCGACGCCTCTCCGGAGGCCGACACCAGCACGCTGCCGGACAGCATCACCCTCATCAATGTCCCCCAGTACATGGCTGTGCAGGGCTCCGCTAAGGCGGAGGTGGAGGTCTCCCCATCCGGAAGCTACAGCGGTGTCGTGTACAGCGTAGTGGACGGCGATGCCGTGGTCATCTCCAGCGATGGTTACATCACCGCAGTCAAAGCCGGGACGGCGACCATCCGCGCGACCTGCGATGAGGATGACTCGGTATACGATGAAGCGCAGATCACGGTCACGGAGGAATTTGTGTCCGTCACCGGAATTGACCTGGGCGTCAGCAGCATCTCCATTGGGGAGGGAGAAACCTATCAGCTGTCGCCTATGATTTCCCCCGACGATGCGACGGAAACCGGCGTAAAATACGAAATCGTTTCCGGTTCGGACTATATCAGCCTGACCAGCGACGGTCTGATCACCGGCACCGCGCTGGGCTCCGCTGTGGTCAAGGTTTCCAGTCTCAGCGCAGCCGACGTGTACGCGCTGCTGGATGTATCCGTTGTGTACACCGGTCAGGACGGGGACGTCATTTACGAGGATGATTTCGACACCGGCGTCCTGAACACCGATGATTGGACGGCAAGCACGCCCAATTACACCTCCGTAACCGTATCCGACGGCGTTATGACCATCAGTGACGGCAGTCCCTCCGGCCAGCCGAAGGTCACCCTGACCTTCACCCCCGTAAACGGCGACATCACCATTCAGTTCCAGCTGAAGATCGATGAAGAAACCGAAGCGCAGAGCGGCACGGTGTCCACCGACTACACCAATATCCGCATCGCCTACGGCGCCGGCACCATCACCACCGCATCCAACGAGGGCTTTGTCATCCGCTCCAACAGCAGCAAACAGCTGACCTACTATGCCCCCAGCGGGAGCAGCGATTATACGGTCGCTGTCGGCGATTACGACACCTCCGAATGGATCACCGTGACCCTGGTCGCCCACATTGACCCGGATGGCCCGGACACCACGGACGTATACATCAACGGCGTACTGTACGCGGAGGGGACGCCCAACAAGGTGGACTATGAAGTGATCGACAAGCTGTGCTTCTCCGCGGACAGCACCCGGTATTCCCAGTACCAGATTCAGAATCTGGTGATCACCTATGGCTCCTACACCAGCAGCGACGCCTCCACCGATCCCGAGGAGACGGACCCGGTCGATCCCTCCACAGAAGCCACCGATCCTTCTGAGGAATCCACCGATCCTTCCACGGAAGCGACGGGCGCCACCGATGATGGCACGTCTTCGGGCTCCGACGATTCGGAATCCCCGAAAACCGGCGACCAATTCTCCTTGGTTTCCGGCACCCTGCTTCTTGCCGTATCCCTGTGCGGGATCGTCTGGCTGAATGCCCGCTTCGGCAAAAGAAGGTCCAGAGAGTGAGATAGAAGACGCAGCCGCCCTTGTCCCGCCCGGGCAAGTCTGACTGCCCCGTAAAAAGCACATCGGCCTCCCTGCCGGGAAGCCGATGTGTTTTTATTGTATTTGGGGTGCGTCCAGCCGGTGATGCCCAGGTTTTACAGATGCAGTACCCGGTCGCGGATCTCCTGGGTCCTGCCCTGGTTCCAGAACTGGGTGCCGATGTAGCCGCAGGTCCTGCGCGCCACGTTCATCTTGCTCTGGTCGGTGTTGCCGCACTGGGGGCACACCCAGATCAGCTTGCCGTCGTCCTCCCGGATCTCGATCTCGCCGTCATAGCCGCAGACCTGGCAGTAGTCCGACTTGGTATTCAGCTCTGCATACATGATGTTCTCGTAGATGAACTGCATCAGCTCCAGCACCGCGTCGATATTCTGCTGCATATTCGGCACCTCCACATAGCTGATGGCGCCGCCGGGGGAAAGCTGCTGGAACTCCGCCTCGAACGCCAGCTTGGTGAATGCGTCGATCTCCTCCGTCACATGGACATGGTAGGAATTGGTAATATAATTCTTATCCGTGATGCCGGGGATGATGCCGAAGCGCTGCTGCAGGCAGCTGGCGAACTTGTAGGTCGTGGATTCCAGCGGCGTGCCGTACAGGGAGAAGTCGATGTTGTGCTGCGCCTTCCAGGCCTTGCACGCATCGTTCATATGCTGCATCACAGCCAGGGCGAAGGGCTTAGCCTCCGTGTCCGTGTGGGAGCGCCCGGTCATGTACTTGACGCACTCATACAGCCCGGCATAGCCCAGGGAGATGGTGGAATAGCCGCCGTAGAGCAGCTTGTCGATCGGCTCGCCCTTATTCAGCCGCGCCAGCGCGCCATACTGCCACAGGATGGGGGCGGCATCGGACAGTGTACCCTTCAGCCGCTCATGGCGGCACAGCAGCGCCTGATGGCAAAGCTCCAGCCGCTGGTCGAAAATCTCCCAGAATTTGTCCATATCCTTGCCGGAGGACAGCGCCACGTCCACCAGGTTGATGGTGACCACGCCCTGGTTGAACCGCCCGTAATACTTGGGCTTGCCGTCTTCATCCACATAGGGGGTCAGGAAGGAGCGGCATCCCATGCAGGTATAGCAGTGCCCTTCGCCGTTCTTGTCGATTTTCAGCTCCAGCATTTTCTTCTCGCTGATGTAGTCGGGGACCATCCGCTTGGCGGTGCATTCCGCCGCCAGCCGGGTCAGGTACCAGTAGGGCGAGCCCTCCCGGATATTGTCCTCCTCCAGCACATAGATCAGCTTTGGGAAAGCGGGGGTGATCCACACGCCCTTCTCATTCTTCACGCCCTCGTAGCGCTGGCGGAGCATTTCCTCAATGATCAGCGCCAGGTCCTTCTTCTCCTGCTCCGACCGTGCCTCGTTCAGGTACATGAACACGGTGATGAAGGGCGCCTGCCCGTTGGTGGTCATCAGAGTGACCACCTGGTACTGGATGGTCTGCACGCCCCGGCGTACCTCCTCCCGGAGCCGCTCCTCCACCACCCGGGAGATAGCCTCCTCATCCGGCGCGGCGGCGAAAATCTGGATCTCCTTTTCCACGGCCTTGCGGATCTTCTCCCGGCTGACCTGGACGAAAGGCGCCAGGTGGGTCAGGGAAATGGACTGCCCGCCGTACTGGTTGGATGCCACCTGGGCGATGATCTGCGTGGCGATGTTACAGGCGGTGGAGAAGGAATGGGGCTTCTCGATCATGGTGCCGGAGATCACCGTGCCGTTCTGGAGCATGTCCTCCAGGTTCACCAGGTCGCAGTTGTGCATATGCTGGGCGAAATAATCCGCGTCGTGGAAGTGGATGATACCCGCCTCGTGGGCTGCCACGATTTCCGGCGGCAGCAGGATCCTGCGGGTGATATCCTTGCTGACCTCGCCCGCCATGTAGTCCCGCTGGACGGCATTGACGGCGGGATTCTTATTGGAGTTCTCCTGCTTGACCTCCTCATTGTTGCTCTCGATCAGGGTCAGGATGCGGTCGTCCGTGGTGTTGGACTGGCGCAGGAGACTGCGGGTGTAGCGATAGGTGATATACTCCTTGGCCACCTCGAACGCGCCATGCGCCATGATCGCCTTCTCCACCAGGTCCTGGATCTCCTCCACGGAGGGGCTCCTGCCCATCTCCTCGCAGGAAATCTGGACGCTCTGGGCGATCCGGTCGATTTGCAGGGGGGTCATGCGGACCTTCTCATCCGCAGCGTCATTGGCCTTGGTCACGGCCTTGCGGATTTTATCAATATCGAACAGCATCTCAGCGCCGTTTCTCTTTATGATTTTCATCTCTCGTTCCTCCTTGCCCGATTGGGTCGCTTCTTTGCGTGCGCAAGTCTTATTATACAACATCTTGTGGTTTTTGCAAGAGGGAAAACACAAAATACAGGAAATTTTTTGAGAATCCTTTATCGGACATTTTTCCGCCGGAAAATCCGGGATTTTTCTGGGGAAAAAGTTTGGATTTTCGGAGTTCCTGCCCGGCGCAGCTGCGGGCGCGGCACGTCCCCGGATTCCCGCCCTGGAAATCGACAGAATTTTCAGATGCGCTTGCATTTACCTGCGGAAGGCGTTATAATAGGGAAAAACAAACAGGGGGTATGAGGATGTCGGCAAAGAGGGTAATGCTGATCATCATGTGCGTGCTGCTGGTGCTGGTGGCAATTATGATGGCGGTCGTCATCAACAGGGTGGTCGGGCTGATCTCCGATGGCGCGGTCCAGCCGGAGGAAACGGAATCCACCTCTGTCCCAACCACTGCGCCGGACGCGACCCAGTCCACGCAGGAGCAGACCAGCCAGCCCACCCAGACGGAAGACGGCACGGGCAGTACCGCGGCAGCGGGGCATGTCCACAGCTACGTCGCCGATCAGGTCGTGGAGGCGACCTGCACCGCGGACGGCTACACCGTCTACATCTGCGAATGTGGAATGACCATGGTGGACGATTACGTATCCGCGCTGGGGCATAATTACGGCGCCGGGGAATCCGTGGCGGCGGACTGCGAGCATGACGGCTACACGGCCTTCGTCTGCCAGCGCTGCGGCAATATCGAGCAGCGGAACGTGGTTCCCGCCCTGGGGCATGATTACCAGCTCACCGTGATGCTGGAGGCCACCTGCGAAACGGACGGGTACACCGAATACCAGTGCTCCCGCTGCGGCGACACCTTCCGGGAGGATGAGGTGCCCGCTTCCGGGCACAGCTATGGGGAATGGACCGTTTCCGAGGAGGATCCCAGTATCCGCACCCGGGTGTGCGAGATCTGCGGCGCAGTGGAAACCGAAACCATAGCCACCGAACCAGAGGAAACCGATCCGGCGGAAACGGAGCCGGCGGAAACGGACACCACACAGCCACAGGAAACGGAATCCCCGTAGCCGTCCTGCGCTCCGGGTGCCCACAGGAACAGGCAAACGCAAAAGAACAGGCAGGGTTTGATCCTTGCCTGTTCTTCTTTTCGGTTTTGCGCGGTGTGACCGTGCCAGTGGATCCCCTGCCGAGCGGGCGATCAGTCCTGCTCCCAGTTGTGCCAGACGTTCTGCACGTCGTCGTCCTCCTCCATGGCGTCGATGAGCTTCTCCATCAGAGCGGCCTGTTCCTCGTTCAGGGACTGGTAGTTCTGGGGCACCATCTCGATCTGGGCAGAGATGAAGGTGTACTTTTTGGCGGTAAGGGCGTCCGCCACGGCGTTGAAATCGTCGGGGTCGGTATAGATGGTGAAGCAGTCGTCCTCCGCCTCGAAATCATCCGCGCCGCAGTCCATGGCGTCCATCATCACGGCGTCCTCCTCGTACTCCTCCTCGGAGTTGTCGATGACCAGCACGCCCTTCTTATCGAAGCTCCAGCTGACGCAGCCATTGGTGCCCAGATTGCCGCCGAATTTATCGAAATGGTGGCGCATGGAGCCGGCGGTCCGGTTGCGGTTGTCCGTCATGGTCTCCACGATCACCGCCACGCCGCCGGGGCCATAGCCTTCGTAGGTAATGGATTCATAGCTGTCGCCGCCGCCGGCTCCGGCCGCCTTCTCCAGGCAGCGCTTGATATTGTCGTTGGGCATATTGGCGGCCTTGGCCTTGGTGATGACGGTGGCCAGCCGGGAGTTATTCGCGGGGTCAATGATCCCACCGCCCTCCTTCACCGCTACGATCAGCTCCTTGGCGATCTTGGTGAAGGCCGCAGCGCGCTTCGCATCCTGCGCGCCCTTGGTTTTCTGAATGTTATGCCATTTGGAATGTCCGGACATAAATGCTTATCTTCCCTTCTGTGAAAAAGCCACAGGCTTAAATGTAATCGCCTTATTCTAACATATCCCCCAGGGAAAAATCAACACTTCCGGAATAAAATTTCATGCAATCCTGCTGATTTTGGGAAATTTTCACAGAAATTTCCGGAAATGCGCCCTGCAGTTTCTCCGCCAGCACCTGGCACACAGGCCTTTCCGTGAAGAAATGGCCGGCATCGATCAGATTCAGCCCCCAATCCGCGGCATCGCGGAACTGGTTGTATTTCACATCGGCGGTGACAAAGGTGTCGCACCCGGAGGCCAGGACCTGCCGCATTTCATCCGCGCATGCGCCGCCGCCCACCGCCACAGTTCGGACCGGCTTCCCGGAGTTTACATAACGCAGCCCATCGCAGCCCAGGGCGGTCCTTACCGTTTCCAGGAACGCGCGGAGCGTCACCGTCTGCGTCTGGCCCGCCCGCAGCAGGCCGTAGGGGTTCCCGGCGCTGTCCGTCCCCTCAGGGGAAAGAACCCGGACGTCCTTCAGCCCCAGCTTCGCCGCCAGCGCGTCATTCACGCCGCCGGGCGCCTTGTCCAGGTTGGTATGGGCATTGATATGGGCAATGCCGTTTTCAATGAGGAACAGGGTCCTGCGCCCCTGGGCGTCCCCATCCGTGACGAAGTCCGGCTTCCAGATCAGCGCGTGGTGGGTCACCAGCAGCTCCGCGCCCATCGCCTTTGCCTCCTGCAGCGCCTCGTCAAAGGGGTCAAGCGCCACCAGGATGCGGGTGACCGGGGCATCCATGTGCCCGCAGTTCAGCCCCACATGGTCCCACCCCTCCTTCATATACTGGGGTGCAAATGTTTCGATGTATTGCAGGATATCCGCTACCGTTGTCATTCCGATCCCTCCATAAGGTAAGTCAGCTCTGGAGCACGCGCCAGCGCTGTCAACTCCGCCAGCGCCGATCGCTGCTCCGGGTCGGCAGAAGCGCCCCGGCGCTCCACAGATATTTCCAGCCCCCGCCGCACCCAGCGGTAATACGCCGGGAGCGCACCAGATGGGCCCGCCAGCAGCGCCAAAGGGAAGTACCGCTCCATGACGGTCAGCCGGGGGGCATCCGGCGCCCAAAGCACCTCCATAACGGTGTACAGGAACCGCCCGTCCCGCAGCGCCGACTCCCGGGCGATCTGCCAGCCGGTATCCGACAGGAATTTACGCAGCGTGGGCGTTTTGGACTGGCACTGCAAAATCAGGCGGTAGGACGGCTCCCGGAGCCAGGGGGCGGCGGACAAAATGGAAATCATGGTGTCCGCGCCCATGCCGGCGCAGACCAGCACGTCGAAATCCCGGGGGATCTGTGACGCGCCGTCAGACAGGTAAAATTCCATTCTGTCCCGGACGCCGTATTTTTCCGCGTTGCGGACGGCGGTCAGCAGCGGCTTTTCCCGCACGTCGGAGGCGATCACCGACCGGGCAATGCCGCTGCGCAGCAGATAGATGGGCAGGTAGCCATGGTCGCAGCCGATGTCAGCCACCCGGTCATTGGGATGTACAAAGCCGCAGCAGGCCAGAAGCCTGGCGGAGATGGGGAGCTTCATTGGGTTCCCTCCTGAAAAAAATGAAATGCCACCCCGGCAGAACGGGATGGCATAGCCGGTGAAATCCTCAGGCCTTTGTTTCCTGATCCGCCTCGTAGGCCTCCAGGAACTGATTCAGCTGGGCCAGGAACGCGTCACAATCAATGCCGTGAACCATGCAGGCCTCCTCCACGGACTCCCCGCGGGAAGAGGGGCAGCCCAGGCAGTGCATACCGATGGCGAAGAACAGCGGCGCCGACTGGGGCGCGATGTCCAGAATATCTCCGATAATGGTTTCTTTTTCGATTTTGACAGCCATAATACGACCTCCTGTGTCATTCTTCCGCTATTATAATCCGGCAGGCGAAAAAATACAAGAGGGAAATTCTGCGTTTTTCCCGGAAATCGCCTATTTCTCCGGGGGATTTTTCAAATCTCCTTCAGCAGGATTTTCCAGCAGGGCCCCCTTGCGGGTAAAACGGGAGCCATGGCACGGGCAGTCCCAGCTATGCTCCTGGGGGTTCCACTTCAGGGCGCAGCCCATATGGGGGCAGCGAGGCGCCGACGGCGTCAGCAGGCTGAGCGCCGCCTCCCATCCGTTCACCGCCAGCTGCGGGCGGAGCATGGAGCGGCTGGGACTCACCAGCGCCGCCCAGGGATTGTCCCTGCCCAGGATCCGGTCGGACAGCAGCTTGCCGCCGGCCATGGCCCAGGTCATACCCCATTTGCAGAATCCCGTGGCCACATAAAGCCCCCGCGCCTGCCGGCTGTACGCGCCGATGTAGGGCATGGCATCCAGGCTCATACAGTCCTGGATCGCCCAGCGGGCGCGGACCGCCGATCGGGGGTAATGGGTCTGTGCAAAAGCTTCCAGCGGCGCCCATCCGCCGCCGGATTTCCCGGTGCGGTGGCTGCCGCCGCCCAGGATCAGCTGCCCCCGGTGCATCCGGAAGGACAGCCCATCCCCTTCCCCGTCCACATACATCCCCCGCAGCGCCGGGGCATTCTCCAGTGCCAGCACATGGGAGCGGTGCTGATAGAGCTTGAGGAAATAGCCCCCATGCCTGTCCAGGATGGGAAAATGGGTGGCGACCACAATGGCCTCCGCGCGGATGCGTCCCTGGTCGGTTATGGCCAGGCCGGGAGCCAGGGTGCGGACGGGGGAATGCTCCCGGATGTTCAGAGGCTTTGCAATGGCGCTGAGGAATTTCAGCGGGTGGAACTGAGCCTGGTCCGGGAATCGGATCGCACCCGCGGTGGGAATGGGCAGCGGCACATCCTCCGTCCGCTCTGCCGCCGCGCCGATGGCGGACAGCGCCGCCATTTCCCGCTCCAGGACCGCGGCATCCTGCCGGGAGTATGCAAAGGAATCCACCGGGCTAAAATTGCAGCCGATCCCGGCGCAAAGCCGCCGGTACTCCGCCAGCGCCCACTGATTGGCCTGATAGTAGATGCCCGCGCCCTCGGTGCCAAAGCGGGGGACCAGGGTGTGGTACACAAAGCCGTGCTGGGATGTGATCTTCGCGGTAGTATTCTGGGTCACGCCGCCGCACAGCCGCCCGGCCTCCACCAGCAGGCAGTCCACACCGGACTGCCGGAGAAAATGCGCGCACAGCAGCCCGGCGATCCCGCCGCCGATCACCAGAACGTCCGTGCGCAGCTCCCCCCGGGCCGGCTCGAACCCGGGCATATCGCATTCCTGCCGCCAGATGGAACTCATGGAATCACCTCAAAAGAGAGTATGACCCCGAAGCGCGCCCTTTATGCAGCGCGGATCACCAGACGAAGCGGTAGACAGTATCCGAATGGTAGCGCTCCCCGGCGTGGACAATGGGCTGGTCCCATTCGGGATGGTTCAGCGCGTTGGGGAAGAACTGGGTTTCCAGGCAGACGCCCCCCCGGCGGCAATAGACTGCGCCGTCCTTGCCGCTTTCCCCGTTCAGGAAGTTGCCGGAATAGAGCTGGATGCCCGGGCAGTCGGTGATCACCGCCATGGAGCGCCCGGATTCCGGGTCGGAAAGCGTGGCGCAGGGATTGGCGAATGCCTCGAAATTGTGGTCATAGCCGCCCTGAAGGTGCAGCGGCGCATAATCCTGCCCGATGTCCTGCCCGATGGGCTTGGGGCAGCGGAAATCCATAGGCGTCCCCTCCACCGGCAGGCATTCCCCGGTGGGAATGGACTCCGCATCGGAAGGCGTGAAGAACCGGGCGGGCATGCTGAGGATTTGCTGCATGGCCTTTTCCGGATGGTCATGCCCCGCCAGGTTAAAATAGGTGTGGTTGGTCATATTGAAGACCGTATCCCGGTCACAGATTCCGTCGTAGGAGATATGCAGAGCGCGGCCATTTTCAATGGTGTAGGTCACGCAGATTTTCGCGTTTCCGGGGTAGCCCTGGTCCCCGTCCGGGCTGTCCAGGACCAGGGAAATGCTGGTCGCCGTGTGATCCAGCACCGTCCACACCCGGTCCTTGTAGAAGGCGTTGCCGCTATGCAGGTTGTTGTGGCCGTTCTCGTTGGCCTCCAGGCGATATTCCCGCCCGTTGAGCCGGAAAGCCGCGCCCTGGAGCCGGTTGGCGCTGCGCCCGATCACGCAGCCCATAAAGGAGGTGCTGCGGACATAGTCCATAGGGTCGGGGAATCCCAGCACCACGTCCGCCGGGTGCCCCTGATGGTCAGGGACATACAGCCGGTACACGGAAGCGCCCAGGTCGCAGATCACGGCGGAGATGCCGCCATCGGAAATGGTGTACAGGGAAACGGCGGTGCCATCCAGCAAATGGCCGAAATTATTCTTCATAGGGAGGCTCCTTTCAATTCTGTGAAAACGATTTGTGTTCCAAACGCATGCTTTTTTGATTATACTATATCCTGCCGCCTTTTTCAAATAATTCTTCACAGCAGGCGCAAAAAACAGGGATTTTGTCGTTTCCCCTTGGGCAGAACGGAAAAAGTTTGAAAATCTGTTGCACCTTTCGCGTTCGTCTGATATAATATCCTCTAAAGCAAATTGTTCGGTTTTGAAGGAGGCCCTGCGTATGAACAACAAGCTCGGCAGACTTTTCTGGCCCGGCCTGTGGGTATATTTCCTTTTCCTAGCGGCGTTTGCCGTCGCCACGGCGGCGATGCGCAACTATATTCTCGCCGGTGCCGCAGCCGTGGCGCTGGTGGCTCTGATCGGCTACTATATCCTTTGCCGCAGACGCCGCCGCCGGATCATCCAGGAATACGTGAAGACCGCATTCAGCAGCGCGGACGCCGTCAGCACTGCGGAAACGCCCTTCCCCATGGCACTGGTCCGCCTGGGGGACAGCTGCCTGATCTGGGCCAACGACGCGTTCGGCGCCATCACCGGCTTCCAGGACCGCTATCTGGAGCAGCGGCTGGACTCGGTCCTGCCTAATTTCTCCACCGACTGGCTCACCTCCGGGAAAACCGAATATCCCTACGATGTCACGCTTTCCGGGCGCCGTTACCGCATCTATGGGCAGGTGGTCCGGGCGGAGGACCCCGACAGCACCATCCTGGGCATGCTGTACCTGAGTGATCTGACGGAGCTGTACCAGATCCGGGACGAGTATATCCGCTCCCGCCCGGTGGTCTCCATCATCCTCATTGACAATTACGAGGAGCTTACCAAGAATCTGACCGAGAACGCCATATCCAACCTGAACGCCCGGGTCAACGATGTGATCACCAAATGGGCAGAGGATTACCACGGCCTGCTGCGCAAGCTGGAGCGGAACCGCTTCCTGTTCCTGTTTGAAAAGCGGGACCTGAACCGCGCGATGCAGGATAAATTCTCCCTGCTGGAGGAGATCCACCATGTGGAGAATCCTACGGGTCTGGAAGCCTCCATCTCCCTGGGGATCGGCGTGGATGCCGCCAATTTTGAGGAAGGGTACGATTTCGCGGCGCTGTCCATCGAGATGGCGCTGAGTCGGGGCGGCGATCAGGCGGTGATCAAGGACCGCTTCAACTTCAGCTTCTACGGCGGGCGCAGCAAGGAATCCGATCACCGCAGCAAGGTGCGCTCCCGGGTCACCGCCAACTCCCTGATGGAGCTGATCGGCCAGAGCAGCCACGTCTTCGTCATGGGGCACAGCAACGCGGATATGGATGCCGTGGGCGCGGCAATGGGCATCTGCTGCATGTGCCGGAAAAAAGGGAAAAAGGCCTATATTGTCCTGGACCTGGAGAATAACTGCTCCGAAAGACTGATCGAGGAGATCCGCGCCGTGCCGGAATACCGGGATGTGTTCCTCTCCGGCCAGGAGGCGCTGCTGCTTTGCGACCCGAAGAGCATCCTAGTGGTGGTAGATACCAACCGCCCGGAGATGGTGGAGAGCCGCCCCCTTCTGGAAGCCATCCCCAAGGTCTGCGTGGTGGACCATCACCGCCGGGCAGCCGATTATATCAACCCGGTGGTGGTCAACCTCCACGAGCCTTACGCCTCCTCCGCCTCGGAGCTGGTCACAGAGCTGCTGCAATACTCCGTGGAGAAGGCGGACGTCCTGCCCATCGAAGCCAAGAGCCTAATGGCGGGGATCTTCCTGGACACCAAGAGCTTCAACATCCGCACCGGCGAGCGTACCTTTGAGGCGGCGGCCGTGCTCCGCCAGTGGGGCGCGGAAACCGTGGACGTGAAGAGGCTGCTGCAAAACGACTTCCAGGACACCATGGCCAAATATCAGATCATCAAATCCGCCCGGCTGTACCGGCAGGAGATCGCCATCGCCGCCCTGAATACCACCACTGTCCGGGCGCTGGCTGCCCAGGCGGCGGATGAGCTGCTGAACATCTCCGGCATTTCCGCCTCCTTCGTGCTGTACCCCAGCGAGGGCAGCGTGATGATCTCCGCCCGCTCCATTGGCGATGCCAATGTCCAGGTGATCCTGGAGCCCCTGGGCGGCGGCGGGAACGCTGCCGGCGCCGGTGCGCAGGTAAAGGACTGCACCGTTAAGGAAGCGCTGGATCGCCTGGTGGCCTCTATCGACCGATTCTATGAAGATTAAAGCATAAGGAGCAAACCGTTATGAAAGTGATTTTACTGCAGGATATAAAGGGCAAGGGCAAGAAGGGGCAAATGCTGGAGGTTTCCGACGGCTACGCCCGGAACTATATGCTGCCCCGGAAGATGGCCATTGAGGCCACGCCCGATGCCATCAACACCATGCGCATGAACGACAAGGCCGCCCAGGAGCGCATTGCCCGGGAAAAGGCCGAGGCTATGGACCTGAGCAAGAAGCTGCGGGAGCTGACCCTGACCGTCACCGCCAAGGGCGGCGGCGCGGGGCGGCTGTTCGGCTCCGTCACCAACCAGGAGATCGCCGATGCGCTGAAGGCCAAGGCCGGGATCACCCTGGATAAGCGGAAAATTCAGATTTCCGAGCCGATCAAGTCCGTAGGGACCTATACCGTCACATGTAAGCTGGGCTATGAGATATCCGCGCCCCTGACCGTGAAGATCGAGGAGGCCTGACCCCGCTCCCGGATACAGATACACAGAGGAGAGATAACATGGATGAAGAATTGCTGAACCGTCAACCGCCCCAGTCCCTGGAAGCCGAGCAGAGCGTGCTGGGTTCGATCCTGATCGACAGCCGGTGCGTGGCGGATATTATCGGCATTCTGCGCCCGGAGGATTTCTATTTGCAGCAGAACCGGGAAATCTATGAAGCCGTGTACGCCATGTTCAACTACTCCCAGACCATTGACCCGGTGACAGTGCTGGATAAAATGCGGGAGCTGGGCGTTTACCACGACAATTCCCGGGATTACATCATGCAGCTGATGGAGATCACTCCCACCGCCGCCAACGCCGCCCGGTACGCAAACATCGTCCGGGAAAAGGCCATGCTCCGTGGATTGGCCCAGGCTGCCTCGGAGATCACCGAAACCGTCTACTCCCAGGTGGGCACCCCCGCAGAGATGCTGGAGGCCGCTGAGAAGAAAATTTACGCCCTGCGCAAAGGCGAGCGCACCGATTCGCTGGAGCATATCGGCACGGTGCTGCATAAGGTTTTTGACCGGCTGACCGAGCTGAGCCAGTCCGATTCCGCCATCCCCGGCCTGTCCACCGGCCTGCGGGACCTGGATATGCGGATCAACGGCCTGAATAAATCCGACCTTCTGCTGGTAGCCGCCCGCCCGGCCATGGGTAAATCCGCCTTCGCCCTGAATCTGGGGGCGAATGTGGCAAAAAAGTACAAGAAGACCGTGGCCATCTTCAGCCTGGAAATGTCCCGGGAGCAGCTTGCCATGCGTCTTCTGGCCAGCGAGAGCTTTATCGAGCTGCAGAAGCTGGTCACCGGCAAGCTCAGTGAGGAGGAATGGAGCAAGCTCTGCATGGCCTCCGCCGCCCTGAGCCAGACCGATCTGCGCATTGATGACAATCCTTCCGTCACCGTGGCAGATATCAACGCCAAGTGCCGCCGGCTGGACAATCTGGGGCTGGTGATCATCGATTACCTCCAGCTGATGCAAAGCTCCGGCTACGGCAAAATGAACAGCGACAACCGGGTGACCGTGGTCGGTGAAATTTCCCGCTCCCTTAAGATCATGGCCAAGGAGCTGAATGTGCCCGTGGTGTGCCTGAGTCAGCTGTCCCGGGCTGTGGAGGGGCGCAGCGATAAGCGGCCCATCCTTTCCGACCTGCGGGAATCCGGCGCCATCGAGCAGGACGCGGACTGCGTCATGTTCCTGTACCGGGACGATTATTACAACCCGGACACCGAGGAAAAAAATGTAGCGGAATGCATTGTGGCGAAAAACCGGCACGGGGAAACCGGCACGGTGAAGACCCAGTGGTTCGGCCCCTACCAAACCTTTACCGACCGGGAGTGGAAGCATGCTGAATGAACTGTCCGCCCAGATCCGTCGGTATGACATGCTATCGCCGGGGGACACCGTCACCTGCGCCGTATCCGGCGGAGCGGATTCCATGGCCCTGCTATGGGCCATGTACCTGCTGCGGGAGAATCTGGATATCCGCCTCCAGGCCGCGCATTTTAACCATCACCTCCGGGGCGCGGAGTCTGACCGGGACGCGGAGTTCGTCCGGGCCTTCTGCCAGCAGTTCCAGATCCCCTTATCCGTGGGCAGCGGCAGCGTCCGCGCCGGGGAAAAGGGGCTGGAGGCCGCCGCCCGGGACGCACGCTACCAGTTTCTGACCGCGCAGCCCGGAAAGATCGCCACAGCCCACACCGCCGACGACAACGCGGAAACGGTGCTGATGCACCTGGTCCGGGGCACCGGTCTGCGGGGACTGGGCGGGATCGCCCCGGTCAGCGGCAGGCTGATCCGGCCCATGCTCACCTGCACCCGGCAGCAGGTGGAGGCGTTCCTGGAGGAATATCACATCAGCCATGTGGACGACAGCTCCAACCAGTCGGACGCTTTCCTGCGCAACCGCCTGCGGCACCACGTTATGCCGCTTCTGAAAGCGGAAAATCCCCGGCTTGCGGAAAATCTCTCCCATATGGCCATGGTCCTGCGGGAGGATGGGCAGATTCTGGAGGCCATGGCTGCCCCCGGCGCGCTGCCGGAGGTTCCTGCCCTGCGCGCCATGTCCCCCGCCCTGCGCAGCCGGATGCTGGCGGGATTTCTGGAGGATTGCGGCGTCCGGGAGCCCAGCCGCGCCCACATTGCCCTGGCGGAAGCGCTGGTATTTTCCGACAAGCCCGCCGCCCGGGCGGATTTCCCCGGCGGCGTGACTCTCTGCCGCAGCTATGACCGCCTGACTGTGTGGAAGGACGCCCCCGTGCCGGAGGCGCGCCGCCTCCCCTGCCCCGGTTCCGCTGCCATCCCGGAGGATAATCTGCAGGTGCTGTGCACGGAAGCAGATGCGCTTCTGAACACCCGGGAGGTCTTCACCATCCGCCCGTGCGGACCCATAACCGTCCGTTTCCGCCAGAGCGGCGATACCATCCGGCTGAACGCCGGGACCCGCAGCCTGAAAAAGCTGTTCATTGACCGAAAGATCCCCGCCCACCTGCGGGACCATATCCCGGTCCTCGCGGATGACGCGGGGGTGCTGGGTGTATACGGCATCGGCGCGAATCTGGACAGGATCCCGCCATCCCTGCCCGCAGTGCAGATCCGCTTTCAGACCATTGGCCCCATTCCCACCCGATGAAACACGCGCCCCGCCAGCAGGAGCGCTAAAATAGAATCCATTTCAGGAGGTTTACGCCATGGAACAGGACATTCAGGAAATTCTTATCACCACAGCGCAGCTTCAGGAGCGTATCCGGGAGCTGGGAGAAATTCTCACCGCGGAATATTCAGGCAAGGACCCGATCATCGTCGGCGTTCTGAAGGGCGTTGTGGTATTCTATGCGGACATGATCCGTCAGATCAAAACCCCCTGCCAGATGGATTTCATGTGGCTCTCCTCCTATGCGGGCACCGATTCCACCGGGGAGATCCAGGTCAAACGGGATGTGTCCCAGCCGATCCAGGGGCGCCATGTGCTGATCCTGGAGGACATTTTCGAGACCGGCAGCTCCCTGGACTTCACGTATTCCCACCTGCTGGCCAAGGGGCCCGCCTCCCTGAAAATCTGCACGCTGCTGGACAAGCCCTCCCGGCGGAAGCCCGGCATCACGCTCCAGGCGGATTACGTGGGCTTCACCATTCCCAACGCTTTCGTGGTGGGCTATGGTCTGGACTTTAACGAGTATTACCGGAACCTGCCCTACATCGGCGTGCTGAAGCCGGAAGCGTATTCTTGATGATTAAGGAGTACCCATTTTGAAAAAACGCAGTTTGATTTCATTGCTCATCTATCTGGTGGTGCTGCTGCTCCTGTTTTCCTGGATCAACGGCGTTTTTGACACCGCTTCGGATGGGTTGAGCTATTCCCAGATTCTGGAGCTGTTCCGTCAGGAGCAGGTCAAGAGCTTCGTGGTGGACGGCCAGACCATTACTCTGACCCTCCACGAGGCGTACAACGGCAAGACCCAGCTGGTTTGCAGCCTGGCGGACGCCTCCAGCTTCCGCCAGGAGGTTTGGGACCTGCTTCAGAGCCAGACAGAGAGCGGCATTCTGGAGAGCTACGATTTCCTGCCGGAGAGCAGCTTTTCGCCCTATGACCTGGTGCTGCCGCTGCTGATCGTGGGCGCGCTGCTGCTGCTGGTCTGGTTTCTGCTGATGAACCGTGCCAACAGCGGCGGAAATCCCATGTCCAACTTCGGCAAGGCGCGTACCGTCCTGGGTATGCCTAACGGCCAGAAAGTCACCTTCGACGATGTGGCCGGTGCAGACGAGGAAAAGGCGGAGCTCCAGGAAATCGTGGATTTTCTCCGCAATCCGGAAAAATTCCGGGCGATCGGCGCCCGGATCCCCCACGGTCTTCTGCTCATCGGCCCTCCGGGCACCGGCAAGACCCTGCTGGCGCGGGCGGTTGCCGGGGAGGCGGACGTGCAGTTTCTGTCCATTTCCGGCTCGGACTTTGTGGAGATGTATGTGGGCGTCGGCGCCAGCCGGGTGCGGGACCTGTTCGAGCAGGCGAAGAAGGTCGCCCCCGCAATTATTTTCATTGATGAAATCGACGCCGTCGGTCGCAAGCGCGGCTCCGGCCTTGGCGGCGGGCACGATGAAAAGGAGCAGACCCTGAACCAGCTGCTGGTGGAAATGGACGGCTTCTCCAGGACGGAGGGCGTCATCGTCCTGGCCGCCACCAACCGCCCGGACATTCTGGACCCAGCGCTGCTGCGCCCCGGCCGGTTCGACCGCCAGATCCACGTAGGCGCGCCGGATGTGAAGGGTCGGGAGGAAATCCTGAAGGTGCATTCCAAGGGCAAGAAGCTGGACGACAGCGTGGACCTTGCCTTGGTCGCCCGCTCCACGGTGGGCTTCACCGGTGCGGACCTGAGCAACCTGATGAACGAGGCGGCAATTATGGCCGCCCGGAACGATCGCCCGGTGCTGACCATGCGCGACCTGAACGACGCCATGATGAAGATCATGGCCGGTCCGGAGAAGCGCAGCCGGGTGCGGCAGCGCCGGGATCTGCGGGAAACCGCCATTCACGAGGCCGGTCACGCCGTTGCCATGTACCATCTTCCCACCCAGGACCCGGTGCTGCAGATCACCATCGTGCCCCGTGGGGACAGCCTGGGCGCCACCTGGCACATTCCCAGGGACGATTCTGCCAATCTGACCCGCAACCAGATGTACGAGCAGATCGTGGGCCTGCTGGGCGGGCGGGTCGCCGAGGCGCTGTTCCTTGGGGATATTACCGTGGGCGCCTCCAACGATATCGACCGTGCCTCCAAGCTGGCGCGGGACATGGTCGCCCGGTACGGCATGTGCGAAGCGCTGGGAACCGTTTCCTATCTGGACGATGGGGAGGTCTTCATCGGCCGGGACTACCAGAACACCAAAAGCTACTCGGAGAAGGTAGCAGGCACCATTGACGACCAGGTGAAGCTGCTCATTGACCGTGCCTATGCCCAATGCGCCGAGATCTTGAAAAACAACACCGACAAGGTCAACCAGGTCGCGGATTTCCTGCTGGAGCATGAGAGCATGACCGGCGCGCAGTTCGCCGACTGCATGGAAGGCCGCCAGATCGGCGAGGCGGAGGCGCTGGCCATGTTCCGTATGCCCGGCGACGATGCGGAGGCCGCCCCCGGCGGGGAAGCCCCGCCCAGCTCCCCTATCTGACAAAAATCGGACGTGCTTACTGCGCGTCCGATTTTTTGGAGTTTTTGTTGGATTTTTATGGCGCCGCGGGGAGCCGGAGGCTATTCGCCCCGTTCGCTGT
>JAJQHS010000020.1:27364-36745 GCA_021199635.1 Bacillota bacterium
TTCGCTGTGGACCACCTTGCCCATATTCCACAGGGCGGCCACGCCTTTTTCCGCCGCGATTTTCTCCTCCTCGTTGGTGTATTCCAGGTAGACCGTGTGGGCGCTGCAATCCGTGCATTCCACCTGCACGCTCCATCCGCCGTCATGCACCAGCATCCCCGGGCCGCGGCAGATGGGGCACTCCTCTAATTCGATGATCTTCTCCATACGCTTCTCCTTATCTGAAGATAGTTTCCTGGCTGTCGTAAACCTCCAGGCGGCAGCACCGGGCAAAATCCGGCCGGTACTCCGGCAAATAAGCGCCGATGGCTGCGGTCAGCTGTGCCGGGTTCAGTGCCGGCTCCTGGCAGCAGATCCGGGCGGTCAATTCCAAGGTGTTCACATCGATTTTCGCCACCTGGAGCCGCCGGATCAGGGGGATGATGTCCTGAACAGACGTGCCCTTCTTCCCCCGCTTCTCCAAAAGCAGGCTTTCCCTGGCGAACAGGTCGCGGATATGCGCCACGGCGTCATCCGCCACGCCCCTATCATACTCCAGAATCACCTGGCAGTCAAGCAGGGAAAGCGCCTTGATTTTCCTCCCGCCCTCGTAGACATCGCGCACCCGCACCCCGTCCACCAGCGCCGCGTTCAGCCGCTCCCGGATCTCCTGGCAGGGGACCTGCACCCCGTCCAGGGTGAAGTCCAGCATTTCGCAGCGGCTCTCCACGCCCACGGACAGCGGCAGCGCGATGGACACCGATGGGCGGGGATTGAATCCCTGCGTGTGGGTCAGCGGCAGCCCGGCGCGCTTAAATGCCCGCTGGAACACGCGCATCAGGTCCAGGTGGGACATCCAGACGGCATTCCCCGTCTTCTCAAACAGCAGTCTAGCCATCGCACTGCGCCTCCTTCAGCAAGCCGTTCGCCCCGCATCCGGCGCAGCCCTGGCGGCAGTCCGGCGTGACCTGCCCGGCATAGGCTTTGTGCCGCTCCTGCAGCAGGAAGCGCTTGCGCACGCCTACATCGATGGTGTCCCAGGGCAGGATCTCATCCTCCCCATAGCCCCGGGTGGTGTAAAATTCCGGGTCAATCCCACACGCCCGGAACGCATCCAGCCACAGGTCATAGCGGAAAAATTCATCCCATCCATCCAGCCGGGCGCCGCTTTCCACCGCATGGCGGATCACCGCGCACAGCCGCCGGTCTCCCCGGGCGAATACCGCCTCCAGCCGGCTCAGATCCGGCGCATGGTAGTCGTACTCGATGGAGCGGGAATAGAAATGGCTTTTCAGCAGGCGGCACCGGCGGAGGTATTCCTCCGGCGGGATCTGCTTCTCCCACTGGAACGGGGTATGGGGCTTTGGCACAAAATAAGCCGTGGCCACGTGAATGCGCAGACCCCGCTTCTTATTCACGCCATGGGTCTTCCACACCTGGATCACCTTGTACACCAGCTCTGCAATGCCCAGCACATCCTCGTCCGTTTCCGTGGGCAGCCCCAGCATAAAGTACAGCTTTACGCTGCTCCATCCGCCGGAGAAAGCATTGGCGCAGGTGGTCAGGATCTCGTCCTCGGTGAGGTTCTTGTTGATCACGTCCCGCAGGCGCTGGGTCCCGGCCTCCGGCGCGAAGGTCAGGCCGCTCCGGCGGACGGTCTGGAGCTTGTCCATCAGCTCCCGGGAGAAATTGTCCGCCCGCAATGACGGCACGGACAGGCTGATATGGTTCTCGTCGCAATAGGGGATCAGCGCGTCCGTCAATTCCTTCAGCCCGCGGTAGTCGGAGGTGGACAGGCTGGAGAGGGTGATCTCATTGTTTCCGGAATTTTCCAGCGTTTCCACCGCCTGGCGGTACAAAACCTCCGGGCTTTTCCGCCGGACGGGGCGGCAGCTGAAGCCCGCCTGGCAAAAGCGGCAACCCCGGATGCAGCCCCGGAACACCTCCAGATTCGCCCGGTCATGGACGATTTCCGTGGAGGGGACGATCATCTTCGTCGGCCAGTAGGCCGTGTCCATATGCTCCACGATCCGCTTGGTCACCGTTTCCGGCGCGCCCTCCAGCGGGACAATGGCGGCCAGGGTGCCGTCGGCATGGTAGGTATGGCGGTAGAAGGACGGCACGTAGACCCCGGGAATCTTCGCCGCCGCATGGAGGAAGGCATCCTTGCTCCAGCCCTGGGCCTTGGCCTGATCGTATAGGATGAGCACCTCCCGGTTGACCTCCTCCCCTTCCCCAAGGATGAAAAAGTCGATGAAATCCGCCAGCGGCTCCGGATTGAAGGTGCATACACCCCCGGCGAACACCATATTCTTCAGCCCGGGGCGCTGGGAGGCCAGCAGAGGGATCCCTGCCAGGCGCAGCATATTCAGAATGTTGGAGTAGGACATTTCATAGCCGATGGAGAAGGCGATCATGTCGAACATCCGGATGGGGTCCTGGCTTTCCAGCGCCCACAGGGGAAGTCCATGGGCGCGCATGGCGCTCTCCATGTCCGCCCAGGGCGTAAATACCCGCTCGCACCATACGCCGTCCACCTGGTTCATCACGCCGTAGAGGATGCGCATGCCCACATTGGACATCCCGATCTCGTAGGTATCCGGGAAGCAGAACGCGAGCCGCACCCGGACCGTGGCCAAATCCTTTTTAATTTCGTTGAATTCCCCACCGGTGTATCGCGCCGGCTTCTGCACCGTGGGCAGAATTCTTTGCAGCAACTCGGTCATAACCGTACCCCTTTGTAAAGCATGGGTCTATTGTAGCGCCGAATGAAACGCTTTGCAAGGAGTTTTTCCCGAATTCGACCCTGCCTTTTTCCACAGCCCCGCCGCCAGGAGCAGGGGGAATATGCCCAGCCCCAGGCGCAGCGCCGCATAGACCGCCGCCAGCCCCAGGAGGGCGCAGGCCACCGTCTGCACAGCGCGGCACAGCCGCCCCGCCGGGCGGGGCGGAAGCGCCAGGAACGCAAGGCATCGCAGGGCCCTGCCGCCATCCAGGGGAAAAATGGGCAAAAGATTGAATAGCAGATGGAACGCGGCGCACACGGCCGTCCTGGGCAGCCACCGGGCGAACAGGAGCAGCGCTGCCGACCCGGCCGGCCCCGCCAGCGCGCACAAAAGCTCCCGGGAGCGTGGCAGCGCCGACGTGCGGATCTCCGCGCCCCCGGCGCCTATGGTCAGGCTTTGGACCTGTCCGCCGCAGAGATAAACTGCCCCGATATGGAAGCATTCATGTACCCCCGCAGCTATCATCCCCGCCAGGACCCACTGGATGGGAAGGAGCAGGAGCATAGCCGCCAGGAGCACGCAGGCGCCTGCCCGGACCTGCAAGCTTCCCCTCTCAGCTTCCATTGGCGCCGCTCAGAATGCTCTGGCAAAAGGCGGTGACCGCACCGGCCACGCTCTGCCCCTGGCGGAGCTGGTCGAGCATTGCCTTCCCTGCGGCCGCGGTGGCCGCCGGGTCGCCGGGGATCAGCACCGACAGCAGCGCTTCCCTGTGCGTCAGGGCAAAGACGGCGCAGAAGGTCCCCAGCCCCAGGAAAAATCCGGCAAGAATGTGCCCGGCAGCGGGGGCGATGGGCATTCTGCGCCCGCCGGAAGTATAGTCGATCCGATATGCCATATCCATCCCCTCCCATGAAGCCTATGCAAACCTTTGCGGTTTCATTCCCAACCCAGAAAAATCTCCCGCCAGGGCTTGACAAGACCCCAAATTTTCATTATAATACATGGGCTGACGGGGTGTGGCGAAGTTTGGTATCGCGCTTGGTTCGGGTCCAAGAGGCCTCGGGTTCGAATCCCGACACTCCGACCATATTTGCGTGTCCGCAGCGGGTTTCCGCTGCGGGCACGCGTTTTTTCTCTATTGCCGATCGGTGGGCGCGGGCAAAAAAACACCCAAAATCTTTCGATCTTGGGTGATGATGTGGAGCTGCTAGCCAGATTCGGACTGGCGACCTCATCCTTACCAAGGATGCGCTCTACCTGCTGAGCTATAGCAGCATGTTCACACAGCTTTGCTATTATATAACAGGAGGCGAAAATTGTCAAGTAGTTTTTTCGCAAATTCTCCTCCCCGCAGGAAAAAGAAGAACCCGGCACTGTTGACCAGACAGTGCCGGGCTTCTAAAAGAGAAAGAGAGGTAAGAAAATGAAAAGAGCAATGATTTCATCTGTTGCACTTGTATTTTAACGCAGGATTGTTAAGGAAACATCCTTAGTTTTGTTAAATAAATGT
Organism: Bacillota bacterium; assembly: GCA_021199635.1. Taxonomy (GTDB): domain Bacteria; phylum Bacillota; class Clostridia; order Oscillospirales; family Oscillospiraceae; genus Faecousia. The sequence continues at coordinate 31,580 of JAJQHS010000020.1, forward strand.
GAAGCAAAGAGAAAACAGCTGCCCGGATTTGTGTATTTTTCACAATCTGTAAACTTTCTGTGTTCGACGAAAACCCCCTTGACTTTTTTCAAAAATGGGGTATAGTGTATACAAATGAGTTAGCACTCTATCCGTTTGAGTGCTAAAAGCAAAGGGAGTGTTAGTATGAACTTCAACCAATATACGCAGAAATCCTTGGAGGCGGTTCAGAGTGCGCAGAATCTGGCGCAGTCCCGCCATCATCAGCAAATGGAGCAGGTGCACCTGCTGCTGGCGCTGCTCCAGCAGGAGGGCGGGCTGATCCCGCAGCTGCTGCGGAAAATGGATGTCACCGTGGAAAGCCTGGAGGCCGCCGCCAATGCCGAGCTGAATAAGCTCCCCGCTGTTTCCGGCAGCCGGGAGGCCGACAGGTTCTACATCTCCGCCGGGGTGGACAAGGCGTTCAACGCCGCCGAAGCCCAAGCCAAGGACATGAAGGATGAGTTCGTCTCCGTAGAGCATCTGTTCCTGGGGCTGCTGGAGGCCGCGGAAGGCGCGGTCTCCGACCTGATGAAAACCTACCGCATCACCAAGGAGAACTGCCTGAAGGCGCTGCAGAGCGTCCGTGGCAATCAGCGGGTGACCACCGACAACCCGGAGGGAACCTACGATGCTCTGGAAAAATACGGCACCGACCTGGTCAAGCGGGCCAGGGAGCAAAAGATGGACCCGGTGATCGGCCGGGACGAGGAAATCCGCAACGTGATCCGCATCCTGTCCCGGAAAACCAAGAATAACCCCGTCCTCATCGGCGAGCCTGGCGTGGGCAAAACCGCCATCGCGGAGGGATTGGCGCAGCGGATCGTGAAGAAGGATGTGCCGAAAAGCCTGCAGGACAAGACCATCTTCTCCCTGGACATGGGCGCGCTGATCGCCGGCGCAAAATACCGGGGAGAATTTGAGGAGCGGCTGAAGGCGGTTCTGAACGAGGTCAAGGAGTCCGACGGGCAGATCATCCTGTTCATCGATGAGCTGCACACCATCGTCGGCGCGGGCAAAACCGAAGGCTCCATGGACGCGGGCAACCTGCTCAAGCCCATGCTGGCACGGGGCGAGCTGCACTGCATCGGCGCCACCACGCTGGACGAATACCGGGAGTATATCGAAAAGGACGCCGCGCTGGAGCGCCGCTTCCAGCCGGTTCAGGTGGACGAGCCGACGGTGGAGGACACCGTGGCCATCCTGCGGGGACTGAAGGAGCGCTATGAGGTGTTCCACGGGGTAAAAATCGCGGATTCCGCCATTGTGGCTGCCGCCACGCTGTCCCACCGGTATATCACGGATCGGTTCCTGCCGGATAAGGCCATCGACCTGGTGGACGAGGCCTGCGCCCAGATCCGCACGGAGATGGACTCTATGCCAACGGAGCTGGACACAGTTTCCCGGAAAATCATCCAGATGGAAATCGAGGAGGCGGCACTGAAGAAGGAGGAGGATTCCCTTTCTCAGGCGCGTCTGGCAGAGCTGCAAAAGGAATTGGCCGAGGAGCGGGACAAGTTCAACGCCATGAAGGCGCAGTGGGAGAACGAGAAGAACGCCATCGGCCGGGTGCAGCAGCTCCGGGAAACCATTGAGGACCTGAATCGCCAGATCGAAGCCGCCGAGCAGCGCTATGACCTGGAAAAGGCGGCGGAGCTGAAATATGGCCGTCTGCCGGAAGCGCAGCGGCAGCTCGCGCAGGAGGAGCAGCAGGCGCAGTCCGCCAAGGAGCACAATATCCTCCGGGATCGGGTCACCGATGAGGAGATCGCCCGGATCGTGGAGCGGTGGACGGGCATTCCCGTGTCCCGCCTGGTCCAGGGGGAGCGGGAGAAGCTGCTGCACCTGGATGAAACGCTCCACCAGCGGGTGATCGGCCAGGATGAAGCGGTGCAGGCAGTTACGGAGGCAATCCAGCGCAGCCGCGCCGGCATCCAGGACCCCAACCGTCCCATCGGCTCCTTCCTGTTCCTGGGGCCCACCGGCGTGGGCAAAACCGAGCTGGCCAAGACGCTGGCGCAGGCGCTGTTTGACGACGAGAATAACCTGGTCCGGATCGATATGTCCGAATACATGGAGAAGTACGCTGTCTCCCGGCTGATCGGCGCGCCTCCGGGATATGTGGGCTACGAGGAAGGCGGGCAACTTACCGAAGCTGTACGCCGGAAGCCCTACAGCGTGGTGCTGTTTGACGAGGTGGAGAAAGCGCATCCGGATGTATTCAATGTTCTGCTCCAGGTACTGGACGATGGGCGGATCACCGATTCCCAGGGCAGGACCGTGGATTTCAAGAATACCATCATCATCCTGACCTCCAACCTTGGCTCGGAATACCTGCTCTCCGGCATCAACGCCGACGGGACCATCGACGAAAGCGCCCGGACGCAGGTGCTGTCGCTGCTGCGCCGCTCCTTCCGCCCGGAGTTCCTGAACCGGCTGGACGAGATCGTGTTCTATAAGCCGCTGACCCGGGAGAATGTGACGCAGATTATCGACCTGCAGATCGCAAAGCTGAACAGTCGCCTGGAGCCCCAGCAGATCCGCTGCTGCCTGACCCCGGAGGCCAAAGCCGCCATTGTGGACGCAGCCTACGACCCCCAGTACGGCGCCCGGCCCCTGCGCCGGTACGTGCAGCACACGGTGGAAACCATGCTGTCCAAGCGGCTGCTGGAGGGGAGCATCCTCCCCGGCCAGGCCGTCACCGTGGACGCCCGGGACGGCGCACTCGTCCTGGAGGGCTCCGCGCAGTAAAGCAGTAAAAATGGGAGCCGTGCCCGGCAATGCGCCTGGCTGCGGCTCCTTTTCCCTGGATGCGGAGTCACAGGTCGTCCACGTCCTGCACCGGTTCCTCCTCCGGGTCGGCGGGGACGCCGGTGTAGCTGCCCAGCAGATCGGTCTTGATCAGCCCCGGGAACGGAGATACGCCGTCGGTCACCGGGGGCGGCAGGATGCGCTTTTTCTTCTTCATAGCAAATGCCTCCCTGTGGGAAAGATTGCGTTTTTTCACGCTTTATGCTATGATGTCCCAAAAGGAGGGGTTCTATGTTTGACATCACCCTGATCGCCATAGGAAAATTGAAGGAAAAATTTTACCTTTCCGCCGCTGAGGAGTACGCCAAGCGGCTGAAAGCCTACTGCAATTTCCAGATTCTGGAGCTTCCGGAGCAGCGTTTGCCGGATGATCCCTCCCCCGCCGAAATTGCCGCCGGGCTGGAGAAAGAGGCGAGCTTGATCGAGGCCCGGATCCCCCGGGGCGCATGGCTGTGCGTGCTTACGCCGGAGGGGAAAATGCTCAGCAGTGAGGCCTTCGCGGAGACGCTGGCCGGGGTGAAGCTGTCCGGCAAGAGCAGCGCCTGCTTCCTCATCGGCTCCTCTTACGGGATCGCGCCCCGGATCAAGCAGGCGGCGGATCTGCGCGTGTCCATGGGGCCGATGACATTCCCACACCATCTGGCGCGGGTCATGGTCCTGGAGCAGCTTTACCGCGCGGAGTCCATCCAGGCCGGAAGCAAGTACCACAAATGATCTAAAATTCCCCCGCCTGGTACATCACGGCGGACAGGGCGCACAGCGGCGCAGTTTCGCACCGCAATATCCGCTTGCCCAGGGTGCAGATCTCCAGCCCTGCGGCGCTGGCCTGGGTTACTTCCTCCCCGGTCAATCCGCCCTCCGGCCCGGTCATCAGGCTGACGGAGGAAAAATTTCCTGCGCTGAGCGCCATTTTCAGGGTGTGCGCCTGTTCATTTTCGTAGAAAAGCAGCGCCTTTTCCGCCTGCGCCGCCCGGGAGAGTGCCTGGGCATAGCCGGGCAGCGCCAGGACCGCAGGGACCCTGCCCCGCCCGGATTGCTCCGCCGCGGAGGCGGCGATCTTCTGCCAGCGCTCCAGCTTCCTGCGGATGCTTTTCTCATCCGGGCGGGAAACGCACCGGGCGGAGGGGAACGTCACGATCTCATATGCACCCAGCTCGGTGGCCTTCTGGATCACATGCTCCAGCTTGTCCCCCTTGGGGAACGCCATGTACACGCTGACCTTCACCGCCGCCTCCGACGCCGATTCCCGGCGGCACTGGACAGCCAGGCGGAACGCCCCGCCCGCCGCACCGGACACGGTGCAGACAGCCTCCTCGCCCTGCCCATCGCAGAGCAGCACCGTCTCACCAATTTTCAGCCGCAGGACCTCGGCATGCCGGGCGTTTTCGCCTGTCAGCTCCGGGGCCTCTGCCGCCAGTGTCTCCCGGCTCACGAAAAAACGTACCATAATTTCCCCCTCCGTAGATGTTTCCTCAAGTGTAGCAAACGCCGCGGTGATTTTCAAGGGGCGCGGAAAAAGATATTGACAAAAAATGCAACTCAGGTTATAATGTTTCCACTTGCGAGAGTGTTGGAATGGTAGACAAGCACGTTTGAGGTGCGTGTGGTAAGCGCCGTGGGGGTTCGAGTCCCCTCTCTCGCACCAGAGCCGGACACCGCAATGGATACACTTGGCGTATCAGAAAGCGGTGTCCGGTTTTTCTTGGACATCGGTGCCGGGCTCCGCCGGGGCACCGGGTCGCTGCGGTTAATCAAAATCAACGCCTCAAATTCTGTATGGAGGTCCGGTTCATGGAATCAGTCAGCACAGGTCGGCAAAGGATCGAAAAATGGGACATTGCCCGGGGTATTCTGATTTTTCTCGTCGTTCTGGGACATTTCGTAGCGTATTATGCGGAGGATTCCCAGAAAATGCAGTCGCTGTTCCTGTTCATCTACGCATTTCATATGCCATGCTTTCTGTTCATCGATGGGATGTTCAGCAAGAAAAACGTGGATGAACGGAGATACTCCCGCATTTTCTCCTACCTGGTGCTTTATTTCTTTGCCAAAATTCTGATCGCGCTGACCCAGGGCGTGATCAACCACAGGATGCACTTCTCCCTCCTGGAGGAGAGCGGGCTTCCCTGGTATGGGCTTGTGCTTTTCGCGTGCAGTCTGCTGACTGTCTTCCTGAAGCGGTTTTCCAGGCGGTGGGTTCTGTGCGCGTCGATCCTGTTGGCCTGCTTTGTGGGCTATGACGACAGTATTTCCGATTTTCTGGCGCTGTCCCGGGTGATCGTGTATTTCCCCTTCTTCTTCCTGGGCTACTGTACAGGCCCCGTGCAGCTGGCACAC
>JAJQHS010000077.1 GCA_021199635.1 Bacillota bacterium
CCGTAATGCTCCCGGATCCACCCCAGGGTGATCTTCTGCCACTCCGTAAAGCCCTCGGAGGAATCGATGCACAGCACGTCCGCCCCCGCTTCCAGCAGCGCAGGGACCCGCTGGGCATAGTCCCGGGTGTTGATGCCGGCGCCTACCACATAGCGCTTGCTGCTGTCCAGCAGCTCGTCCGGGTTCCGCTTATGGGAATCGTAGTCCTTGCGGAACACCAGGTAACACAGCGCGCCGTCCTTGTCCACGATGGGCAGGGAGTTGAGCTTGTGGTCCCAGATAATATCGTTGGCTTCCTTCAGCGTGGTGCCCTCCGACGCCCAAATCAGCTTGGAAAATGGCGTCATGAACTGCTCCACAGGCGTATCCGGCGCCATCCGGCTGACCCGGTAATCCCGCCCGGTAACGATGCCCAGCAGCTTCCCGTTGGGGCTTCCGTCCGAGGTGACGGCTACAGTGGCGTGACCGGTCTGGGCCGTCAGCGCGATCACATCCGCCATGGTGTTGTCCGGGCGGACATTGGAATCGCTGCGGACAAAGCCGGCCTTGTAGGTTTTGGCGCGGTTGACCATAGCCGCCTCATCCTCCACGGACTGGGAGCCGTAAATGAAGGATACGCCGCCCGCAGTGGCCAGTGCCACCGCCAGCCGGTCGCCGGACACGGACTGCATGATAGCCGAAACCATGGGAATATTCATGGTGATGGCCGGCTTCTCCCCCGCGCGGAATTTTACCAGCGGTGTTTTCAGGCTGACATTCGCGGGAACGCATTGGCTGGATGAATAGCCCGGGATCAAAAGGTACTCGTTAAAGGTGTGGGACGGCTCATGGATAAACGTTGCCATAATTTTCCTCCTGACTTTTATTCTGCGCATGAAAATACCGGCCTGCGGGCGCGAAACCGCGCCGCAAAAGCCGGAAAACCTACATATTCCAATTCACCAGGCAGAATCCCCGCAAAGACGCGGAAACGCAGGGGCCCGTTCTTCAAGCGGGAAACCGGGACACAAATCACGCTGCCTGCCATAAAACGAGCCTCCTGAAAGAAGTTTGTTTCCACCACTGCCTGGCGATTTCTTCTATATTACCCGCTGAAACGCCGGATGTCAAGCGTTTGGGCAGGTGGAAAATCTCACAATTTTTTTCCTCTTTTGGAGGAAATCTTTGGCATCTTCCCGCCGCTTCCCGAAGCAGGATTCCTTTCAATTTCGGTTGCAAAAAAATCCGGGCTATGTTATGATTAAAAGGTTGAAAACGACCCAATACCGTCAAATGAGGGAGGACATTATGCCAAACTGTGCTATTGTAGGAATCAACTGGGGCGACGAGGGGAAGGGCCGGATGGTCGACCTGATCGCCCAGGACTATGACATCGTCGTCCGTTACCAGGGCGGCGGCAATGCCGGCCACACCGTCATCAACGAGTACGGCAAGTTTGCCCTGCACCTACTCCCCTCCGGCATCTTCCGGAAAGGCGTGGTAAACATCCTGGGCAATGGGGTGGCGCTGGATCTGGAGAATCTTCTGAAGGAGATGGAAACCGTCCGTGCCAAGGGCGTGGCCATCACGCCGGAAAACCTGAAGCTCAGCGACCGTGCCTCCCTCCTGCTCCCGTGGCACCGGGACCTGGACGCGCTGGAGGAAATGCGCCTGGCGGATAAGAAATATGGCTCCACGCGGCAGGGCATCGCCCCCTTCTATTCCGACAAATATCAGAAGAAGACCATCCTCGCCGGGGAGCTGCTGCATCCGGCGCACCTGAAGGAGCATCTGGCGCAGCTGCTGGAATGGAAGAACCTGACCCTGACCCGGGTCTACGGTGCACCCGGATACACCATGGCGCAGCTGGACGACTGGGTAGAGAGATATGGGAATGCGTTCCGGGATTACATCTGCGACACCGGCGCGGTGCTGCGTTCCGCATCCCAAAACGGGAAGAACATCCTCTTTGAGGCACAGCTGGGCGCTCTGCGTGACCTGGATTACGGCATTTGCCCGTATACCACGTCCTCCAATGCCATCGCTGCCTATGCGCCGGTCGGCTCCGGCTTCCCCGGTGCAAAGCTGGACAAGGTGGTGGGCGTAGTCAAGGCCTATTCCACCTGCGTGGGCGAAGGCCCCTTCACCTGCGAATGGTTCGGTGAAGAGGCGGAGGCGCTCCGTCAGGCCGGCGGCGAGTACGGCGCGAAAACCGGGCGTCCCCGCCGGGTGGGGCCGGTGGATCTCGTGGCCACCCGCTACGGCGTCCAGGTTCAGGCCGCCACCTCGATCGCGCTGACCAAGCTGGATATTTTAAGCTATATGGACCAGATCCCCGTATGCAGCCATTATCTGCTGGACGGCAGCATAACGGATGAATTTCCCTTCCCCGCCGCTCTGCCAGACGCCAAGCCGGTCATCGAGTACCTGCCCGGCTGGAAATGTGACATTTCCGCAGTCCGCACGTGGGATGCGCTGCCCAAGGAAGCGCATGCCTATGTGGAATATATCGAGGCGAAGATCGGCTGCCGCATCCAGTACGTTTCCGTAGGCCCGGATCGGGACAGCATCATCATCCGATAAGGAGGCGCCCCATGTACGATCAATACGAATCTCCCCTGTCCCAGCGCTATGCATCGGAATATATGCTCCAGCTTTTCTCCGCCCGGAAGCGGATCGAAACCTGGCGGCAGCTTTGGGTAGAACTGGCCAGAGCGGAATGCAAGCTGGGGCTGCCGGTTACCGAAGCACAGGTGGCCGAGCTGGAGGCGCACATCAGCGACATTGACTTCGCCTGTGCCGCCCAGCGGGAGAAAGAGGTTCGCCACGATGTAATGGCGCACGTATACGCCTACGGCAAGGCGGCTCCCGGCGCGGCAGGCATCATTCACTTGGGCGCCACCAGCTGCTATGTGACGGACAACGCCGACATGATCCTCTACCGGGATGGCCTTCGCTACCTGCGCAATGGGTTGCTGGGTGTGCTGTCCAATCTGGCAGCGTTTGCAGAGAAGTACAAATCTACCCCCACCCTGGGCTATACCCATTATCAGCCCGCCCAGCTGGTCACCATTGGCAAGAGGGCGACGCTGTGGATGCAGGACTTCTGGATGGACCTGGAGGAGCTGGATCAGGTGATCGGCTCCATGCGCCTGCTGGGGTGCCGGGGCACCACCGGGACCGAGGCCAGCTTCCTGGAGCTTTTCGCCGGAGATACGGAGAAGATCGACGAAATGAACCGGATGATCTGCCAGGCCTTCGGATTCGACAGCTGCTTCCGGGTCTGCGGCCAGACCTACCCCCGGAAAATGGACAGCCGCATTCTCAATTGCCTCAGCTCCATCGCCCAGAGCTGCTACCACATGGCCAACGACATCCGCCTGCTCCAGCATGACCGGCAGGTGGAAGAGCCTTTCGAGAAGAATCAGATCGGCTCCTCCGCAATGCCCTACAAGCGCAACCCCATGCGCAGTGAGCGCATCTGCTCCCTGGCCCGATACCTGATAGCGGATGCCGCCAACGCGCCTATGACCGCCTCGGTGCAGTGGCTGGAGCGGACGCTGGACGATTCCGCCAACCGCCGCATCTCCATGCCGGAGGGATTCCTGTGCGCTGACGCGCTCCTGCGGCTGGCGCAGAACGTCACCGATGGACTGCATGTGAACGAAAAAATTGTCGAGCGGGCGGTCAGCGAGTATCTGCCCTTTATCGTCACGGAAAATCTCATGATGGAGGGCGTGAAGCGGGGCGGCGACCGCCAGGCGCTCCACGAAGTCATCCGGGAATGCTCCATGGAGGCCACTGCCCACATGAAGCAAGGGCTTCCCTGCGATCTGCTGCAAATTCTGGCACAGCGGGAGGATTTCCCCCTGACCCGGCAGGAGATGGAGCAGGTGCTGGAGCCTTCCCGCTATACCGGGCGGTGCGCCCAGCAGGTGGACGCCTTTTTGAGCGAGCTTCGCCCCATTTTGGCACAGGCGACCCGCCAGGATGTGGAAATTTCCCTGTAAGGAGGACAGCATGGAAAAAATTCTGATTCTGGACTTCGGTGGGCAGTACAATCAGCTCATCGCCCGGCGTGTGCGGGAGTGCAGCGTATACTGCGAGGTCCGCCCATACACCATGACCATGGCAGAGATCCGCGCCTTCGCCCCGATGGGGATCATCTTCACCGGCGGACCGAACAGCGTGTACCTTCCGGATGCCCCCAGCGTTGACCCGGAAATTTTCCGCCTGGGCGTGCCGATCCTGGGCATTTGCTATGGCTGTCAGCTGATGGCGCAGTCCCTTGGCGGGCTTGTCACCGCGGCGCAGGCGGATTCCGCCCGGGAATTTGGCAAAACGGAAACCTTTTTCGACACCGGCTGCAGCCTGTTTTACGGCATTCCGGAGAAAAGCATCACCTGGATGAGCCACGGCGATTATATGGCGCAGGTCCCTCCGGGTTTTGCGTTGGTGGGTCATACGGACGCCTGCCCCAATGTGGCCATTGCGGATGAGGCGCGCCGCTTTTACGGCGTTCAGTTCCATCCGGAGGTGAACCACACGGAATTTGGCGCGCAAATGCTGCACAATTTTCTGTACCGCATCTGCCTCGTCCACGGCACATGGAAAATGGGCGATTTCTGCCAGCAGACAATTGCCTCGCTCCGCCGTCAGATCGGCGATGGGCGGGTGCTTCTTGCGCTCTCCGGCGGCGTGGACTCCTCTGTGCTGGCTGCCCTGCTGGCAGAGGCCATCGGGCAAAACCTGACATGCGTATTTGTAGATCATGGCTGCATGCGGAAAAACGAGGGGGACGAAATTGCCGCCGCCTTTGCCAGATGGCCGGTTCACTTCGTCCGCGTGGACGCGGCGGACCGGTTCCTGGAAAAACTGGCAGGTGTCACCGATCCCCAGCAGAAGCGGCGGATCATCGGCGCGGAATTTGGCTTCGTATTCCGGGATGAGGCGGAGCGGTTCGGCATCACCGGCTCCGACTTTCTGGCACAGGGGACCATCTATCCCGATGTGATCGAATCCGGAAAAGGCGGCGCCGACGTGATCAAAAGTCACCACAACCGGCTTCTTCCGCCGGAGGTCGTCGCCCGGTTCAAGGGCATCCTTGAGCCGCTGGACCTGCTTTTCAAGGACGAAGTGCGGCAGCTCGGGCGGGAGCTGGGACTGCCGGAGGAACTGGTCACCCGCCAGCCCTTCCCCGGCCCCGGACTGGCCATCCGCATCATCGGCGAGGTGACGCAGCAGAAGCTGGAAATCCTGCGGGAGGCGGATTTCATTTTCCGGGAGGAGATCGCCGCCGCCAACCTGGCGGATTCCATGAGCCAGTATTTTGCGGTGCTGACCAACACCCGCAGCGTGGGCGTGATGGGCGATGGACGGACCTACGACTATGCCCTGGCGCTGCGGAGCGTCACCACCTCTGATTTTATGACCGCCGATTGGAGCCGCATCCCCTATGACGTGCTGGACCGTATCTCCATACGAATCGTCAACGAGGTCAAGGGGATCAACCGCATCGTTTACGATATCACCTCCAAGCCCCCCGCCACCATCGAGTGGGAATAATAAAATCTTAGCTTCACAGTCCCGAAAAACGTTGAAATTACAGCGTTTTTCGGGATTTGTCATTTTTACTGGCTACAAACTGGCTACATTTGCGGCCTTTTTTGTAGCCAGATGCTCACGGCATGATACCGTCGAGCTGTCTGGCTACCTCCACCTGCTTGTTGGGGT
>JAJQHS010000055.1 GCA_021199635.1 Bacillota bacterium
TGCCCCAGCGCCAGGCCCCGCGCCTTCAGCCCGTCCGCCATTGCCCCCAGGCAGTCCATTGCATTGGCCAGGATCGCGGCGGAGCTGAGGCCGTCGCCGATCACCACCTGCACCCGGGGCGGAGTCGGTACGGCGGCGCGGATCTTCTGCTGGTTCTCCTCGTCAAAGCAGCGGCCATGGTCCGGGCGGGTCAGATATTCGTCCTTGCTGCGGCACAGGGTCTGCACCGCTGTCAGGCCGTTTTTCTCCGGGAAATCCTCCGGCACCTGGGAGAAAACCGCGTCCTGCGCCGCCGCGTGGTCCGCCCGGAACCGGAGCATGGTCAGGGTCTTGTAGCGGGGGCCTGCCCGGCCGGAGCCAAGCCGCGCGGGGGTCCGCTCCTTCATCTTCCGGAAGCGCTCCCCATCCGCCGGATGCTCCACCAGGTACAGCTTCCGCAGGTCCAGCGCCGTCACATCCGGCACGAAATCCCCGGGCGCGTAGGGCGTATCCTCCGGCTGCGGGCCGGCATCCGTGGGCCTGTAATCGCTGCCCTTCACCGCCGGCTCCGGGGCAAGCTCCCGCAGGAGCGACTCCACCATGGCGGTCAATTCCTGTTTGTTCAATCCATTCCCCTCCATTCCCTAAAACAGCAGGCTGGAGCCGTCCCCGGCCTTGGCTGTCAGCTTTCCGTTCTCGATAAAGCCCATTTTCTCCAGCCAGCGCTGGAATTCCGGGATGGCGGTTTTGCCCGTCAGCTCCCGCAGGGCGGCAGTCTCCCGGAAGCCGGTGGTCTGATAATTGAGCATGATGTCGTCACCGTGGGGGATGCCCATAAAATAATTGCACCCGGCCATGGTCAGCAGCGCTGCCAGATTCTCAATATCGTTCTGATCCGCCTTCATATGGTTGGTGTAGCAGCAGTCGCAGCCCATGGAAATGCCGGTGAGCTTGCCCATGAAATGGTCCTCCAGCCCGGCTCGCGTCACCTGGCGGGCGTCATACAGATATTCCGGCCCGATGAAGCCCACCACCGTGTTGACGAGGAAGGGCTTGAAATGGCGGGCGAAGCCATAGCACCTGGCCTCCATGGTCACCTGGTCCGTGCCGTGATGGGCGTTGGAGGACAGCTCCGAGCCCTGCCCCGTTTCAAAGTACAGCACGTTGGGCCCCTCCGCCGTGCCGTCCCGCAGCAGAAGCGCCTGCGCCTCGGCGATGGTTTCGGCGCGGAAGCCGAAGGCCGCGTTGCCCGCCTCGCTCCCGGCGATGGACTGGAAAATCAGGTCGCAGGGCGCGCCCTGCCGCACCGCCTGCATCTGCGCCGTCACATGTGCCAGCACACAGATCTGGGTCGGGATCTCCCAATGCGCCTTGATCTCCGCGAAACGGCGCAGCACCTTCCCCACCTGCTCCGGGCTGTCCGTCACCGGATTCAGCCCGATCACTGCGTCCCCCGCGCCGAAGCTCAGCCCCTCCAGGGTGGAGGCTGTGATGCCCTCCGGGTCGTCGGTGGTGTGGTTGGGCTGCAAGCGGCATGACAGCGTCCCCGGCAGGCCGATGGTGGTGTTGCAGTGGGCGGTGACAGTGATTTTGCTGGCGGCGTAAATCAGGTCCAAGTTGCTCATCAGCTTGGCCACCGCCGCCACCATCTCCGAGGTCAGTCCCCGGCTCAGGGCGCGGATGTCGCCGCCGGTGGTGCTCTCCGACAGGAGCCACTCCCGCAGCTGGCTCACCGTCCAGCCCCGGATGCGGCGGTAGGTCGGCTCGTTCAGGTCGTCCTGGATGATCCGGGTCACCTCATCCTCCTCGTAGGGCACCGCCGGATTTTCCCGCAGGTCCCCCAGCGTCAGGGCGGACAGCACCACCTTTGCCGCCACCCGCTCCTGTGCCGACTCCGCCGCCAGTCCCGCCAGGGCATCGCCGGTCTTTTCCTCGTTGGCCTTGGCAAGGACCTCCTTCACATCCCGGAACGCATATGTTTTTCCGGATAAAACCGTTTTGAGAATCATGCTTTCACCTGACCTTCCTTCTTTCCTTTCCGGGTCATCACCAGCGCCAGCGCCACCGCGCTGACGCCCCCGGCCAGCTTGCCCGCGATCATCGCCGGGAGCATTTCCGGTGCAAAGCCCGCCGTGAAGCCCATGTGGTCGCCGAATACAAACGCCGCGGACACCGCGAAAGCGATATTGACCACCTTGCCCCGGTCGTCCATTTTTTCCACCATGTCGAAGGCGGCAATGGAATTGGCCAGGCTCGCCACCAGTCCCGCCGCCGCGGTATCGTTGATGCCCAGCGCCCGCCCCAGCGCCAGCAGGGGCTTGCGCAGCAGCCGGGTCAGCACATACACCAGGGGAAACGCGCCCGCCAGCACGATGGCAATGGCCCCCACCGTCTGGAACGCCTCCTCGATGGGCGTCATTCCGGGGATCAGGACAAAGCCCGTCAGACTCTCCACGATTCCCGCCGCCAGCCCCACCGTGGTGACTGCCAGCACGCCCTTCCCGAAAATGCCGAAGCCGCGGATCATCCCTCTCTCCGCCTTCCACAGTCCCAGGGCGATCAGCGCACCGATGAGGACAATGGGCACCAGGTTCCGCAGCACCATGCCCGGGGAAAATCCCGCGGTCAGGCCACCTACCAGCACGCCCACCGGGATGGTGACCACGCCGCACAGCACGCCTCTTGCCAGGGCAGGGCGATCCTGCTCCCGCAGAATGCCCATGGCCACCGGGATGGTGAATACCACCGTCGCCCCCAGCATGGAGCCGGTGAGCAGCCCGCCCAGCATGGCGGCATCCGCGTCCTCCGTCAGCTCCAGCGCCAGAGCGGCGCCGCCCATATCGCAGGCCAGGATCGTCCCGGCGAACATGGCCGGGTCCGCCCCGAGGAACGCGTACACCGGCACCACCACCGGCCGGAGCAGCTTCGCCAGTACCGGCGCCAGGGTGATAATGCCCGCCATGGCCAGCGCCAGGGAGCCCATGGTCTGCATACCATTTTCAAATTCCTGCCCCAGGCCCCACCGGTTCCCGCAGATCCGGTCCAGCGCGCCCAGCACGGCGAATATGGCCATCACCGCAATCAGCACCTCATGCGCCGACATTGGCTTTGCCCTCCGGGTCAAGGATGGCCACCACTGCCGCGTCCACCGGGGCGTCCATGCAATAGCGGGAGGCGACGGTGCCCGTGGCCAGAAGCACACTGTCCCCCACACCGGCGCCCACCCGGTCTGCGGCGACGATCTGCTGGGCGTCCACCTGCACCACCAGAAAGGTCTGCCCCTGCAGGCACTGCGCCTTCCGTGTGGCCCAGACCGCGCCGGTTACGATTCCGATTTTCAATCCGATCCCTCCAGAATTTCCTTTGCCAGCGGTGTCAGCACCGCGCCCGGCCCCGGCCTCCTGCCGGAGGACAGCAGCGCCCGCGCCTCCTGGGCGGTGACCAGGCGCTTGCGCCCACCGTCCGTGAATACGATGCCCCAGTTCTTCAGCTCCCGCTGGGCGGCGGTCAGGCTGGCAGACAGCGCCCGGTTCTTCGGTGCCTCCGGCAGCCCCGGCGTGTACAGGAATACCGGCATTCCCTCCGCCAGCGCTGAAAGCACCGCCTCCAGGTCGAACCGCAGCAGCTGGGGCAGTGTCAGCGAGCCGATCACCACCGCGTCATAGGGCCCCTCCGCCACGTATGCATAGCCCAGGGGGATCGGCGGCGTATCCCCCACCAGCAGCGCCCGGTTCACGGCAGGATCCTCCCAAGGTCCCCGCTCCGGAAGCCGCAGGCATTGGCCTCGTCATAATCCAGATGCGCCCGGGGCGCAAAATCCGGATGCACCCGCACCACAACATCATGGAAGATCACCGGGCGCTGGGTAAAAGTCTGAAGCTGCACCGTCTGCCCGTCCCGGACGCCGAACCTCTGCGCATCTGCGGGGCGCAGGTGGATGTGCCGCTGGGCGGCGATGAAGCCCTCCTGCAGCGTCACCCGGCCGCTGGGCCCCACCAGCGTCCCACCGGGGCTGCCCTTTGCATTTCCTGACAGCCGCACCGGCGGCGTGATGCCCAAATGCTTCCCATCGGTCAGGGAAATCTCCACCTGCGCCTCCCGGCGCTCCGGCCCCAGCACCGCCACATTGTGGAATTCCCCCTTGGGGCCGATCACCGTCAGCCTTTCATTGGCCAGGTACTGCCCCGGCTGGGACAGGGGCCGCTTGGGCGTCAGGCCATGGCCAAACAGGTGCTGCGCCTGCTCCGCGGTCACGTGAACGTGCCGCCCGGAGGCCTCCAGCTCCACAAAAATCTGCCCCAGCACGGCCTCCGCCAGAGCATTCCGCTGTGAATCATCCATTCTCCATCCGCTCCTCCTTTTCTTACCGGGACAGGACCAGGGTCTTTACTACCACCGGCAGGGCCGGCCCCACCGGGCTGCCCACATCCAGGTAGCTGCCCTCCGCCAGCTTCACCCGGTCAATGCACAGGCACCCCCGCTCCGGGGGAATCGCCAGGGCGATGGCCTGCCCCAGCGCCTTGGCCATATCCTGCTCCAGCGCCACAATCACCTGAGCATCCACCGCCTCGGCAACGGCAGACGCCAGCGCCTTCACCCGGTCATACGCCGGGGCAGAGAAGCCTGGCAGTGCCAGGACCGCCTGGGAATCCTGCATCCGCAGCTTCTCCCGGATCAGCTTCACAAGCGCCTGCCGGGGCAGGTTCTGCGCCTGCTCCGTCAGGCATACCACCGGCAGATTTTTCAGCGGAAGGGGGACATTCCGGCAGAACACCGTGCTTCCGGACAGCTGCGCGCTGTGGCACCCGGCGCCGATCACCGTGGCGCGGATGGTTTCGTCCCCCAGCCGGTACACGCCCGCGCACAGGCGGCTGCGGCGGATCACCCGCCCCAGCGCCGGCCCGATGTCGCCAAATTCCAAATCCGCCCGCGCCTTGCCGATGCAGTCCGCCACGCCGCCGGAGAAGGAGATCACATCCACACCCTCCGCGCACAGCCGGGACGCCGTTCCGGCGGTGGTTAGCGTATCCAGAAGCGCTGTGGGGGGCCGCAGACCGGCGGCCATTTCCAGCGCATGGGTGAGGATTTCCGCGATCCGCTCCAGCGCCGCCGCGTCCGGCCTCTGGCCGGGCTTCAGGTCGGTCAGCCCCTCCAGCACCGGCGAAAGGTAGGTAACAGTGCCCCGATCGTCCAGCTTCACCAGACGCCCGCCCACATTCAGGCAGCCGGTTTTCTCGATCACCCCCGCCCGGATCAGCGCCAGGTTGGAGGTGCCGCCGCCAATGTCCATATGCAGCACCGTTTTCCCCGTGGTTTCGGAAAAATCCACCGCACCGGCGCCCCGGGCGGCCAGGATGCTCTCCAGGTCCGGCCCGGCGGTGGCCACTACAAAATCCCCGGCGTAGTCCGCCAGCGCCCGCAGCACCGCGCGGGCATTCTCCTTCCGGGAGGTTTCCCCGGTGATGATCACCGCGCCGGTGTCCACATCCTCCCGGCATATGCCGGCTTTGCCATATTCCGCGGCTACGATTTCCCGGATGCCGTCCCCATCCACCAGGTCCTGGCTCAGCAGCGGGGTAAAATACACCGGGCTGCGGTAGCAGATTTCCCGCCGGGTGATGGCCATTTCCGGCACCGAGAAGCTCCCGGCCTGATTTGCGATCTCCAGCCGGGAGACGATCATCTGGGTGGAGGTGGTCCCCACATCCAGCCCCACGCTCAGAAGC
>JAJQHS010000052.1 GCA_021199635.1 Bacillota bacterium
AAATTCGCCGGAGGGGGCGGGAGCCGCCGCTGGTTCCGCTGGGATATTTCCTCCAGCGCCGCGGACAAATCCTCCAGCGGATGCTGGTAGCGGTAGGTTTTCTCCCGGCGCAGCGGCTCCGGCTGCTTGGTGAACAGGCAGCGGCCGATCTCGTTCCGCGGCTCCAGGAAGCTGACCGCCATGCGGATCTGCTCGATCGCTTCCTTCCGTTGCCGCTCGATCAGGGACTGCCGCAGCAGGTCCAGCTCTGACTCCGCCTCCGCGGCCTCTGCGGCGGACAGGAGCATCTTGGTCTTGATCAGCATCAGGTGGGAGGCCATGGTAATAAATTCGCTGGCGATCTCCATATCCAGCCGTTTCCGCTCGTCCAGATAGGCCAGGTACTGCTCCAGGATTGCAGTGATGGACACATCCTGAATCTCAATCTTATTCTTGCTCAGCAGCAGAAAAATCACGTCCAGCGGGCCTTCAAAATCCTCCATCTCCGCGTCGCGGGTATGGACGATCCCCTCCAGATGGTATTGCGGTTCTCCCATATCGGCTCCTTGCTCGCACATCTCCAGAATAATTTGGTAGTATTATATCATCAATCCCGGCATTAAGCAAGCGCTTCCAGGAAAAAAGCGGGATATTTGCCATTATTTCCCCGCCGTTCCGGTTTTAACCGCCCCGCTTCCCGTATGCGCGCAAAAAGGGCGGCCCCGCGGGGCCGCCCTTTGCCGTCTTACCGATAGAAGCTGTTTCCGCCAATGAATTCCCGCAGAAGGCTTGTGGGCGGAATCTCGTCGTCCACATCCGCCTCCTGGACGAAGTTCAGGATTTTCACGATGGAGCGCACCTCGTCATAGCATTCGTCCTCCGGCGGAACCTCGGTCAGCAGGGGGAAGATATGCTTCTTCAGCACCGCAAGCTCATACAGCGTGGAGCTGTTGAAAATCACGTCCGCGTTCTCCTGATAAGGGAAGATCCACCGTTTCTCCCCACGGCGCACCGAATCCCACATGGCAATGGTGCGCTGCACGGAGGTGCCACGGCTCTCATGGTCTCGGACAATGCGCCGCAGCAGCCGCAGGTAACTGGTGGGGATCCGGTTGTGGTCATCCATATTCAGGGGCAGCAGCGGGCTGACAAACAGCCGGAACACGCGCCCTGCGTCCAGCCCCTCCGGAAGCAGCACCGGATTCAGGGCATGGAGGCCTTCCACGATGATCACCGAGTCGCTGTTCAGCTGCATCCGGTGGCCCCGCCACTCCCGTTTGCCGGTTTTGAAGTTGAATACGGGAATCTCCACGGTTTTGCCGTCCAGCAGGTCCTGGAGGTTCTGGGCGAAAAGCGCGGTGTCCAGGGTGTTGATATGCTCCAGGTCCACCTTGCCGTCCGGTCCTGGGGCGATCTGGTCCCGGTCGATGTAGTAATCGTCCATGCTCATCAGGATGGGCTTTTTCCCATGCACCCGCAGCTGGGTGGCCAACCGATTGGCCGAGGTGGTCTTGCCGGAGGAGCTTGGCCCCGCCAGCATCACCGCCTGGGCACTGCGCTGGCAGATCATGTCCGCCACCTGGGAGAAACGCTTTTCATGGAGCGCCTCGTTGACCCGGATCAGCTCCCGGATGCGGCCGCTGTCCACCAGGCCGTTCAGGTCGGCGATGGTCTGGCACTCCATCAGCTTCCCCCAGTTCTCCCCCTCGGAGAACACACTGAAGAAATGGGGCATTTCATGGTAATCCGCCACCCGATCGGGATTCTGGTCATCCGGATAGACGAACATAAAGCCCCCATCCGCCTCCAGGATATCCCACACGGTCATATACCCGGTGGAGGGCGCCAGCTCGCCATAGTAGTAATCGCCGAAGTCGCCGTACACATACTCGTCAAAATACGGCTCCTTCCGCCAGGACAGCAGCCTGGCCTTATCCTCCTGCCCGTTGGCCTGGAAGCGGCGGATCGCCTCCTGGGTGGTCAGGCGGCAGCGCACCAGAGGAATATTGCTGTGAACGATTTCCCAGACTTCCGACTTCAGTGCGTCAACAGAGAAATCCTCCGCGCCGCTGACTGCGATGAACAGTCCTGCGCCCACGGTACAGTTCATCTTTGCTTTGGCCTCCGGCCAGCGGCGGCTCAGCGCCAGGAACAGCACGAACTGCGCCGTCCGGGCGTAGACATCCTTGCCCGTCGGATCACTGTAGCGCAGCAGATGTACCTGTCCGCCGGAGGCCTCCATGGCCCGGCGGATGGAAGGACGATCCGGGTCCGCCGCATCCTTGCTGCGCACCGGGATGTAATTCAGATTAAAAACCTCGCCTGCGATTTTTGCCGCGATCGGGCGGGTGGAAAGCTGTGCTGTATCCATCCCCAATCGGCGCGTCAACTCCAGCAGGCTGCTGCCTGGAGCTGCATCAACCGCAATGCCGTCTATACGTAGTTCCATATGCTCTCCTCCATGATTTTGCACAAGTGATGGAGGATTATTGTACCATATCGTTATGCAATTTGCAAGTATTTTTTCGATTTACCGGCCTTTTTTCTGGCTGCAGCTGCCGCAGCATTGGCTGCAGTCCCCACAGCAGCCCTTCTTCCCGCGGAAAAACAGGATGTATACGCTGTATCCCAGGATCAGCGCCAGAAGCAGATAATCCCTCACGCCCATACAAGCCCTCCTACCTGGTATACCAGGAAAGCCGCCAGCCAGGCTACCACGCACTGCATAATCACGACTGCAACAGTCCTCCATGTGGAATTCAGCTCCCGGCGAATGGTCGCCACCGCCGCCACACAGGGCGTGTACAGCAGGGTGAACGTCAGGAAGCTGCACGCGCTGCGCACAGTGAACAGGGAGTGCAGCGCAGTTTGCAGCTGCTCCGTGCTGACGCCCAGGATCACCCCCAGGGTGCCGACCACCGCCTCCTTGGCGGTGAAGCCGGAAACCAGTGCCGTGACCATCCGCCA
Organism: Bacillota bacterium; assembly: GCA_021199635.1. Lineage (GTDB taxonomy): Bacteria > Bacillota > Clostridia > Oscillospirales > Oscillospiraceae > Faecousia. Next base: position 2,947 of record JAJQHS010000052.1, read on the forward strand.
GTCCCCAAATCCCAGCGGCGCAAACACCGGCGCCACAAATTTGCCCACGGACGCAAGGATGGAATCCTCGCTGTCCGACACCACGTTCAGCCGCAGGTCAAAATTTTGCAGGAACCAGATCACAATGGTGATCACGAAAATGATGCCGAAGGCTCTGTGGAGGAAATCCTTTGCCTTCTCCCACATGAGCAGCCCCACGCTCTTGGCAGACGGGAACCGATAATTGGGCAGCTCCATAACAAAGGGCACCGGCTTGCCCCGGAACGCGGTGGAGCGCAGCACCAGCGCCGCCAGCACCCCCACTACCATACCTCCAAAATACAGCGCGATCATTGCCCATACCTCGTGGCCCGGGAAAAACGCGGCGGCGAATACGGAGTAGATGGGGATCTTCGCGGAGCAGCTCATATACGGCGTCAGGATAATGGTCATTTTCCGGTCCCGCTGGGAGGACAGCGTCCTTGTGGCCATAATCGCAGGCACGGAGCAGCCGAATCCTATGAGCATCGGCACAAAGCTGCGGCCGGACAGGCCGATTTTCCGCAGCAGCTTGTCCATTACGAATGCCACCCGCGCCATATAGCCGGAATCCTCCAGGATGGACAGGAAGAAGAACAGCACCACGATCAGCGGCAGGAAGCTCAGCACGCTCCCCACGCCGGCAAAAATGCCGTCGATGATCAGGCTGTGCACCACAGGATTAATGCCGTAGGCTGTCAGCGCGTTGTCCGTAAACACGGTCAGCCCGTCGATGGCGTATGCCAGCAGATCGGAGAGCCATGCGCCGAACACCTCAAAGGTCAGGAAGAACACCAGCCCCATGATCGCCACAAACAGCGGGATGGCAAATACCCGATGGGTCAGCACCTTGTCGATGCGCATACTGCGCAGATGCTCCCGGCTCTCCTGCGCCTTCACGACGCACTGCGCGCACACGGATTCGATAAAATTGTAGCGCATATCCGCCAGGGCAGCGTTCCGGTCCAGGCCGGTGTCCCGCTCCATCTCCACCACGGAATGCTCCAGCAGCTCCCGCTCGTTCTGGTTCAGCCCCAGAAGCGTGAAGAAATCCTCGTCGTCCTCAATGAGCTTCGTGGCGCAGAAGCGGCGGGAAATCCCCACGTTCCGAGCGTGATCCTCGATCAGATGACTCACCGCATGCACGCAGCGGTGCACCGGCCCATCCGGGCAAAAGTCGATCACCGTAGGCACGACGCGGTCCCTGGCTGTGCGGATCAGCGTTTCCACCAGCTCGGATACGCCCTCGTTCTTTGCCGCGCTGATAGGGACCACCGGCACACCCAAAAGCGTGGACATCTTCTGCACATCCACGCTGCCGCCATTGCCCCGCAGCTCATCCATCATGTTCAGGGCGATGACCATGGGCACCCGCAGGGTCAGCAGCTGCAATGTCAGGTACAGGTTGCGCTCGATATTCGTGGCGTCCACAATGTTAAGGATGGCGTCCGGCTTCTGGTTCAGCAGGAAGTCCCGGCTCACCACCTCCTCCTCGGAGTAAGGGCGGATGGAGTAGATCCCCGGCAGATCCACCACCTCATGTTTCGTCCCCCGGATCACGCCGATTTTCTGGTCCACCGTCACGCCGGGGAAATTGCCCACATGCTGATTTGAGCCGGTGAGCGCATTGAAAAGGGTGGTTTTCCCGCAGTTCTGGTTGCCTGCCAGCGCAAAAATCATGCCGTTCCCCTCCTCAGGGTGATTTTCCCCGCGTCCTCCAGGCGAATGGTCAGCTCATAACCCCGGACCTGAATCTGGATCGGGTCTCCCATGGGCGCGATTTTTTGCAGGCAGACCCGGGTGCCCGGAATCAGTCCCATGTCCAGGAATCGCAGGCGCAACGCGCCTTCCCCGCCCACCTGGTCGATGATGCCGGATTGCCCAATTCTCAAATCTGCAATCGTCATTGTGTATCCTCCCGTTCATGCTGGATTCCTGCGCTATTATCGCACAACCCCCTGCGATTTGCAATACAGGAATTCCGCCGCACCCACACATTTTCCGAAATTTGCAGAAATTCAGGAGTGCCCGCGGACCGGGATCATTTTTGATGCTTTGTCAGGCCAAACGCCTTGGAAAGCTCCATAACCGCCAGCGGCACCAGGATCAGCCCAATGCCGATCAGGTAAAGTCTGCCCGGCAGCTTCACCAGAGCGAACGCGGTCCGTACCGGCGTAAAAAGCACCAGCGCAACCAGCAGCGCCGAAACCAGCGCCGCCCAGTCCAGCTTGTGGTTCGTAAAGAAGCCGATGCAGAAAAGCGAATGCTCCGAGCGCATATTGAACGCCTTGCCCTCCTGGTACACGCCCATTATGGCGTTGAGGATCACGATCAGTACGATCAGCACCGGTTCAAACAGATCCTCCCAGTTCCGCTCAATACATACGACCACGAAGGAGATCACCGCCGCCGCAAGCAAAATCAGGATCATGGCATCCTTGAATTGATCGGCGAAGCGCTGCAGCGTGGTCTTTTTCTTCTTCTCGAGCAGCTTGTTTTCCCCATATTTCTGCTTCCGTGCAAGTACTTCCTCGGCGCGTAGTCCCTGGCTCCTGTCGGTTTCCAGTTCGCGGAGTAATTCTTCCGGCGGTAGTGTGTAAGGTGTCAATGCGCATTCCTCCATATTTGCATGATTTCCCCTAATTTTAGGGAGCAAAGTTCAACGGATTTACAACTGGGGCTCAACGATTATTGAAATACAGTTGACCCAAAGTTGAAAAACAGGCGGTAATCTTAAGATCGTCCACGGCTGATGCGCTTTGGGACGAATCTCATGATTGTGCCGGCTGCACCGGCTGCAATACAAATACAAATGAAAGCTGAGGTAATCATCTATGAAAAAGGGCAACAAAGGCGTAGCCACCCTGCTCATGAGCCTGGTTGAGGTCGTGATCGGCATTCTGCTGCTGATCGACCCCGCAGGCTTCACATCCGGCATCCTGATCGCGTTTGGGATCGTAATGATGCTTGTTGGCATCGTGGATATCATTCGCTACTTTGCAACCAAAGCGGAGGAAGCCGCGCAGAAAGGGCTCCTGGCCAGCGGCATCCTGTTCGCCGCCATTGGCGGATTCTGCGCGTTCCATTCTGAATGGCTGGTGGCAACATTCCCAGTGATCACCGTGTTTTACGGCATTTTGATCCTGGTATCCGGCGTTGGAAAGCTGCAAATGTCCGTTGACATGGTACGGCTGAAGCAAAAATACTGGTTCATCGCCCTGATTGGCGCACTCCTGACCTTGCTGATCGCCGTGCTGGTGATTTGCAATCCCTTCTCTACCACCGCGATTCTGTGGACGTTCCTCGGAATCTCCCTGATCGTCGAGGCCGTTGTGGATATTGTGGCATTTATCTTCTCCCGCAAGTCCTGAATACGCCCCTTCGGTTGCTGCCGGGTGATAACCGCCCGGCAGCACTCCTTTGACAGGGGACCCAAATCGCCGTCCGACCGACGGTAAAGAAATAATTCCGGAGGAACCAACTATGAGAAAAGTAAAAATCATCACGGATACCTGCTCAGATCTGAGCCCGGAGCTGATGGCGCACTATGATATCGACTATGCGAAAATGTCTCTGGTAGAGGACGGCGTAGAATCACCGGCGCGCCTGGATTGGAGCAAGGCGGAAAACCATGCGTTCTTTGAAAAAATGCGGGGCGGCAAGCGCATTACCACGTCCCAGGTGCCGGTTGCCGAATTTGAGCGCATTTTCCGGCTTTATCTGGAGCAGGGATGCGATATTGTGTACGTTGCCTGCTCTTCCAAGCAGTCCAGCTCTGTCAATACCGGCGGTGTCGTGGCCAAACGCATCCTTGCCGACTATCCGGACGCCGACATCTTCTGCATCGATTCCCTGAACGCAAGCGCCGGGGAAGGAATGCTGGCCATTGAAGCCGCGAAGCTGGCGCAGGACGGAATGTCCGCCGCGTAAATCAACGATCGCATCCTTGCCATCCGCAAAAATGTGAACCAATATATCACCGTGTATACCCTGGATTACCTGAAACGATCCGGCAGAGTATCCGCATCGTCTGCGTTTTTCGGCAATCTGATGGGCATCAAACCGATCCTGATCTCCGACGCCAACGGCGTCCAGGTGGCAGTCAAGAAAGTAAAGAACGGCAGAACTCCCTTAAGGAGTTGGCCGCGCTTACCAAAGCCAACATCCGGGGCGCGCAGCAGCAGACCCTGTACCTGGTGCAGTCCGACGCCCAGCCAGATGACATCGCGCTTCTAAAATCCGAGCTGAGCCAGGCGGTGGATTGCAAGGAAATCTGCGTGCTGGATCTGGGACCGATCATCGGCGCCTCCATCGGGCCGGATGCCATTGGCGTATTCAGCTTCGGCGAGCCGGTCACGTTTGTCGGCGGAGAAGAATAGAAAGCGGAAAGGTGACGGATATGGATCCGAATCAGACGATTGACGGGCGTCAATTCGCGAAAATGCTCCCTGTCCTAGTCCTGACCTACGGCTACTGCACAGAGGTGCCGCTCCCTTTCTACCGTAGCGGGGCTTTGCTCCTGCCCGATCACGCTATGCGTGACCGGCGCATCCATGGAAGTTATCTGCATCTGCCTGGCGTGCGTGCTGTACATCGCGTCCCGGCACAGGGAGAATTTCAAGCGGCTGCTTTCCGGGAACGAGCGTAAATTTACGTTCCGCAGCAGCTGAAGCGCCCGCAAATACTGCCCCTGGACGCCGCCGGGCACCTGCTGCCGAGCGGCGCTCCCTTTTTTCTGGCCGGAGCCGCGGAAAGTTCAACATTTGTTGAACTGGAATTGAGGATGGGTTGAGGCAGCCGTACTATTCTATAAAATGTAGAGGACTGCATGATTCCGCTTGACAGCGTCCGCAGAACCAAATAAAATAGACCCAAATCCACCGGAAAGGAGCAGAAATATGCTGAAAATTTTGATCGCGGAGGATGATTCGGAACTGAGGCGGCTGTTTGCCCATGTCCTGATCAAAAACGGATACACGGTCAAGGAAGTGTCCAACGGCAAGGAAGCCCTGGACGCCATGGATAACGATTACTTCGACCTGATCATTTCCGACATCATGATGCCGGTGATGGACGGCTACGAATTTGTTCGGATGCTGCGGGACGCCGGGAACTGCACCCCCGTGCTGATGATCACCGCGAAGGACGCTTTCGACGATATGCGCCTGGGCTTCCTCTCCGGCACGGACGACTATATGATCAAGCCGGTAAATGTGAACGAGATGGTGCTGCGGGTGCAGGCGCTGCTCCGCCGTGCGCAGATGATCAGCGAGCGGAAGCAGACCCTCGGCAGCACCGTGCTGGAATACGACACCTTCACCGTAACGGCAAACGGGGAGAGCCAGGTTCTGCCGCAGAAGGAATTCCTGCTGCTGTACAAGATGGCCTCCTACCCCGGCAAAATATTCACCCGTCAGCAGCTTATGGACGAGGTCTGGGGATATGACAGCGACAGCGATTCCCACACCGTGGATGTGCATATCGGCAAGCTCCGGGACCGGTTCCGCGGCAATCCGGATTTCAAAATCGTTACCATGCGAGGCGTCGGATATAAGGTGGTGAAGCAATGAGCGCGCGGTCGGATTTCCAGCAGCTGCGGGAGCGGGCGACCCGGTTCAGCCTGCGGGCTCGGCTGACGCTTAGCATTGGCCTGGTGGTGCTATTCAGTATCGGGCTAGGGCTGGCGCTGGCGTACCTGCTGGAGCTGATCTTCCCGCCGATCAGCAAGCTTCCCACCATATTGCAGCTGATTATCTACAGCTACGCGATTGCCACGGTCATCGCCCGGTTTATGACCAGGAGCGTCAGCGATCCCATTAAGGCGCTCTGCCAGGGAATGCAGGCGGTGGCGGACGGGGATTTCTCCGTGCAGCTGACCACGAAATCCCGGTTTGGGGAGATGCAGGAGCTGTTCGCCGGGTTCAACATGATGGTCAAGGAGCTGCAATCCACTGAGATTCTGCAAACCGATTTCGTATCCAATGTATCCCACGAATTCAAAACCCCCATCAACGCCATTGAGGGCTACACGACGCTTTTGCAGAATACGGACAATATTGACCCAGTGGAAAACGAGTATATTGAGAAGATCATATTCAATACCAAGCGGCTCTCCTCCCTGGTCAGCAACATCTTGCTCCTTTCCAAAATTGAGAACCAGTCCATCCCCACGAACCAGACGCAGTTCCGCCTGGACGAGCAAGTTCGGGAGGCGATCCTGGCGCTGGAATCCATGTGGGAGCCGAAGGAGATCGACTTTGACGTGGATCTATGCGAAATCAACTATTTCGGCAACGAAAATCTGCTGTACCACGTGTGGATGAACCTGATGAGCAACGCCATCAAGTTCAGCCCGCAGGGCGGAACGGTGAGGATCCGCCTGTATACGCAGGAGGAGTGCCTGTACTTCCTTGTGGAGGACCAGGGGCCCGGCCTTTCCGAGGAGGCAAAAAAGCACGTCTTCGACAAATTCTATCAGGAGGACACCTCCCACAAGGCGGAGGGCAACGGGCTGGGGCTTGCGCTGGTAAAGCGGATCCTTACGATGACCGGCGGAGAGGTTTTCGCAGACAATCTGCCGGAGCGGGGCTGCCGCTTCACGGTAAAGCTGGCCGCAGACACTTGAATTTCAAGACAGGCACCTGCCCGTCATGGTCTTTCACGACACTGGGAAGCTAAAGACGCTGATGATTTTTCCCTCCATTTTCAAAGGGGCCCATATCCGCCACACGGACAAAATCGCGATCTTGTCCGGCGATGAGATTACGGTGAAATATGACCGCCCGACTGCGTTGCAGATCGATGGCGAAACCATTTTGAATGTAACCTCCTATACCGCCGTTTCCGCCGCGAAAAGCGGCGCGGAGCAAAGGTAAGGGACCGCAGGATGCTGCTCTATATGCCAAAAAACGGGCTGCCCCACAAATTTGTGGGGCAGCCCACTGCTGTCTGGGAGGGTGTCCACCGCCCCAGCTCCCCGGAACCGGCGCAGGTGTAAGCCTCTGGAATTGTTTGCATGTTTTCCATTTGGAGTGAGAATGGTATCATTCGGTTTTGGCGCTATGTACCGCCGCAAAGGATGTGCCCTTGCGGCGGTCGTCCGCAGATTGCCCGTCTAGTGATTCCATCTGCCGTTTACTGCCGGCTGCGCTCCCCTTTTTGCCTGCACAGCTTTACGGCTGTTTCCATCAGTGGAACTGCCGCCCAAAGGGTCAGGCTGACCGCCGCGGAGAAAAGAGGTGGGACCTCCAGCGGCAGCAGCATCTGCGCCAGTGCCAGCCCTGCGCAGATCCATACGCCCCATTGCCCCAGCCCCGGGCGGAGCCGGTCAGCCATCGTTCCTGCCGTGCTGAGCACCAGGCTGAACATCGCGAACCATCCGACCGTCAGCACACAGGAGATCACCGCCTCGAATCGCTCCGCAACACCGAACAGGGAAATGCTTTCGCTGTAAAATATCAGCGGGTTCCGGGCTTCCTCCGCTACGGACGGGCTCAGGCTCCCGCCGATCCATAGCGCAGCCGCTGCCGCCACAGCAGCCGCCGCCAGCGGCAGCCACGCGACTCCACGCGCCCCGCCACCGGGCAGGAACACCGCCAGGCACGGAAGCAGAAGCAGCGGGAGCAGCTCCGGGTCCGGTGCGCCCCACTCCGGCGCCATCCACTCCGCCTCAAGCCCCGACGTTCCCGCGCCAAACACGATCCCCAGGATCAGCGCCGCCGGCCAGAATAAAATGGCTCCGGCATTCGCCGCTTTTTTCGCGCCGCTCCTGGCGGAAAAGGCCGCCAGCAGGAGTAGGATGCCAGGAATGACCGGGTATGTGTCCCCATGCTCCCAGCTGTCTGCGCTCCGTGCCGCAATGCTGCCCAGATACACGCTGAGCCATACCCATTGGAGTAGGCACACCGGCCGGGAGGCGGACAGATTTTCCCCGCACAGCCGCAGCACGCAAAACCCGATCAGTCCGCATGCAGCAGCCGCCGGCAGCACCGCCGCCCAACGGCATCCGCCGGATAACGTGATCGCTGGGATGCACACTGCGGTCAGGAGCCACGCGGCGCGCGTGCCATTTGCCGTTTTCTTACTGAACAAGGCACAATCTTCCTTTCTGCTGCACCAGCACCGGCAGCTCCGGCTGGCCGGTAAGGCAGTCGTGGAGCGTCACATCCGGCTCGTGTACGGTCAGATATTCCGCCGCTTCCTCCAGCTCCGGTGTGTCCCAGGTCAGGCACACCGCGCAGGCCGGGCGCAGGGAATCCGCCAGCGCCGGTAAAAGCGTCTGGCAGTCCGGTGAAAGCAGCAAATAGTCCGCCGTTTCCAGGAAAATCATCCCGGGCGTCGTATCTGCCAGGTCCTGCAGTGCGGCATCCAGATCCGCGCCCTCCCCGGAATACCCGGTATCCGTCTCAATGCGCAACGTATCCGCCTGCCGGGAAATTTGCAGCAGCTTCACCGGCGACAGCTGCGCCAGGTCCGTTCCGCCGAATGGCTCCCCGTTGAGCGCCAACACGGCACAGAACAGGAGCAGGTACACGATCCACCGCCTCATCGCTGCTTCCTCCGGTCCACAGGGTGGAACAATGGGTTCCGCACCTTCTCAAACTTCTGCCGGTTTTTCAGGATCGACGCCGTCTGCAAATTGGAGACCGGCTCCAGATAGTCCACATCCAGGCTGGTCAGCCCGGACAGGTGGATCACCAGCAGTAAAAATCCCACCGTCATGCCAAACAACCCCGTAAGCGCAGACAGCGCCGCAATGCCGAACCTCCATACCCGGATGGCGTCGGCGAAATCCCGATTGGGCAGGACAAAGCCGCATACACCGGCCGTACTGATGACGATCAGCGCCGCGGGGGAAATCAGGTTCGCATCCACCGCAGCGGTCCCCACCACGATTCCGCCGATCACGGACACCGACTGGCCAATGGCCTGGGGCATATGCACGCCGGATTCCTGCAAAAGCTCGAATGCCAGCAGCAGTCCCAATACCTCCACCGTGGTGGAGAACGGGACGGACTGCTTGCTCTCGATCATGGCTCTGAGAAGCGGCAATGGGATCATCTCCGGATGGAAGGCCGCCATGGCAATATAAAATCCCGGCAGCAGCAGGCTCAGCAGCAGCGCGCCGCAGCGCAGCAGCCGGACGCAGGAGGCGGAAACATAGTCCTTCCCCCAGTCCTCCGGGGATTCCATCAGCGTGCCCACATCCACCGGCGCCATGTATCCCATGGGCAGCCCATCCACCAGCAGACCCACTCTTCCCTCCAGAAGCCCCTGGCAGAAGCGGTCGGTCCGCTCCGTATACTGCAGCAGCGGGAAAGCCGTCGCCCGGGAGCCGGTGAGATACTGCTCCACCGAGGCCGGGGTCAGGAATCCGTCAATGTCAATGGCGTCCAGCCGGGCCTGCATCCGAGACACCAGCTCCGGATTCGTAATGCCATGGATCCACGCCACCGTCACATTGGTCAGGCTGCGTCTGCCCACCGTGGTCTCGTACAGCCGCAGCTCCGGCGTGCGCAGGTGGCGGCGGATCAGGCTGGTGTTGGAGCGCACGGTTTCCACGAAAGCGTCCTTCGCGCCCTTGGCAGTATGCTCCATCTCCGGCGGGGAGATCCCCCGCTTTTCCCCGGTTTTGACCTCAAAGGCAATGGCTCCCGCCTCCGGGAACAGGATCACGCAGAAGCCGTTCACCAGCTTACTCGCTGCGTCGTCCAGGCTTTCGCAGGGAACGGCCACCGAATTATAAATATCGCCTGCCAGCGCGCTGTCATACAGCGCCTGGATGCTCTGTCCGCGCAGCTGCTGGGAAATCGGCTTTATGACATATTCCGAGGTGTCTCCGCCGGAGGTCAGGCCGTCGATGGTATACGCGTACAGGGTAAACTCCCCGCAGCGCAGCTCCCGGGCGTCAAAATCCCCTGCGCCGTCGAAAATGCTGCGGATATTCTCATCTGTCAGCTTTCCCGGATACATTGGCTCCGGGCGGGGCGTATGCGGCTCCATTCTCTTCACCTCCCGGCTAGCTTTCCCGGAAAGGGGCGGATTATCCGCTTGCCGATTGCTTTTTTTCCCATTCGGTGGTATGATGACGGGGAAACTTGTTTCAGGAGGAAATTTCCATGTCTTACCCCATTGCGGCGGTATCCACCGGCTCCAATCTCAGCGCCATTGGCATTCTCCGGCTGTCCGGGGAAGGCTGCGGTACGGTCGCCGGGCGGGCTTTTACATTGCACAGCGGCATGCCCCTTACCGAAGCGCCGAACCGGAAGCTGGTGCTGGGCACGCTGCATGATGCCCGCGGGCGGGTCATTGACAGCTGCCTGGCGGTGTACACCCGCGCACCCAACACCTACACCGGTGAGGACACCGTGGAGATTCACTGCCACGGCTCGCCCGCCGTGCTCGCCGCCGGATTGGAGGCGCTGTACCTGGCCGGCGCAAAACCTGCCGCCCGAGGGGAGTTCACCAAGCGGGCGTTCCTTAATGGCAAGCTGGACCTGACTCAGGCGGAGGCAGTGATCGATCTGATCGAGGCGGATACCGCCGACGCCGCCGCCAACGCCGCCGGGCAGGTGGGCGGCGCCCTGCAGAAGAAGCTGGCGCCGATTTATGAGGATCTGACGGATATATGCAGCCATTTCCACGCAGTTCTGGACTATCCGGACGAGGATATTGCGGATTTCGGCCTGGAAAATTACCGGCAAACCCTGAAATCCGACGCCAGGGCGCTCTATTCCCTGCTGCAAACCTACGGCCAGGGGCGCATCCTGCGCTCCGGTGTAGCCGCCGCCATTGTGGGCAAGCCGAATGTGGGGAAATCCAGCCTGCTCAATGCCCTGGCCGGATTCGAGCGGGTCATCGTCACCGAGGTTGCCGGGACCACCCGTGACACCGTAGAGGAGCCGGTCCTGCTGGGGCATACCCGCCTGCGCCTGATCGACACCGCCGGGATCCGGGACACCACGGACCGGCTGGAGGCTATGGGCGTGGCCCGCTCCCAGGCCGCCGCGGAGGATGCCGACCTGGTGATTTTCCTGTGTGACGGCTCCCAGGCTCTGACCGATGAGGATCGGGCAGTCATGGACATCTGCCTGGAAAAGGAAAATGCCATCGCCCTGATCAACAAGATCGACCTGGGGCAGGTGGTGCAGCCTTCCGACCTCCCCTTCTGCAACATTGTGGAGATTTCTGTCCGCACCGGTCAGGGGCTGGAGCAGCTTGCCGACCTGGTGGACACGCTGTTTGCGGGCAGCGTCCCCTGCGACGGCTCCGTGCTGACCAATCCCCGGCAGTATGACGCGATCCGGCGGGCCTACCAGGCAATGCTGGATGCGCTGCAGGGGCTGTCGCTGGGGCAGACACCGGATGCCGTGCTGACGGATGTGGAATCTGCCATGGCCGCCATCGGGGAGGTCACCGGCGCCACCGTCCGGGAGGATATTACCGCCCGCATTTTCGAACGATTCTGTGTAGGAAAGTGATCGCATGATTTATCTGGACAATTCCGCCACCACCAAGCCCTGCAAAGCGGCTGTGGCGGCTATGACAAAAGCGCTGACCGAAAGCTGGGCCAATCCCAGCGCCCTGTACGGCTTTGGCTTCGAGGCCGCCGCCGCCCTGCGGGAAGCACGCCGCAAGACCGCCGCTGCCCTGGGGGCGGAGAGTGACCGGGTCTTCTTCACCTCCGGCGGAACAGAGGCGGACAACTGGGCGATCCTGGGCACGATCCGGCGCATGGGCAAACGGGGCAAGCACATCGTCACCACCGCCATTGAGCACGACGCGGTGCTGAACTCCATGAAATTTTTGGAGGGGCAGGGCTTTTCGGTCACCTATCTTGCCCCGGATGCCAAGGGGAATGTTTCGGTGGAGGCACTGAAGGGTGCCCTGCGGAAGAACACCATCCTGGTGTCCATCATGATGGTGAATAACGAGGTCGGCTCGGTGATGCCCATCAGTGCCATGGCCAGGCTCACCCATAAGCTCTGCCCGGATGCCATTTTCCACACGGACGCGGTGCAGGGCTTCCTGAAGCTGCCCTTCTCCGCAAGGAGCCTGGGCGCCGACCTGATCACCGTATCCTCCCATAAGATCCACGGCCCCAAGGGCGCGGGTGCGCTGTACATCAGCCCCAGGCTGAAGTCCTTCCCCCCGCTGATCCTGGGCGGCGGGCAGGAAGGCGGCATGCGCAGCGGCACGGAGGCGACCCCGGCAATTATGGGCTTCGCCGCGGCCTGCGAAGCCATGTCCGCCACCTTCCGGGAGGACATTTCCCGGGAAAAGGCGCTGCTGGACGGGCTTGTGGAGCGGCTCTCCCACCTGGAGGGGGTCACAGTCAACGGCGCCCATGAAGCGCCCCACATTCTGAGCCTGTCGGTGCCCGGCGTCCCCACTCAGAACAGCATCAATCTGCTGCAGGATGCGGGGATCTGCGTTTCCGCCGGCTCTGCCTGCGCCAAAGGCCACCGCAGCCATGTCCTTGCGGCCATGCACCTGCCTCCGGAAACCATGGACGGCTCCTTCCGCATTTCCCTGTGCCGGGACACCACCGCGCAGGAGCTGGAGGAATTCGTGCGGGTTCTGGAGGCGGAGATCCTGCCCCACCGGCGATAAACGCATATCGATCATTTCCGGGAGCGGAATGTTTCAGGGGAGGGCCAATGGCCCTCCCCTGCTGCATATGTGTGAATTTGTAGCGGTCAGCGCAGCGCCTCCAGCGCCAGCGCATTCTGGGTGCGGTAAAGCTGGGAATACACGCCGCCCTTTTCCAGCAGCTCCTGATGGGTGCCGCTTTCGGTGATGACCCCATCCGCAATGGAAATGATCCGGGAGGCGGAACGGATCGTGGACAGCCGGTGGGCGATGATCAGCGTCGTTCTGCCCTCCGAAAGCGCGTCGAAGGCGCGCTGAATCTTCGCCTCGGTCACCGAATCCAGCGCGGAGGTGGCCTCATCCAGGATCAGGATGGGCGGATTGCGCAGGAACACGCGAGCGATGGCGATGCGCTGCTTCTGCCCGCCGGAGAGCAGTGCGCCCCGCTCGCCCACATACGTTTCAAAGCCATTGGGCATGGCCATGATATCATCGTAAATCTCCGCCTTTTTCGCGGCCTCAGCGACCTCCTCCGGGGTAGCGTCCGGCTTACCGTAGCGGATATTTTCGAAAATCGTGTCAGCAAACAGGAAAACATCCTGCTGCACGATACCGATGCTGCGGTGGATGGAATTCTGGGTCACATCCCGCACATCCTGCCCGTCGATCCGGATCGCGCCGCTGGTCACATCGTAAAATCTGGGGATCAGCTGGCACAGAGTGCTTTTCCCGCCGCCGGAGGGGCCGACAATGGCCACCGTTTCCCCGGGCTTCACATGCAACCTGACATGGTGCAGCACCGCCAGGTCACCGTCATAGGCGAAGGACACATCCTCAACCGAAATATCTCCCTTTACATCCTTCAGGTCCTGTGCGTCCGGCTTATCCTGGATGGCAGGCTCCGTGCGCATGACCTCCACGAACCGGTTCAGTCCGGCGAAGCCATTGGCAAACATTTCGGAGAAGTTGGCCAGCTTCCGCATGGGGGAGACAAAGCTGGAAATGTACAGTGTGAAGGTCACCAGGTCCCGGTAGTCCATCTCCCCCTGCATGATCCGGTAGCCGCCCACGCCGATGACGATCACATTCAGGCTGCAAAGGAAGAATTCCATGGCGCTGTTGAAGGTGCCCATTGCCTTGTGGAACTGCCGCTTGGAGCCTTTGAAAATTTCATTGGCACCGTCAAACCGGTCCCGCTCCACCGCCTCGTTGGCGAAGGCCTTGGCGGTACGGATGCCGGAGAGGCTGGTTTCGATCTCCGTGTTGATATGGGCGGTCTTCTGCTTGACCGCAGCCGAGGCGTGGGAAAGCCGCCTGCGCATTGCGAGCATGACGATCAGGAACACCGGGATCATCAGCCCAACGATCAGCGCCAGCTGCCACTGGATGGTACCCATGACGATCAGCGCGCCTACGATGGTAACGATGGAGGTCAGCAGATCCTCAGGCCCATGGTGCGCCAGCTCCGTCAGCTCGAAAAGGTCCGCGGTCAGTCGGCTCATCAGCTGGCCGGTGCGATTCTGGTCGTAGAAGCTGAAGCTCATCTCCTGCATGTGCCGGAACAGGTCCCGGCGGATGTCCGCCTCCACCCGGATGCCGAAGGTGTGACCGTAATACGCCACAATGTAATTGAGCACCGAGCGCAGAACATAGCTGAGCCCTACGATGATCATCACCGTGAAGAACGTCCGGTACATTTGACCGGGCAGCATATCGTACAATGCGCTCCTTGTCACCAGTGGGAACATCAGGTCCACGGCGGCGATCAGGCAGGCGCACAGAATATCCAGCGCAAACAGCTTCTTATGGTTTCCGAAATACCCCAGGAAAATCCGCAGGGGCGAGTGTTTTTGATACTCCTGTGTGGTCATAATGCAAAATCCTCCATTTCATTCCGCGCCATTATACACGATTTCTCATCAAGTTGCAAGCGCAACCAATTATTTTTCCCAACTTCTTTGCTTTTTCGGCCAGGTGTGGTATACTGCAAGGAAAAAAGGAGGGCTTTTCCGTGGAACTGCTGTACTCTGACACCGAGATCGCCGTATGCATCAAGCCTGTTGGAATGGACTCCGAGCAGGCACTCCCCGCCGCGCTGGCCCAGGCACTGGGCGGCGAATGCTTCCCTGTCCACCGGCTGGACCGGAACGTGGGCGGCGTAATGGTCTTTGCCCGCACCCACGCTGCCGCCGCCGCCCTGTCCGAAGCCATCCGGCAGGGCGCCATGGTCAAGGAATATCTGGCCATGGTGCACGGGGCGCCGCCGGAGCAGGGGCAATGGGAGGACCTGCTCTGGAAGGACAGCGGGAAAAATAAGGTATTTGTCGTCCGCCGGGAGCGGAAGGGCGTGAAGAAGGCATCGCTGGAATTCACCCGCCTGGACTGTGGGGAAACTTCGCTGGTCCATATCTGCCTGCACACCGGGCGCAGCCACCAGATCCGGGTCCAGTTCGCCAGCCGGGGGTACCCCCTGGTAGGCGACCACAAGTATGGGGCGAAGGATTCCGCTTCCGCCCCCATGCTCTACTCCTGTCGGCTGACCTTCCCCCACCGGGGAAACACCCTGCGCTTTACCTCCCTGCCCGACTGGGCGGAGGCAGAAAAAACGGGCGGTGCCCTGTGACGCCGCCCTCTTTTATCCCGGGATATATTTGGTCTTCCATTTGCCGGACACCGTGCGGGTGACGAAGAAGGCCGTCCGGCACACCCAGTCAATGATCATGGCGATCCATACGCCCACCGCGCCCATTTCCATCACGACACACAGCAGCCAGGAGCTGCCCACCCGCCAGATCAGCATGGAGCCGATGCTGACGCACATGGTGAACTTCACATCGTTCGAGGCGCGCAGCGCGTTGGGCAGCACAAAGGAAGCCGGCCACAAAACGATCGCGCAGGAGGTATGGATCAGCACTAGGGTCCTGGCCAGCGTAGCCGTTTCCGGGCTGAGGGAGCTGTACAGCCCCACCAGCTGGCGGCTCAGCAGGATGACGATGCCATTGGAGATGCCCTGGGCAATGTAGACCCACAGCATTAGCTTTTTTATATAGTACACCGCCTGGTCGTTGTCCCCCGCGCCGACGCACTGGCCGACCACCGTGACCATGGCAAGCCCCATGGCCTGGCCGATGATCACGCCCAGGGAATCCAGATTGTTGGCCACCGCATTGGCGGAGGTCTGGGTAGTGCCGAACAGCGCGATCATGCTGACGACCACCACCCGCCCCAGCTGGAACAGGCTGTTCTCAAAAGCGGAGGGGATGCCAATGCGCAGAATGCTGTGCATCATCTTCCCCTGGATGTGGCGCAGGTTGCCCCAGGTAACGCAGATTTCCCACTCTGGGTTCATGGCAAGCCGCAGGATCACCACCGCCGCCACCGCCCGGGAGACCAGCGTGGGCACCGCCACACCGGCAACGCCCATTTTCAGCCCATAAATGCAAAGCGCGTTCCCGCCCACATTGATCAGGTTCATCAGGAAGCTCACCCGCATGGAAATTTTGCTGTTTCCCTGGCTGCGGAACAGCGCCGCCCCGGCGTTATACAGGGCGATGAACGGGAAGGAAAGCGCGGTAATGCGGAAATAGATCAGCCCCATTTCCATCACATCATCGTCGATCGACCCGAAAAAAAGCCGCATCATCGGCTCCGCCAGCACAAGGCACAGCGCCATAGCGGCCAGGCCGGCCAGCGCCGCCATCAGCACCACCTGCGCGGCGGACTGCCGCGCGCTCTGCGCCTGCCGCGCGCCCAGGAATTGGCTGGTGACCACCGCACCGCCGGTAGCCAGGCCTGCGAACAGCGTAAGCACCACATTGTTGATCATATCCACCAGCGACACACCGGAAATGGCCGCCTCCCCTACGGAGGAAACCATCACGCCGTCGCACATGCCCACCAGGATCGCCAGCGCCTGCTCGATCACCAGCGGAAAAATCAGCCGCACCAGCATCGCGTTGGAGAATCGCTCCTGTTTTTGAAGCTGCACCGGAATAACCCTCTCTCACTCCATTTTTTGAAAGAGTAGTATAGCACCGGGCGCAGCCCTTTTCAATGGTCAATGTTCCGAATTTTCCCCGGTTTTTTCGCGTTTTTTCCGCTTATTTCACCACATAGCGCAAAAAAGGCAGGATAACGCGCCGGAATTGCCTCCGGCGCTGCGTTACCCTGCCTATCTCGTTTCTGTTACCTGCCGCAGTTTTTCCCGGATAGCAAGCAGATCCTCAAACGTTTCCGGACGCTTGCTCACATCCCGCAGCAGCGCGGAGGGGTGGTAGATTGCCGTCATCCAAATGCCATTTTCCTGGGTCCACTGCCCATGCTCCCGGGTGATCCGGTAATCCTCCCGGATCAGCCGCTTGGCAGCGATTCTACCCAGGCAAACAAGGACTTTCGGCGCAACCAGCGCGATCTGCTCCCGCAGGAAGCCAATGCAGGCATCCTGCTCCGTTTCCAGCGGGTCCCGGTTGCGCGGAGGGCGGCATTTTACGATGTTGGCGATATAGCAGTTTTCCTTCCTGTCCAGATCAATGATCGACAGCATGTCGTCCAGCAGCTTCCCGGCAGGGCCGACGAACGGCTCGCCCCGCAGGTCCTCCTGCTCCCCCGGGCCTTCACCCACGAACAGGATGTCCGCCTGGGGATTGCCCACGCCGAAGACTACATTGTGCCGGGTTTCGCACAGGCCGCAGCGGGTGCAGGCCATGCATGTCCGCCGCAATTGCTCCCAATCTCCCATATTACCGGTTCCTCCTGCGATTTTTCTGCCTTTTCCTGCGCCGGGCACGAATCGCTGCCTGGCGGATGAGCAGAATTGCCACCGCCGCCAGCAGCAGCGCCGCCAGTACGCCGATTCCGCCTGCCGCCACAAGCCGCCACACTCTGCCGGTGGTGTCAGCATCCGCGTCGGTGGCGGAGATGGGGACGGTCGGCGCGCTCCACACGGAGACGGCGTTCGCCGCGACCATATCCGTCTGGGCAATGCATATGCTGCCGTACCAGACCTGCGCCACACCCAGGCGCTGCCCCAGCGTTACCGGCGCAGTGAGGCTCCCCTCGCTCCTCTCGTACACCCATTTCAGCGAATCTGTATCCAGATTCTTGGGAAGCACGGTGGAAACGGCCGTTTCCGGCTGCGCAACCACATCGTTCGCCCCATTCTCCACAGTGTATTGTGCAAGGGTCTGCCCCTCATAAAATACCTGGCGGTACTGGAACTTATTAAACACATAGTCCAGCAGTTCGCTGCCCTCCTCAAAGGAGCCGAAGCGTTCAACCGTACCGTCCTCTGCATAGGTCGCCTTTGCGCCCATAACGACGCACAGGACCTCCATGCCATTTTCCTCCGCGGTGAAGGCGACACACCGCCCAGCGGCGTCGGTGGCGCCGGTCTTGCCGCCGGTAACCCGCTCGTCATAGTAGCGCTTGGTGGTATCCGTGCTCATCAGGTAATTGGTGGTCAGGATCTCCCGCTCCTCGCTCAGCCCGGTGGCGGGAACGGTGTAGGAGGTGGCGCAGAATATGGTTTTGAAATCCGGGTTATCCAGCGCGTAATCCAGGATGCGGCAAACATCCCGGGCGGTGGTATAAGTATCCTCATCGTGCAGGCCATGGACGTTGCTGTAATGGGTATCCCGGCAGCCCAGCGCCTCCGCCTTCTCGTTCATCATGGCGATGAACGCATCCTGACTGCCGCCCACATACTCCGCGATCACCGTGGCCGCATCGTTGGCGGAGGCAGTGATCATACAGTAGAGCAGATCCTCCATCGTCAGCTGCTCCCCAGCCTTCAGCTCCGCGCTCACAGAGCCGATCGCCACATAGGAAAGTGCCTTGCTGGTCACTGTCACCACATCGGTAAGCTCCGCATTTTCCAGCGCCACCACCGCCGTCATGATCTTGACCATGCTGGACGGATAGATGCGCGTGTCCGCGTTCCAGGTATACACCATGGTGCCGCTGCTGCGCTCATAGACGACGACGGCGTTGGCGGTATCCGTCAGCCGTTCCGAGGTGCCCAGCGTCATTGCTGCGTCCACGCTGTGGCATCCGCTGGCGACTGACTGGTCGATTTCCTCCGCCGAAGCGGAGAGGGAAAACAGCGGCAAAAACCCCAGGCAAAGGGCGAGGAGCAGGCAAATTATCCTGGTTTTTTTCATATTTCTACCTCTATATTTCAACACCGGACTTGTCCGTTGGGCAAAAGTCGTGTATAATGTTCTGTGTATAGTATATCAGCTTTTCCGGGCATAGTCAATGCGGGGAAGGAGGCGGCGGCGTGAAAAAATCAGGAATTTCCATATTGGCGGTCCTCTGCCTGATCCTGTCGGCTTTTCTGATGGGGCTTTACGCAGGCAGGAGCATCGGCGGCAGTGCGGTTCTGCTGGGCGTCAGCACGGCGCAGACCCAGGCGTCCACCGCTTCCGGGATCCAGGCTGCCCAGGAAACCGAGCCGTCCGCCCCGCAGACCTCGCAGGCCACACAGGCTCCGTCCGCGCCGGAAACGACACAGGCATCCTCTGCCCCGCAGCAAACCGAGGCGCCCGCCTCCACCGCCGCCACGGAAAGCGGGAAGATCAACATCAACACCGCCACGCTGGAGGAGCTTCAGACCCTTCCCGGCATTGGCCCGGTGCTTGCCCAGCGCATTGTGGACTATCGGACGGAAATCGGCGGATTCTCCGCCCTGGCTGAGCTGACGGAGGTTTCCGGCATCGGTACCAAGCGGTTCGAAGCGCTGCTGGATTACATCACATTGGGAGGTTAACTATGAAAATACTGGTTGTGGACGATGAAGATTTGCTGGTGAAGGGCATACGCTTTAATTTGCAGAACGATGGATTCGAGGTGATCACCGGCTCCAATGGCCTGGAGGCCGTTCAGGCGGCGCAGACGCAGAACCCCAATCTGATCGTGCTGGACGTGATGATGCCGGAAATGGACGGATTGACCGCCTGCTCCAAGATCCGGGAATTTTCCAACGTTCCCATCATCCTGCTCACCGCGAAGGCCGACGATATGGACAAGCTGATGGGCTTCGACTACGGCGCGGACGACTACCTGACCAAGCCCTTTAACATCCTGGAGCTGAAGGCGCGCATCCGGGCGCTGCTGCGGCGCACCACCAACGCCGGGCAGGATGCCGCCGGGAACAAGCTGACCATCGGCTCCATCACCCTGGACCTGGACGCCCGGAACGCCTATCGCTCCGGCGAGCTGGCCGACCTGACCGCCAAGGAATTTGACGTGATCGAATTTCTGATGCGCAATCCCAACCGGGTCTACTCCCGGGAGGCGCTGCTGGATACCATCTGGGCTTACGAGTACCGCAGCGATATCCGGACGGTGGATGTGCATATCCGCCGCCTGCGGGAGAAGCTGGAGGAAAATCCGGCGGAACCCAACTATATTATGACGAAGTGGGGCGTTGGCTATTATTTCCGAAAGTGAGCGCACAGGCAGCCGCCGATACGGAAATACCCAGTTCCGCTTCGGCGTGGTGTATACCCTTATCACTCTGGCGGTGCTGATTTTCCTGAACCTGTACTGCTCCAGCACCAGCCGGGAGCTGCTGTACCAGAGCAAGCAGTCCTCCATGATCGAAAAATGCCACCTGGCCGCGGCGGAGATTTCCAGCCTGGAGGTGCTGAGCCCCTCCACCGTATCCGCCACTGTGTCCCAGATGGAGAGCCTGCGGGTCACCCGCCTGATCATCACCGACCAGTCCGGGCTTGTCCTGTACGATTCCTATACGGAGGATTCCGCCGTGGGGGCGTATGCGCTGCTGCCCGAGATCGTCGGCGCGCTGGAGAGCAACAACGTGTTCTCCTGCGACGATTCCATTATCTCCCGCGCCGCGTCGCCCATCTATTCCTACGGCACGCTGGTCGGCTGCGTGTACATGATGGAGTACGATGCCGAGCAGGGCGCGGTGCTGCGCTCCCTGCAAACCAATATTCTGACCATCACGCTGATCCTGGAGCTGATCGTCATCGTCTTCTCCATGATTTTCGCCCTGATTTTTTCCACGCGGATGCGTCGGGTGCTTTCCTCCATGCACATCATCCGGGAGGGCGATTACTCCCATCGGGTGGAGATGGGCGGCCATGACGAGCTGACCTTCCTGGGCGATGAATTCAACGACCTGACCGCCAGGCTGCAAATCTCCGAGGGCAAGCGGCGGCAGTTCGTCTCCGATGCATCCCACGAGCTGAAAACGCCCCTGGCCTCCATAAAGCTTTTGTCCGACTCCATTTTGCAGAACGATATGGACGTGGATACCATCCGGGAATTCGTGGGCGACATCGGCAGCGAGGCCGACCGGCTGAACCGGATGACCCAGAAGCTGCTTTCCCTGACCCGGCTGGACAGCCAGGAGGACGGGGAATTTGAAATCGTGTATATGGCTCCCACCGCCCAGCGGGTGGTGCGGATGCTGTCCGCCCTGGCGGAAGAGAGCGGCATTACCATCGAAACCGACTTCCAGGACGACTGCCCGATCCTGATTCTGGAGGATGACCTTTACCAGATCATCTTCAACCTGGCGGAAAACGGCATCAAATACAATACCCCCGGCGGGAAGCTGACCATCCGGCTGCTGCGGGAGGGGGAGAATGCCCTGCTCCAGGTGTCCGATACCGGCGTCGGCATCCCCCAGGAGGCCATTGGCCATGTATTCGAGCGGTTCTACCGGGTGGATAAGGCCCGCTCCCGGAAATCCGGCGGCAGCGGCCTGGGCCTTGCCATCGTGCGCAACATGGTAGAGCGGAACCAGGGCGAGATCCGCGTGGCCAGCGAGGTGGGGAAGGGCTCTGTCTTTACCGTGATTTTCCCCATTTTTGATCCGGGAGAGGAGGAAACGCCGTGAGAAAAGGGCTTTGCCTGTGCCTGGCGCTTTGCTGCCTGGCCGGACTGACCGCCTGCGTGCAGTCGGAGGAGAATCCCCAGGCGCCGTTTGCCTGCTACTATCTGCAATCCGAGCTAACCTACGGGGAGGCGGACAGCGTGATCGGCTGCGAATATCAGGAAGCCTCCGGGCATGAATCGGATTACGTCTGGATGCTCGACCGCTACCTGACCGGCCCGGAGTCGGAAACGCTGACCAGTCCCTTCCCCCGCGGGACCATGCTGTATAGCTTTGAAATTGTGAATGCGGCAGCCTATGTGGACCTGAGCGCCGACTTTGCCGAATTGACGGGGATGGCGCTGACCGTCGGCTGCGTATGCCTGACCCAGACCGTGATCGCCATGACCGGCTGCGAAACAGTGGTCATCAGCGCCGACGATTCCCTGCTGGACGGCAGCAAAAGCATTACCATGACCGCGGACAGCTACCTCCTGCTGGACAGCAGCGCTGCCACGGAATCCGACTGAACGCCAATAAGGAGGAGTGACCCCTATGCGAATGATTTCCTGGAACGTAAACGGCCTGCGCGCCTGCATCCAGAAGGGATTTCTGGATTTCTTTGCACAAATTGACGCGGATATTTTCTGCCTGCAGGAAACAAAGCTCCAGCCGGGACAGCTGGAGCTGGAGCTTCCCGGCTACCGGCAGTATTGGTGCTATGCGGAGAAGAAAGGCTACTCCGGCACCGCGATCTTCACCCGCCACGCGCCCATTTCCGATACCCGGGGCATCGGCATCGCCGAGCTGGATACGGAGGGGCGGGTCATCACCCTGGAGTATCCGGACTTTTACATGGTCACCTGCTACACGCCCAACGCCCAGCGGGGGCTGGCGCGGATCGACCACCGGATGAAATGGGAGGACGCCTTCCGGGACTATGTGGTGGGGCTGGACGCCCGCAAGCCCGTGGTCCTATGCGGCGACCTGAACGTGGCGCATCAGGAGATCGACCTGAAAAACCCCGGCTCCAACCGGGGCAACGCCGGCTTCTCCGACCAGGAGCGTGGCGCTTTCACCCATCTGCTGGCCAGCGGCTTTACTGACACCTTCCGCTTCCTGAATCCCACCGCCACCGGCGCGTATACCTGGTGGAGCTATATGTTCAACGCGCGGGCAAACAACGCCGGATGGCGTATTGACTATTTCCTGGTATCCGACCGGCTGCAGGGCGCTGTCCGCGCCGCCCCGATCCACGCCGACATCCTGGGATCGGATCACTGCCCGGTGGAGCTGGATATCGCGCTTTGATCCGCCTGGGGGAAGTACGCCCCCAGCTGGCCGTTGCTGCGCCGGAGGACCGCATCCCCCAGCCGGGACAGGTAGGCAAACGGCTCCTCCGGGATGATGGGGATGAAAACCCCTGCCCGCTCCGTGCCCTTGGGCAACGCCCGGAATTGGGGCATACCCGCCCCCAGTTTTCTGGCGGGGATGCGCGTATCCAGGCAGAAGGCGTCCCCCTCCGGTACCGGCACGCCCAGGTTCTCCGTCTTTCCGCCGCAGGTGACGCTGATCCGGTAGATGGCCTCCCCGCTCAGGTCGCAGCAGCAGCGGAACCGCAGGTACAGCCCTTCCCGGCGCACCTGCGCCTTGCCTACAGGCTTGCCTCCGAGAAAAATGTCGTAAATTCCATCCATGAAAAATCCCCCTTCCCTGCTATGCTATGCGGAGAAAGGGGGGTTATTCATGTAACACCGCCATGCAGCCCAAAGCTCACGGCGATGGCGTCGTCCACCATGGCCATGTGGTTCTCGTCCAGGTGCCCCATGTGCTCCCGCAGGCGCCGCTTATCAATGGTGCGGATCTGCTCCAGCAGGATCACCGAATCCTTGCTCAGCCCGACGCTGCCCCCGGCGATGTTGATGTGGGTGGGGAGCCTTGCCTTCCCCGTCTGGCTGGTGATGGCGGCGGCGATGACCGTGGGGGAATGGCGGTTGCCTGTATCGTTTTGGATGATCAGCACCGGCCTGGTGCCGCCCTGCTCACTGCCCACCACCGGTGACAGGTCCGCATAGAAAATATCTCCCCGCTTGACTGTGCTGTCCATGTGCTTCACACTCCGAAGAAATCATTGCCCACGCTACCGGAGATTCCTATGTAACGCGGCTGATTCTATTGTTCCACGCAGGGAGGAATTCTAAACGGAAGCGCGCCTGAAATATCCTATGTTCTTTTTCCCACGGAGTTACACAAAAGCAAAATCTTTGACCTCTATCGACAAAAGCCGCCTGCCCTGCCAATAAATTTCACTGCGTACCGGCAGATCATCCTCGCCCAGCCAGATGTCCAGGTGCAGCGCATTGTCCGCATAACTGTCGTCAATGGCTACCCGAAGATATGTCCCCTCCTCCGCGCAGGAGGTCAGGTAGCCGCTGCGCAGGGTCTTCATCAGCACCCATGGACCGGACACCGGCGAGATCAGCCCATCCGCCAGGGCGTCAAAAGCCAGCGCCTGCCCGTCAAATTGCAGGCTGCCCCCGGATTCGCTGACACTCCCGGAGATCCCCGCGATGGTATCCGGCGACAGCACGGTAAAGCGCAGCTTCCCGCCGGAATCAGCGGTGCATTCCATGGAGAAAGAATAGATTTTGTCCCCATAGTCCGCAGTCACCGTCGCCTGGAACTGCACGCTCTGGCTCAGCAGCTTCGCCCGCAGGGAGAGGACATCGTCCAGCGCCTGCTCCTGCCCGCTGCAGCCGGACAGCAGCACCAGGCAAAGCAGCACAATTGCTCGTTTCATTCAGATCCCGCCCTATTTCATAAGTCGCGGAAGCACCTCCAACATATCCGACGGCAGCATGCCATACTGCCCCATAGCCCCGGCGCATTGGTCCCCCGCAGCGCCATGGAGCCAGGCGCCCGCAGCGGCGGCCTGGAGTGGCGGGATCCCCTGCCCGATCAGGCTGACGAGGATGCCGGCCAGCACATCGCCGCTGCCGCCGGTGGCCATTCCCGGGTTTCCTGTGCAGTTGACATAACATTCCTGGCCATCGGTGATAACCGTTCTGTGCCCTTTCAGCAGCAAAATACAGCCGTACTCCCGGGCAAAGGCCATGGCGTCCGGCACCCGCTCCCCGCCGCTGCCGCCGCCCATCCGGACGAAATCCCCGGCGTGGGGCGTCAGAACCGTTGGATACTTCCTTTCGCGCAGTAAATCCATATGCCGGGACAAAACATTTATGCCGTCCGCGTCCACCACAACCGGTCCGGAAAAATGCCGCAGCACAGCCTCCGTCACCGCCAATGTGCCCGCCGACTGCCCCATTCCCGGGCCGACCAGCACCGCGTCCATCCCGGGCAAGCGGCTTTCGATCTCCGGAACCGCCGCAGCCGACAGCATCCCGCCCTCCTGCGGCAGGGGGAAAACCATCGGCTCTGTCAGCTTCACCGCCTCGATGGCATAAATGCACTCCGGAACGCCGAGAAAGATCAGCCCCGCGCCGCTGCGCGCCGCGCCCATCGCCGCCAGCGCTGCCGCGCCCGTATACCCACGGCTGCCGCACAGCAGCAGGACTCTGCCAAAATCGCCCTTGTGCGCCTGCTCCGGCCTGTCCGGCAGGATCCCGCGCACTGCCAAATGATCCAGCTGTATCATACAAAACGCCTCCTTTCCTTTACTCATACCACGGCTTTGAGAATTTGTCAAGGGACTGAAATAATGCTTGCATTTTTCCGCAGGATATGGTAAGATTCCTCTGGAAACAGAAAAGGCGATGATTGGGCTGCCTGCCGCTTTACAGGCACTTCTTCAGCGAACGCGGGACGGTGGGAGCCGCGTGGGTGCAGCGAGGGCCTTCTCCCAGGAGCCGCAGCCTGAAAATAGCAGTAGGGCCCGCCGGGTGATCCCGTTAACGATCTGTGGATGTGCCAGCATCCGGAAAGTGCGCCTTGCGGCGAATTGCGGGTGGTACCGCGGAAGGAATGTCCTTTCGTCCCGAGTGATTGGGATGAAAGGATTATTTTTTGTAGTTATCTTTCTAAAGGAGAGAATCATATGAAGCAACAATTGGAAAATATCCGGCAGCAGGCGCTGTCTGCGCTGGACAGCGCCAGTTCCCCGGAGGCGCTGGAGGAGCTGCGGGTGCGGCTGCTGGGCAAAAAAGGCGAGCTGACCACCGTGCTGAAGCAGATGGGCAAGCTGTCCCCTGAGGAGCGCCCGGTCATGGGCCAGCTGGCAAACTCCGTTCGCGCCGCCATTGAGGAGAAGCTGGAGCAGCGGAAGGCTGACATCCACGCCGCCGTGCTGGAGGCGAAGCTGAAGGCGGAAGCCGTGGACGTGACCATCCCCGGCGAGGCCGTGGCGCTGGGCCATCAGCACCCCATGAATATGGTGCTGCAGGAAATCAAGGACATTTTCATCGGCATGGGCTACCAGGTGATCGACGGCCCGGAGGTGGAGCTGGCCAGCTACAACTTCACCCGGCTGAATATTGAGGAGGGGCACCCCTCCCGGGACCGCAGCGATACCTTCTATTTTACCGACGATGACTCCGTGCTTCTGCGCACCCAGACCAGCCCCATGCAGATTCGCGCCATGGAAAACACCCAGCCGCCCATCTGCATCCTGGCCCCCGGCCGGGTGTACCGCAAGGACGAAGCGGACGCCACCCACTCCCCCATGTTTCACCAGATCGAGGGGCTCGTGGTGGCGGAGAATGTCACCATGGGCGACCTGAAGGGCGCGCTGATCACCATGATCCGCCGCCTGTACCGGGACGATGCGGTCATCCGCTTCCGCCCCCACCACTTCCCCTTCACCGAGCCCAGCTGCGAAACGGATATGCGCTGCCACAAATGCCACGGAACCGGCGAAGTGGACGGCCAGGTCTGCTCCACCTGTCACGGCGAGGGCTGGATCGAAATCCTGGGCGCGGGCATGGTGCATCCGGATGTGCTCCGGGGCTGCGGCATTGACCCGGAGAAGTATTCCGGCTTTGCCTTCGGCATCGGTCTGGAGCGTATGGCCATGAGCCGCCTGCGCATCAACGACCTGAGGCTGATCTTCGACAATGACATTCGGTTCCTGAATCAGTTCTGAGGGAGGTTGGAGCAATGAAACTCAACAGAAAATGGATCAACGAGGACTTTGTTGACCTTTCCGCCGTTTCCGACCGGGAATACGTGGAGAAGCTTACCATCTTCGGCCAGAAGGTAGAGACCTGGGAGCGGATGGACAGCGAAATCAAAAACGTGGTGGTGGGCAAGGTGCTTTCCATCGTCCGCCATGAAAATTCCGACCACATGTGGGTCTGCCAGGTGGATGTGGGCAAGGATGCGCCCGTGCAGATCGTCACCGGCGCGCAGAATGTCCACCAGGGCGATCTGGTTCCTGCCGCGCTGCACAACTCCCGCCTGCCCGGCGGCGTGCACATCACTAAGGGCAAGCTCCGCGGGGTGGAATCCAACGGAATGCTCTGCTCCTTCGCTGAGCTGGGGCTGACCCAGAACGATCTGCCCGGCGTGTTCGCCGACGGCATCTGGATCCTGAACGGCGAGGACTGTCAGCCCGGCGACGACATCAACTGCGTCATCGGCAACGACGATACGGTGGTGGACTTTGAGATCACCAACAATCGCCCGGACTGCTACTCCATCATCGGCCTGGCCCGGGAATCCGCCGCTGCCTTCGGCAAGACCATGCGCCACCACACCCCGGTGGTTCACGGCTCCGATGCCGGCTCCATGTATGATTTTCTGGATGTGGAGGTCCCCGCCACGCAGCTTTGCAGCCGCTATTCTTCCCGGATGGTGGCCAATGTAAAAATCGCGCCCTCCCCCAAGTGGCTGCGGCAGCGTCTGCGCGCCAACGGCGTGCGCCCCATTAACAACATCGTGGACATCACCAACTATGTCATGCTGGAATACGGCCAGCCCATGCATGCATTCGACTACCGCTACGTTTCCTCCGGCAAGATCATCGTCCGGGAGGCGCTGCAGGGCGAAACCCTGACCACCCTGGACGGCAACGTGCGCGCCCTCCAGCCGGGAATGCTGGTCATCGCCGACGAGGACAAGCCCATCGGCCTGGCGGGCATCATGGGCGGCGAAAATTCCGAAATCCTGGATGACACCACCACCGTGGTCTTTGAATCCGCCAACTTTAACGGCACCTCCATCCGGCAGACGGCGCTGAGCCTGGGTATGCGCACAGAATCCTCCGGCAAATTTGAGAAGAATCTGGACCCCATGATGACAGTGCCCGCCGTGCAGCGTGCCTGCGAGCTGGTGGAACTGCTCCAGTGCGGCGATGTGCTGGACGGCATCATCGACGTGATCAACCAGGTCCCCCAGCCCAGGACCATCCCCCTGGAGCCGGAGCGCATCAACGCCCTGCTGGGCACCCACATCTCCCGGGAGGATATGGTATCCTACCTGAAGCTGCTGGAGATCCCCGTGGAGGGGGACGACATCCTGGTTCCCTCCTTCCGGCCGGACCTGAACCATACGGCGGATATCGCGGAGGAGGTCGGGCGATCCTACGGCTATAACGAGATCCCCACCACCGACCTGAAGCTGTCCACCCAGGGCGGCTGCTCCGCGTACATGCTGCTGGAAAATAAGGCCGGCGCGCTGTGCCGCAGCCTGGGCTACAGTGAGATCATCACCTACTCCTTCGTGTCCCCCACCATTTTCGACCAGATCCGGCTCCCTGCCGACTCTCCCCTGCGCCACGCGCTGAAAATCCAGAACCCGCTGGGCGAGGACACCTCCATCATGCGCACCATTGCCCTGCCCTCCATGCTGGACATCCTGTCCCGGAACAACGCCTACCACAATAAATCCGTCAAGCTCTACGAGATGGCAAAGATTTACCTGCCCGTGGACGGCCAGTCGCTCCCCGAAGAGCCGAAAATGCTGACGCTGGGCACCTACGGGGCGGGAGAATCCTTCTTCACCCTCAAAGGTGAGGTAGAGGCGATCCTCACCGGCCTGCGCATCCGCAAGGCCAGCTACACCGCCGTGTCGGACAATCCCTCTTTCCATCCCGGGCGCTGCGCCAAGGTGACCGTGGATGGTGTGGATGTGGGTTACATCGGGCAGGTGCATCCTCTGGTGGCCGCCAATTACGGGATCGACGCCGAGGTTTACTGCGCTGAGCTGAGCTTTACCAAGCTGTTCAGCCTGCAGCTGCCGGACCCGGTGTACGTTCCCCTGCCTAAATACCCCGGTGTATCCAGGGATTTGTCCTTCGTGTGCGATGAGACGGTCACCGTTGCCCAGGCGGAGGATGTGATTACCGCCGCAGCGGGGAAGCTGCTGCGCAGCATCCGCCTGTTCGACATCTACCGGGGTGCGGGCATCCCCGCCGGCAAGAAGAGCATGGCCTTCTCTCTGGAGCTGCGGGCGGATGACCGGACGCTGACCGACGCGGATTCGGAATCCGTCATCTCCAAGGTCCTCTCCGCCCTGGAAAAGCAGCTGGGCGCGGTACTGCGCTGAACATCTGTTCACAAAAATTTTTCAATCAGCCCTTTACACCGGGGAAAATTTGGGATATAATACCATTGATACACGTAAGGAGGTCGATACCATGACGGATCAAAGCACACTGAAATTTACGGTACCCAGCGACGACAAAGAGAATATGCACCGGATTGTCCGGACTGTGTACGACGCTCTCCAGGAAAAGGGGTATAATCCGGTGAACCAGCTGGTCGGCTACCTGCTGACCGAGGACCCCACCTATATCACCAATTACAACAATGCCCGCAGCATGATCTGCAAGCTGGATCGGGACGAACTGCTGCAGGAGCTTGTCCGGTGCTATCTGGCCTGAACCCATCCCCGCCAGGAGGCTTTTGCCAAGGCAAAAGCCTCCTGTTTTTCCACAGCGGCGGCACGCCGCACCAAATAAACAATTTCATACTCCCTCCGTCTTACAAAATCCGTCCCCGCAGGCATATGCGTAGCCCATCCTGTGTCAAATTCTGGGAATCCCTCCCCAGCAGTTGACGCAATGGTTACAATATGTTACAATCTGATTACAAACTCACAGGAGGTGATTCACAATGGCAGAGGAGAAATCCGTTCTCATGTACAAGGGACATCCGCTCATGCGCAAGGATAATCTGATCTACTACGGCTCTATGGCGGATTCCCACATTGTCATGCTCCAGGTGCTGGAAACCAAGAAGGTCGGCGACCTGGACGTGGCGACTAAGGTTTCCGTTCAGCTTCAGCGCACCGATCCCACGGTCAAGAGCCGGGACCGCGTGGTGAAGAAGAGCGAAAAGGACGGGCTGTACACCGCTTTGGATTTTGGCTGTGTATGGCTGGAACGCGCCCTGGCGGGCAAGTAATCATTTCACCGTAAGACGGAGGGCATTGTATGAAACGCTTTACTCGTTTTGCCAGCCTTGCGCTGGCAGTTTTTCTTTTCATCGGCATCGCAGTTCCTCAGGCGTCCGCCGCCGGCGGGGAGCTGAAAACCGGCGTGGCGTTTATCACCGCCAGCTCCCTGCGGCTGCGCAGCGCCCCATCCACCTCCGCTGAAACGCTGGACTACGGCTATGCGGACGAGGTGGTGGTGGTTCTGGGGCAGACCGGCTCCTGGTACAAGGTGATCTATAATCTGCAAACCGGCTATATGCACGGCGATTATCTGCGCTTCACCGCCCGGGAAAACGTGGAGCTGGGCTACGGCCTGGTCAACGGCACCAGCGTAAATATCCGCTCCGGCCCAGGCACGGGCTACACCAGCCTTTCCAAGGCCAATACCGGGGAAATAGCGTACATCATCGGCATCAACAGCCAGTGGTACAAGGTGATCTACGGCAGCACCATCGGCTACATCCGCAGCGATTACCTGGACCTGACGGAGATCCCCTATGAAAACCGGGCGTCCGTCAATTCGCCCCTGTTCTTCCGGGGCGGGGAATCCACCGGCGTGACTCCCAGCGCGGAAGCGCTGAACGGAGGTTCCGCCTCCGCTTCCGCCATCATCGCCACAGCGAAGCAGTACCTTGGTGTGCCCTATCTGTGGGGCGGCGACACCCCCAGCGGATTTGACTGCTCCGGGCTGGTGCAGTATGTGTTCCGGGCCAACGGCATCACCCTGCCCCGCACCAGCGCGCAGCAGTACACCGCAGGCACCGCCGTATCCCGCGCCAATCTGCAAGCCGGGGACCTGGTGTTCTTCGCCACCGGCTCCGGCGGCGTGTCCCATGTGGGCATTTACATCGGCAGCGGCCAGTTCATTCACGCATCCAGCAGCAAAGGCGTGGTCGTCTCCGAGCTGACCAGCAGCTACTGGTCCGGCTGCTACTATGGCGCCCGCAGGGTGCTATAAAATTTCAGGTCAATTTCTTTTTTTGCTTGACAAAATTCCCCCCCATGCTAAACTGAAGCTGTAATCAGCATAAAAATTCGCACATGGAGGGATAGCGATGAAAAAGAAAACCTTTATTTCCGTTGTTTCCGTACTCGTTGCAATCATTTTGGTGCTGACTGGCGTGGTCATTGCCAACGCGGTGAACCGCCATCAGGTGCGTAAAACCTTCCTCAACGCTACTTATGTTTATCTGAGGGACGTGGCTACCGGGGTGGACACCCTGATAGACGGAGGCACCGCTCCGCGCATGCACGACAGGCTGATGGAGCTGCATGTGCGGTGCTGGGTCTACGCGCTGGAAACCAATCAGGCCTTCGCCTACCCGATGCCCGGCGTGTTCGAAACCATATGCTCCGAAATTGAGGACGGTGCATACTCTGCCGAGCAGATGCAGGCGCTGTCCGACGACCTGTGGACGCTCGTTGACGCGCTGTCTGACGCATCCGGCACAGCGGAGAATGACGCGATCTCCAACGCGGCGCTGAATGAAGCATTTGACGCCTTCCTGGACACCTGGCAATAACACATTCCCTTTGCGCTGCCGCACGGATTCGTGCGGCAGCTTTTTTTGCCTGGATGCTTCATAAATTTCCGCACCGGGCGCATAATAGGAAAAAACAAGGAAGGTGCATGAAATGGCAGATAATAAGCGGGGCAAGCACAGCTTTGTGCTGCCCCAGATGCCGGTGATCACCGCATGGGCCAGCGTCGCCGGAAAAAAGGAGGGGCAGGGCCCATTGGCGCAGAGCTTCGATGTGATTTCCGGGGATACCTATTTCGGTCAAAAAACCTGGGAGCAGGCGGAAAAGCAAATGCAGAAAATCGCTCTGGACACCCTGATCGACAAGGCCGGGGTGACCCGGCAGCAGATTGGGCTGGTGTTCTCCGGGGATTTGCTGAACCAGTGCATCGGCTCGTCCTTCACCCTGCGCAACACGGGCATCCCCCACATTGGCCTGTACGGCGCCTGCTCCACCATGGCGGAGGGCCTGCTGATGGCATCCATGGCGGTGTGCGGCGGCTTTTCCGATAAGGTGATCGCCCTGACCTCCTCCCACTTTGCCTCCTCAGAGCGGCAGTACCGCTTCCCACTGGGCTATGGTGGGCAGCGCACCCCCACCGCCCAGTGGACGGTCACCGGCGCCGGTGCGGCGCTGGTCTGCTCGGCAGGGAAAGGCCCCAGGATCGAGAGCTGCACCATCGGCACCGTGACCGACCTGGGCATCAAGGACGCCAATAACATGGGCGCCGCCATGGCACCTGCCGCGTATGATACCATCCGGGCACATCTGGAGGATCTCCACCGTGCACCGGAGGACTATGATCTGATCGTCACCGGCGACCTGGGTCAGCTGGGAAAGGACGCCCTGCTGGAGCTTGCCAAGCGGGAGGGCGTATATCTGGGCGGCAGGCTGGCAGACTGCGGCACTCTGGTGTACGACGCCGTGAAGCAGGATGTGCATTCCGGTGGCTCCGGCTGCGGATGCAGCGCCATCACATTGTGCGGGCACCTGCTCGGCCAGCTGCAATCCGGCAAGCTGGGCAAGATCCTGTTCTGCGGCACAGGTGCGCTGCTCTCCCCCACCTCCACGCAGCAGGGTCTGCCCATTCCCGGCGTGTGTCACGCCGTATCTATCGTAGGAGGGAGCGTTTAAAATGGACTATGTGAAGGCGTTTCTGGTCGGCGGATTCCTGTGCCTGATCGGTCAGATTCTGATTGACAAAACCAAGCTGACGCCTGCCCGCATCCTGGTGAGCTACGTGGTGGCCGGGGTATTCCTGGGCGCGGTGGGACTGTACCAGCCACTGGTGGACTTTGCCGGTGCAGGCGCGACCGTGCCGCTGACCG
Organism: Bacillota bacterium; assembly: GCA_021199635.1. Lineage (GTDB taxonomy): Bacteria > Bacillota > Clostridia > Oscillospirales > Oscillospiraceae > Faecousia. The sequence continues at coordinate 35,638 of JAJQHS010000052.1, forward strand.
GGTTTGGCAGCAATCTTGCCAAGGGCGTCAAAGAAGCCGTGGATTCTGACGGATTCTCCGGCATTTTTACCGGCGGGCTGAAAGCAACCGCCGGAGGCATCGCCGCCGCCATCACCTGCGGACTGCTTGCCAGCCTGATTTTCAAGCCGAAGGATAAATCATGAAATACGGGGAAAGATAGGAACGCGGCCAGGCCGTAAATAATCATATTATCGGAGGAAACAGTTATGAATTCCAACCAGAGCAAAAATCAGAACCAGAATCAGAGCCAGAACCAGAACCAGAACCAGAGCCAGAATCAGAACCAGAACCAGAATCAGAGCCAGAGCCAGAGCCAGAGCCAGAACAAGGGCTGCCGCTGAATATGCGTTTGGGGCATCCAGACCGGATGCCCCAAAATACATTATAGAGAAATAGGAACGAACCTGTTCAGCCGGAAAAAGTACAATATCGCCGCCTTTACCGGCATTTCGTAG
>JAJQHS010000081.1 GCA_021199635.1 Bacillota bacterium
CACACATACAGGTGCGCCTGCTGGCACAGGCTCGCCGCAATCAGCACCTTTTTCTTCTGCCCGCCGGAAAAATCCTCCAAACGCTTCAGCGGCAGCGCGGCATATTCCCCTCCTTGTCCACATAGGCTTCCTCAGGACAAGGAGGGGGTTCCTTTGCGCAAAAAAATACCGATTTTCTACAGTGCCCTGCTGCTCACCGGGGTGAACCTTCTGCTTCGGCTGATCGGTACATCCTTTCAGGTGTACCTGTCCGGACGCATTGGCGCGGAGGGGATCGGACTGGTTCAGCTGGTGATGAGCGTCGGCTCAATGGCAATGGTAGCCGGTATGGCTGGCATCCGCACGGCAACCATGTACCTGACTGCCGAGGAGACCGGGCGCGGACGCTCGGAAAACGTGACCTGGGTCCTTTCCGGCTGCTGCCTGTACAGCGTGGCAATCAGCGCAGGAGTGGCCGTGGCAGTGCATCTGGCCGCGCCATTCATCGCGGAGAATTGGGTGGGAGCTGCGGAGGCGACCCAGCCCATCCGACTGTTTGCCGCCTTTCTGCCGGTGAATTGCCTGTGCGGCGTCATGGTCGGCTACTTCACCGGCGCGAACCGGATCGTCACGCTGGCAGCTGTTGAGGTGGCGGAGCAGCTGTGTACCATGGCCGCCACCATTGGGCTTCTGAGCCTGTGGGCAGGGCAGGATTCCGGGCGAGCGAGCCTCGCAGTGGTCATGGGCAGCGGACTGGGGGCGTGCCTGACGCTTGGCTGCCTGGTATTTCTCCGGCTGCGGGACCGCGCCGCCACTGGCCCGCGCATCCCGCTGCGGGGAAGGCTGACCCAGACCGCCGTCCCTTTGGCCCTGGCGGACGATCTGCGCACCGGAATCACTACGGTCGAGAATCTGATGGTTCCCCAGCGTTTGGCACTGCATCCCGGCGTTGTGTCGCCTCTGGCGGCCTTTGGCACCATCCACGGCATGGTTTTCCCTGTGCTGATGTTTCCGGCAGCGATCCTGTTCGGCCTTACGGAGCTGCTGATCCCGGAGCTTGCCCGATGCCGCGCCGCAGGCAGTGAGCGGCGCATCCACTACCTTGTACGGAAAAGCCTGCGCATTGCCCTGCTCTACGGTACAGCCTGCGGCGGTGTGATGTACCTATGCGCGGAGGCGCTGTGCCGGCGCCTGTACAGCAGCGCTGACGCGGGGACATACCTGAAATGGTTCGCGCCCCTGGCGGTCATGCTGTACTGCGACAGTGTGACAGATGCCATGATCAAGGGCTTAGGCCAGCAAAAGGCATCCGTGCGCTACAACATCCTTACAAACTCCATGGATGTGGCCTTCCTGTACACGTTGCTGCCGAAATACGGGATCCGCGGCTATTTTGTCAGCTTCCTGATCACCCATCTGATCAATTTCGCGCTCAGCCTACGGCGGCTGCTAAAAATCAGCGGGGAGCACATTCCCTACTCCGTTCCCGTGCTCACATTAACGGCGGCGCTGGTTTCCACATGGGCGGCCAGTTTCGTTTCCCATCCGATCCTCCGACCGGCAGCGTATCTTGCGCTGCTGACAAGCCTGCTGATCCTGCTCCGCGTTGTGTCCTGGGCGGATATTGTATGGATCAAGGGGCTGGTCCTGCGGCGGAGCGGCAAAAAAATCTGACCCGGCAAATGTGCCGGGTCAGGGAAACAATATGGCTAGGGTCTGGCATCCTCCCGGAGGAAAGGCGGCGCAATATGAAGCTCCGTCAGCAGGTGGTACTTGTCGGGACGCCGGTAAGCATTTCCCCAGACCTCCGCCGCGCGGTAAGCCCGAAGTATATCCAGATTCATATTCGCCGGGCTTCGCCCGGAAGCAGCTGCAAAATGGCAATTTTTAAGAAAGCCATTGTAAGCCACCCTTACAGCCGCCGCAGAACCGACAGCAGAAAATCCCATGTCCTGCCGGTGGAAGCAATTTCCAGCTTTTCCCGGCTGGTGTGAATGTCGTGCATATTGGGGCCTATGGAAACGCAGTCCAGCCCGGGCAGCTTCTCCCCCAGCAGGCCGCACTCCAGCCCGGCATGGATGGCCACCACCTCCGGCTCCGCTCCGAACATCTCCCGGAAGACGGCGACCATGGTATCCCGCAGGGGCGAATCCTTCCGGTACTCCCAGGCAGGATAATGCCCCATTTCGGTAACGCTTCCGCCGTAAAATGCGGCCAGCTGCGTGATCCGCTCCAGCAGGTCCTGCTTCTCCTGATTGACAGAGCTGCGGACGGCAAAGGTCAGCGTCAGCTCCTCCTCCAGGCGGACAATGCCCAGGTTCAGGCTGGTCTGCACAAGGCCATCGATGTCATGGCTCCAGGCCTGCACGCCATTGGGGGCGGCGTTGAGCAGCGCGATCACCTTTGCGCTGCATTCTGTCGTCAGCGCATTGCCGCCCAGCGCGTCCACATCATCCCCGCGGACGACGGCCTGCGGCTCGTCATACTTTTCCCGGATCTCCGCCTGCAGCGCCTGGGCGATTTCGTTGATCCGTTCCAGATGGATGCCCATGGCCACCAGTGTGACCTCACAGGAGCGGGGGATGGCGTTGTCCTTCGCGCCGCCCTGGAGCTTGGTGATGCACAGGGGCATGAGCGCCTGTACGCGGCTCAGAAATTCTCCCATTACCTTGTTGGCGTTGGCGCGGTTCTTGTGGATCTCAACGCCGGAGTGGCCGCCCTGGAGCCCTTCCACCGTCAGTTTGACGCAGGGGCCGTACACCACCCGCCGCTCCACCGGCAGATGAATGGTGCTCCGCGCACCTCCGGCGCAGGAAACGGTGAAAATCCCCTCCTCCTCGGAGTCCAGGTTGATCATTGTGCGCCCTTTCAGGCCGGACAGATCAATGCCGGCCGCGCCTTCCATGCCCATCTCCTCGTCCACGGTGAGGATGACCTCCAGCGGCGGGTGTGGGATGCTTCGGTCAGCCAGCAGCGCCATGGCATAGGCCACAGCAATGCCGTCGTCCCCGCCCAGGGTCGTTCCCCTTGCGTACACGCATTCGCCGTCGTGGGTCACATCCAGGCCCTGGGAATCCATGTCGATGGAGCAGCCGTCGTCCTTCTCACAGACCATGTCCATGTGCCCCTGGAGAATGACGGGCGGATGGTCCTCGTACCCCGGTGTTCCCTCCTGGAACATCAGGATATTATTCATCGGGTCCTGCACGCAAGCGATCCCCTGCTCCCGGGCGAAGGCCACTAAAAAGTCGCTGATGGTCTTGGTATTCCGGGAGCCATGGGGGATGGCGCAGATCTTCTCAAAATAGCCAAAGACAGAGGCAGGCTCCAATCCGGCCAATCTGGTATCGTTCATATCGGTCCCTCCCAACAAAAATGTACCCGTATTTTACCACGGGGCATGGGAAAAGTCCATATCCCGGGCAAAAAATAACCGCAGGGGGTCAACCCTGCGGTTATCTGTAGTTCTCAGAACAGGCTCAGCGAAAGCGTCAGCAGAACCCAAACCAGCGCAATCCACTTGGTGGCGGAAGCCATAACCTTATCCAGGCTGCCATGCTTGCTCTTGCTCAGGTAGGAATCGTTGTTGCTGCCGGTCAGCGCGCCGGACAGGCCGGATTCCTTGCCGGACTGGAGCAGCACCACAACGATCAGCGCCAGGCTGGCGATTGCCTCCAGAACCGTAACAATCGTTTCAAAAACGTCCATGTCTTTAACCTCCCTCCAAAGGGTGTGTCACAAAATTCAGGATATTATAGCACGGGATTTTGCAGGTGTCAATGGATATTTTTCTGCTTTTTGCGGCGGAATGGAAGCGCATCCGTTCCGATTTTCAGGACGCGATCCCATTGTAGGTGACATACAGCGCGTTGGAGTAAACGTATACGGTTTTTCCGCTGCTGTTCTTATAGGAGATCCAGGCGCGGACTACGTATGCCGTGGAGGCGGATGCCGGTGTCATACTGTAGCTGTAGCTGCCGTCGCTGTTGATACCGGAGATGGTGACCTTTGTCCGCCCGGAAGTATTCACGGTCAGGGATTTTGCGCCCAGCTTGGCCTTCGTGATGTAGACAAAGCCATGGCCGGTAACCTCGTAGTAGTCGTCCGCGTTCTCGTAGTCGGTAATGGTGCCCGTCAGGCGGATCTTTCCGCTGTTCTGGGACACAGACAATGTGACGCTGGGCACAAGCAATTCCTTCGTCTCCTCCACCTTGGGGATGGCCTCCGTCCTGGTTTCGCCGCAGACGGTGCAGGTGTAGGTCATGATGCCCTCCTCCGTCGTGGTGGCGGCCTTGGTCACCGTGCCGGAATCCCAGCTGTGGCCGGTGGCAGCGATCACGGTTCCTGTGGACACGGTCTCGCCGCAGACGGTGCAGACCTCATCGCCGGTGTAGCCGTCCTCGGTGCAGGTGGCGGCCTTGGCATTCTGGGTCACAGTGCTGTGGCCAGTCGCGGGAATGAGGCTGCCCACTTCCAGAAGTTCGCCGCAATCGGAGCAGTAAAGGTCGCCGGTGTAACCGTCCTCAGTGCAGGTGGCAGCGTAAGCGTTCCTAATCTCAGTGTGGGTGTGCTTGCAGGCCTCCTCGCCGGACAGCGTCACTTCGTAGGTCCTGGTCTCACTTCCGTCCTCGGAAATTGTCAGGATGCGCACCACATTGTCGGTGTAGATCGGCAGGACGGTAATTCCTGCGTTGACTGCCGTTTCCGCAGTCACCTCCGCATCACTGGCTACCTCCGCGGTGTAAGCCAGGGTATCCGCATCGAATCCGCTGACAGCTGTGCCGTCCACGTAAATGCCGGACAGGGCGGCGGAGGGATTGCTCGTAACGCTTCCTGCGTAGGTCATGATTTCGCACTCCGTCAGGCCGACGCAGTGGCCGGACTGCTCCGTCAGGGTAATGCGCAGGGCGATGGGATTGATGACCGAATCAAATACATACGCCGTTTCGGTGAAGCCCGTAGTGGGTGTCACGTCCGCGTATGTGATTTCGGTAAAGGTCGTCCCGTCCAGCGAATAGGCAAAGCTCACATCCGACGGCAGAGCGGCAGAAAAGCTGTCCGTGAAGAAGTACAGGTTTACGCCGCTGAGCAGCTGGGCGGTGGACCAGGTGAAGGTGATGGTTGCCGTGGAGCTGTTATTGCGGTTGTTGTAGTTCGTCCAGCGGGCGGTGGTGTCGCTGGAGTTGTTGGTCACCCCGTCCACGATGGAATTTAGATTGTCCGATGTACTGGTACAATCCTCCGTCAACGTGTAATAGTCGGCGGCCACGTTGGTGCTTTCCGTGTTCACCGCTTCGGCAACACGGACTGTGCAGGTCACCGGCAGCGTAGCCGTGCCGATCACGGTCGCCGTACCGCTGACAGTGAGGATCTCATCCACATTGGCAAAGTCGTCAGCGCTGACGCTGTCCCACGTCACGGCAAATTCCCCGGTGACGGTGCCGTCTGCCAGCACGCCGTTTACAGTGCTGGGCAAAGTGGGCGCATATCCGGCCATGGTTACGGTGGAAACGTTCCGCATGGCGATCACGTTCGCGATGACATGGAGCTTGGCGGTCACGGTGATCGGCTCCAGGCCTGCAAAGCTGAGCGTCCCGGTGATGGTAGAAT
>JAJQHS010000033.1 GCA_021199635.1 Bacillota bacterium
CCTCCCGCTCCCGGCACACATCCGCCCATTTGGGCTGCGCCTCCAGCCGGGAGGTCAGCTCCTTCATGACCTCCGGGATGGCGATCCCCTGGGGGCACATCCTGGCGCATTTCCCGCAGGCCAGGCAGGCGGAGGGCTGCTTGTCCGGCGGCAGTGCGTCCAGCCGCATGGCGGAATTCATGGAGGTGGCGAACCGCAACTCATTGCACAGGGCGATCATCATGGGAATGTCCAGCCCCATGGGGCACTGGGGCGTGCAGTATCGGCAAGCCGTGCAGGGAACGGCATTCTTCATCCCCTCGGCGATTTGCAGCAACGTTTTGGTTTCTTCGGGGGACAAGGGCTTCCGGTCGGCGAAAGTGGCGACATTATCCTGCATCTGCGCCAGGCTGGACATCCCGCTGAGGATCATGGTCACGCCGGGAACCCCCTGCAGGAACCGGAAGCCCCAGGCGGGCACGCCCTCCTCCGGGCGCAGCGCCTTCAGCCTGGCTTCGTCCGCGCTTGGCAGGCTGCACAGCCGCCCGCCCCGCACCGGCTCCATGACCCAGATCGGCACGCCCCGCCGATTCAGCAGGGATACCTTGCTCCTCGCGTCCTGCAATGTCCAGTCCAGATAGTTCAGCTGGATCTGGCAGAATTCCATATCCTCGCCCGCAATGTCCAGGAACCGATCCAGCAGCGCCAGGCCTCCGTGGCAGGAAAAGCCCAGGTGGCGGATGCGCCCCAGCCGCTTCTGCTCCCGGAAATAGTCCAGGATTCCCCAGCGAGGATCCAGATAGGTGGCAATGGAATTCTCATACACATTGTGCAATAGATAGAAATCGAAATAATCCACGCCGCATTTTTTCAGCTGGGTCTCAAACACCTCAGCGGGGTGATAGCTGGTGCTGATCTGATGGCCGGGGAATTTCGTTGCCAGGCAGTAGGAATCGCGGGGATAGGCGGACAGTGCCTTTCCCACGGCGATCTCCGATTTGCCCCCGTGATAGGGAAATGCCGTATCAAAATAGTTTACGCCATGGGATATGGCGTAATCCGTCATCAGCTCCAGCTGCGCTTCGTCGATCTCGCCATCCTCCCGGGTGGGCAGGCGCATCGCGCCGAAGCCCAGCATGGACAGCTTCTTATCCTGAAAATCGGTATATATCATACAGTCTTCTCCTTTGCCGGATTGGGTTCGCGCGGCATATCGTGCCATTGACAGTATTGTAGCATATCATCCGGCAATTTTGCAACCGCAAATGCGCTTTTTTCCCGCCTATTCCGGGAATGCGTTGACTATTTTCCGATTTTATGGTAAGATTATGGAAAAAGATACAGGAGGAAGCGTATATGTCCGTTGATTATCTGCATGAGCGCATCCGGAAGCTGAAAAATCCCCTGGCGGCGGATTTCGGCATCAAAAAAGGCGCGATCCCCGGGCATCTGCTCCAGGGGAGCCCTGCGGCCGCCTACGGCTGCTTCTGCCGGGAGCTGATGGAGGGGCTGCAGGAGTATATCCCTGCGGTGCGCTTCTCCTTCAGCGCGTTCGCCCTGCTGGGGGCGGAGGGCATCACACAGCTGCAGCAGCTCCTGCAGGCGGCGAAGCAGCTGGGCTTCTACGTGATCCTGGACAGCCCGGAGCTTCTCTCGCCCTGGGGCGCGGACCGCGCCGCGGAAACGATTTTCGGCGGAACAGATTTTCCCTGCGATGCCCTGATCATCTCCCCCTACATCGGCAGCGACGGGGTCAGGCCCTTCCTTCCCTATTGCCGGGAGCAGCGGAAGGACCTGTTCGTCGTCGTGCGCTCCCCCAATAAGTCCGCCTCCGAGCTTCAGGACCTGCTCACCGGCTCCCGGCTGGTCCACGGCGCCACGGCGGAGATGGTGAACCGCTTTGGGGAGGGCCTTGTGGGCAAATGCGCCTATTCCCAGGTGGGCGCCCTGGTAAGCGCCGGCGCAGCGGGGAGCATCCGTACCCTCCGGGCGAAATACAGGAGCACCTTCCTGCTGGTGGACGGCGTGGATTATCCCAGCGGGAACCTGAAAAATTGCAGCTACGCATTCGACCGTTTCGGCTACGGCGCGCTGGTCTGCGCCGGGCCATACCTGACCGCAGCCTGGCGGGAGGCCGGGACGGACGGGCAGGATTACGTGGCCCAGGCCGTATCCGCCGCCCAACGGATGAAGAAGAATATCCAGCGCTATGTGACCATCCTGTAAAATACCATGTAGGTCAGGCCGAGGCCTGACGCGCCCTGTCAGGGCAGGATGGCGGGCATATGCCGGGCGCGTTTTGCCCGGGCGGATGCGCCGCTGATTCCGCCGGTGTCCCCGGCGCCGCTCTCCCCGGTTTCACCTGTTCCGCTCTCCCCGGTTTCGTCCATGCCGTCGTCGCCGGTGTCCCCGGAAGCGCCGGTCATGTCGTCATCCATGGTGCCGGAATCCTCTGTGGAGGGATCGGTCTGCTCCGTGGATGGCGCGGTCTGCTGGGTGCTGGGCTGGGTGGACTCAGTATTTTGGGTGGCCTGACTGGTGCTGGGAGCGCTGGTTTCGCCGCCGACATTCTTCCGGCAGCCCGCCAGCATGCTTCCGGCCAGCAGCAGGCACAGAACCAGGATCAAGGATCGTTTCATGCTTCTACCTCCTGAAAATTTCGGAATCCACCGCTAGTATTTCCCCGCGCCGGAGAATTAGACAGGAAATGTTATCCGATCATCCTATCCCCGCGCACCGGGAAAATGCAGAAATGCCTTGCCACAAAATTCAGGATAAAAATGGAAAAACACGGTGATTTACGAGAAATCACCGTGTTTTTGGTCCGAGTGACTGGATTCGAACCAGCGGCCTCTTGAACCCCATTCAAGCGCGATACCAAACTTCGCCACACCCGGATAAACGCCTGCCTCTTCGACAGCTCCCCTATGATAGCACACCCCACCGAAAAAAGCAAGTATTATTTTTGAAAATTCCACTTCGAAGATATAAATGTGGGAAATTGGAAATGAGCAGCATCTGTTAGTGATGAGCAAAAGGAGTTAATTTTTACGGCATAGGATATATATGTCCGTGCGTATAGCTGCGCATTGGTTATTTGGAATGGCGAAAGCAAGATCAGCATGGCGCTGTTGCCGAGAGGAGAACGCCGGGGAGCGGATGCTCTCATTTTTCCCGCCGGGTGCAAAAAATGGGGCTGCCTCAAGCGGGGCAGCCCTTTTTTTGGAAGATGCTTGTTATCGGTTACTTTTCGGCAGGCTTTTTCTTCTTCTGCGTCAGGACGATCACTACGACCACCACCGCAATGACCACGACAGCGGCCACGATGCCGATCACGGCGCCGGAACTGATGCCGGAGCTGGCGGAGAAGTCCTCAAAGCTGGCAGCCATAACGGCCTTCACATCCTCCTGCGAGAGGGAGGAATTGAAGACATAAACATCGTCATAGGATCCGGCGAAGGCGCCGATGTCTTCCCACCATTCGCAGTTCCAGTTGCCCAGCTGAAGTCCATAGATGTACTGCAGCTGATCGAGGAATACTTTCGCGTTGGCCGAGGAGGGGCCCAGCGAGGGCTCGGAGTAGACTTCACCGTTGACATAGATGGTCATGCCGGAGGCGGACAGGGTCACCGCGATGTGCTCCCACTCACCGGCGGTCAGCACGGGCTGCGCAGTGGCATCCACCACAGCGGGGTCCGCCCAGACGCGGGCATAGGGGGCGTTGCCGGAGTTGCCGTCGGTGTTGATGGCGATTTCCAGGGAGTCGGTGGTGGCGATGTAGCCCTCGCAGCCGCTGTCGGCAATGTTGAAGGAATACAGCGGGGCGATGCCGGCGTCAGCATTGTCCGCCTTGACCCAGAAGGCGATGGTCATGCCGTCGCTCCAGTCGGTGCTGGCAAAGATGTCCGAGTCGATCGTGGCGTAGCTGTCGTTCTTCGCGCCGCCGTTCAGGGTCAGGATGCCGCCGCGGTCGGCATCGGTGGTCAGCTCGCCGCCGACGATGGTCATACCCTCGTCCTCGTCGAAGCCGAAGCTCATAATGGGGTCAGGCAGGTTGGATGCAGCCATGGCAAAGGGCGCTGCGGATACGACCATCAGCACAGCCAGCATCAGGGTAACGATTCTTTTCATGATAATTCCTCCGTTTTTTTATTTTGGGGATGCTCCGGTCAAACCGGCAAGCGCGGGCCGCGCTGATTTTTGCGGTGCAAGGCGGCGGGAAAAGCATAAGCTGCATTTTCCTCTTCACTTTCCTGCACTTGCGGCGCAAAAGGCAGTACAAGTCAGCACAGGCGATTTTTCCGGGCCTCCCTGGATTAACTTATGCTGTAGATCCCCACTTCCGCCAAGCCGAAGCGCTTTGCGGAGCCAAGGCTCGTCACTTCAATCGTCAGCTCCTGGGTGGTCACGGGATCGAAGTGGAGTATGACAGGCTCTGCGCTGTCAGAGGGGAAGGAGATATTCTTGATCACGCTGCCGTCGGAGAAGGAGATCTTTACGCTCTCGGGCACAGCGGAATCCTCATAGGTGCGGTACAGGAACAGGGTATCAATGCTCTGCTCCCCATCAAAATAGATGGTGATAGAGGCCTTCTCCCCGTCCTCGGCCAGCCATTCCTGCTTGGCGCCGCTGGCGCCGGCGGCAAATTCCCCGTCCACGATGGCCTCCGCTGTGCCGGAGCTGGTGCTGGAGGCCACCACGCTTGTGATGGCAGTGATCTGGGTCAGGGTGCTTTCCCCGGAAGGTGCGGGCTGCTCAGTATAGGTGGGCCCGTTCATATAGAAGGTACCGTCCTCCCGCCAGCCGCAGCGGTCGATGGTCAGCTTCCGGTTGCCCCCGGCAATGGCGGCAACGGTGTGGGTATGGTAGGCGTTGAACATCTCCCCACCGTCCAGGGTGTAGAAGAAGCTGTTGTTGCCCGGGCCGGAAACCGCTTCCGTGGAGGAGATGATGGGGTTGCCCTCATACTTGACGAAGGGCCCCAGCGGAGAATCGGATGTGGCGTAGCCCATGGCATAGGAGCTGTCGCCATAATAGCCGCCGGAATAGAACAGGTAGTACACGCCATCATGCTTCAGCATTTCCGGCCCCTCGTTCCACTGGTAGTCGCCGTTGTTCAGCAGCTCCCAGGATTGCTCAGGGGTCAGCAGCAGGGTGTGCTCGGCGCCCTCCTTCACGTGGGTGTAGTCCTCCAGCTCTACCACGTAGATTTGGCTGACGTGGTGGCCGTCCACGATATTCTCGGAGCAATCGCGGGAATAGTACAGGTACATGCTGCCATCGTCATCGATAAACAGATGGGGGTCGATGGTGGCGTAGCCCAGGTCAAAAAGGGGCGCGTCAAAGCAATCCACATAGGGACCTGTCAGGCTGTCAGACACGGCCACGCCGATGCGCAGGCTGCTCTCGTCATTCAAGCCGCAGTAGTACAGGTAGAATTTCCCGTCGCTGCCGATGGCGATTTCCGGCTGCCACAGACTGCCCCGGACCCAGCCCTCGGTGCCGCTGCTGTAGAAAATGTCGGTAATGCGGCTCCAGGTGCTCAGGTCGTCGGATTCGTACAGGCGGTAGGGCGT
>JAJQHS010000047.1 GCA_021199635.1 Bacillota bacterium
GTATGCCGATGCCGCTATCTCGGCGGCCCACATCGCATACCACGCGCAGGACAGGCCGGACAGCCGGATCAGCAGCCATAGCAGCGGCACCAGCACCACCAGCTGCCGGATCGCCCCGCCGACCATATTGATCACGCCGTTGCCCAGCCCGGATCCAAAATAGCCGGACAGGATGGTAAGCGTGGCGAAAACAAAGGTCACGGAGATGATCCTGAGCGCCGGGACGCCAATGGCCAGCATTTCCTCCCCGGCCTCAAACAGCCCCAGCAGCTGCCCCGGGAAAAGCAGGAATACCGCCGTCCCCAGCAGTGCCATGATTACGCCTGCCCGCACGGTACAGCGCCAGGCCTGCCGGATGCGGGCAGGATTCTTTGCGCCGTAATTGTACCCCACGATGGGGATCGCCGCCTGCCCAAGCCCATTCATGGGCATCATCAGGAAATTCTGCAGCTTGTAATATACGCCGAAAAAAGCGACCGCAGTGGACGACACCGTGATCAGCACCGCGTTCACGGCGAAGGTCATCACGCTCCCCATGGCCTGCATCACAATGGTGGGCATGCCGACCCGGTAAATCTCCCGCACCTCCGCCAGGCGGAAGCGGTAGCCGGACAGGCGCACGTGGATCACCGGATTCTTTGTCCGGTTGAAAACCAGGCCCACCACCGCGCCGACCATCTGCCCGATCACTGTGGCAATGGCCGCGCCGCGGATGCCCATCGCCGGGCAACCCAGCAGCCCGAAAATCATGATCGGGTCCAGCAGAATATTGGTGACCGCTCCCGCGATCAGGGACAGCATGCTCAGCACCGTATCCCCCACAGCCTGAAGCAGCCGCTGCGCGTAGGTTTGCAGGAAAATGCCGAAGCAGAAAGTCACGCAGATCCGCATATACTGCACGCACAGCGCCTGCAGGGCGGCGTCCTCCGTCATCAGGGCGGCGATCGGCTCCGGCAAAAGGATGCCGATCAGCGAAAACAGTGCGGCCGTTGCCAGGTTCAGGATTAGCCCGGTGGTGGCAGCGCTGCACGCCTGCGGGATCTTTTTCGCGCCGACGTACCGGGACAGCAGCGCATTCAGCCCCACATTGGTGCCCACGGCCACCGCGATCATAAGAAACTGCACCGAATAGACCAGGGAAGCCGCCGTCAGCGCGTCCTCGCTCAGCCGCGCCACATATATGCTGTCCACGATGTTGTACAGCGACTGCACCAGCAGGGAGAGCATCAGTGGCACGGACATGTTCAGCAGCAGCCTGCCCATAGGCATGACTGCCATTTTATTTTGCCCGGGCGCATCGCCGGCGGCCGCCGGTTCCCTTTCCGCATTCATAGCTTCCGTCCCCCGTTCACCATTTCTCAAAATGCACCTGGCTCTCCTCGTAGTCCGGATGCTCCCCGTCCTTCTCCTCCGCAGGGTAGCCGAATGCGATGATGGAATGGGGGACCACCGTGTCCGGCAGGGAGAACAGCTTTCTCTGGTTCTCCACCCGGTCCATCTGCGGCCAGGTGCCCAGCCACACGGAGCCGATGCCCAGCCCCTCCGCGGCGAGGATCATGTTCTGCCCGGCGATGGCGCCGTCGATGACCCAGTAGTCCTTTGCCCGGGGAAATGCCCGCTCCAGGTCGCCCATGACCAGGATCGCCACGTCGCAGCTTCGCAGGGGCTGGGCCGGCCTTCCGTTGGCGTCCGCCATTTTATTCAGCGTATCCCGGTCACGGACCACCAGGAAGCTCCAGTCCCGGGTATTGGCGCAGGTAGGGCCGGTCATTCCGGCGCGCAGAATCGTGTGCAGGTCCGCGTCGGTGATGTGCTGCTGGGTGTATTGGCGGATGCTCCTTCTTTTCAAAACGCCGTCTGTCAATTCCATAATTTGCATCTCCTTGTGCTTATTTTGTGTTTTTCCCGTTGCCGGATGGGGCCGGGGCGGTATCCTCCAGGGTTTTCAGATTCTCATACATGCGCGACAGCATGTCCAGAAATTGCTGCTGCTCCTCCTGGGTGAACCCGGCAAAGGCCGCGGCATCCATGCGTTCGATGGCGCCTGCCATCTCGCTCCACATCCGGGTGCCCTTTGGCGTGAGCCACAGCCGCTTTTTCCGCTTATCTCCCGGCGCAGGCTCGCACCGGACCAGGCCGTCCCGCTCCATGCGCTTTACCAGCCCCGCCACGGTAGAGCGGTCCAGCTCCCAAGCCTCGCAGATCGCGGACTGGGAGCAGCCGTTGTCCACCGCCAGATATTCCAGCACCCGGGGCTGTCCGCTGGAAAGCCCGACTGCCTGCGCTTTCCTGAGGATGTAATTGGTGAACCGGCCCTTGACCAGGCTGATGTGGAAATGCACGCCTTGCATATGCTCCGCCCCCTATCCAGAAATCGTTGGTATCGAAACAATACTGTTTCCATGCCAACTATTATAGGCAAAGCTCCCCCAAAAGTCAAGCCATCAAATTCCCCTGTGCAGCCGAAAAAAGCACCTCCGCGGAGATGCTTTTTCAGCGGTATGGTTCACTTTTGGGAGCCGCGGAGGGCATTCTGGCAGAGGCGGAGCATTTTCTCCCGCATCCCGTCGATATCCAGCACGCCGTAGGCGAAGCCCTTCTTCACCAGCACCTCCGGCAAATATTCGTCATATTTGTCGAAGATCGGCACCTCGCCCGGGTAGACCAGGCTCATGGGGTCAATGCTCTGGTGCAGCTCCTCCTCCAGTATTTCCCAGAATTCCGTTTCCGAAACGGTCATGACAAACTGGAGGAAGTACGGCCGGGAGGCATCCAGCCCCTTAATGCCCAGCCGGCTGCCGCAGCGCAGCTTCAGGAACCGCTCCAGCGCCAGGAACGCGTAGGTGCCCAGCCAGGGGAACAGGCAGTAGTAATTCCCGCCCAGGCAGATCAGGTTCCGGCTGTCCAGCCCGGCGTTCCGGGCGGCGTCGCGGGCGGCAGAGAGCCGCGTGACGGCGTTTTTCATCAGGTAGGGGTAGGTGCGCGTCTCGCACAGCACCCCCAGCATCCGCTCCAGGATGCGGGTGTGGATGTCCCCCGGCACCTCCCCGAAATAAGCAGGGACCTTGCCTTTGATCTGCTCGCAGTAGACCATGTGCCGCTTGTGGTCCACCTCGTCCACCAGCCAGACATGCCCGGCGATGGCGATTTTCTCCCCGGCGGGAGGTGGCTTCACGATGGTGCCCAGCTCCTCGGAACCGGCGCGGACGGTGTACTCCTCATTTTCCTGGAACACGGCGTAGAACTTGTAATTGTTAATGACCCGCTCCCCGGCCAGGCCGACGATCAGGCCGCCGGTCTCCGTCCGCTGGATGTGCTCGGTCTCCAGCAAATGCCGCAAAAGGATCCGGAAATCCTCCTGGGAAACCCGCTGGAAATACCGCAGGGTCAGCACCCGGGACGCCAGCTGCGCCGGGGTCATCTCCCCGCCGGAGGCCAGGATGCTCATGGTCTGATGGTACAGCAGGCTGTACGGCAGAGCGTCCAGCCGGGGCGGCTCCACCCACCGCTCCTCCACGTACAGCTGCACCAGGGCGATCCCCTGGATCAGCTTCCACGGAATGGTTTCCGGCAGCGGGGCGCGGGGCTCCGGCGGCTCCTCCCGCATGACGAACCACATCTCCGGCGGCTGTTCCCGCCGGCCGGTGCGTCCCATGCGCTGCAGGAACGACGATACCGTGAACGGCGCATCGACCTGGAATGCCCGCTCCAGCCTGCCAATGTCAATGCCCAGCTCCAGCGTGGCCGTCGTCACGGTGGTCTGGAACTGCTCCTCGTCCTTCATGACTGACTCTGCCGTTTCCCGATAGGCCTCCGACAGGTTGCCATGGTGGATCAGGAAGCGGTCCGGCTCGTTCCTCGCCTCGCAGTACTGCCGCAGGGTGGTCGTGACCGCCTCGCATTCCTCCCGGGAATTGACGAATACCAGGCACTTTTTGCCCCGGGTATGCTCAAAAATATAGCCGATCCCGGGGTCCGCCTCCTTGGGCGCGGTGTCCGTCTTCGGCGCCAGCGCATCCTCCACCGGCTGGAGCCCCTCCGGCGGCTGGCCATGGATTTTCGTCGGCGCGCCGGGATTGGTGGGCGGGAAGGTATAAAAATGCTCCATGGAAAGCCGCCATTTCACGCCGCCCTGGGGCAAGGTGGGGATGATGGTGGTGCGCCCTGTCCCGGCGGACAGGAATGCGGCTGCGTCGCTGGGCTCGCCGATTGTGGCCGAAAGGCCAATGCGCCGGGGATTCACGCCCGCCATCCGGCACAGCCGCTGGATCAGACACAGGGTCTGCCCGCCCCGGTCCCCACGCATCAGGGAATGCAGCTCATCGATCACGATGAAGCGCAGGTCACCGAACAGCTTGCCGATGGCCGAATGCTTATGCAGAAGCATGGCCTCCAGGCTCTCCGGCGTGATTTGCAGGATCCCAGAGGGATGCTTCATCATCTTATTCTTGTGGGAAGCGGAAACATCTCCGTGCCAGTGCCATACGGGGATATCCGCCTCCTGGCAGAGCGCGTTCAGCCGGGAGAACTGGTCGTTAATCAGCGCCTTCAGCGGCCCGATGTAGATCGCGCCCACAGAGGTGGGCATATCCTCCGTGAACAGCGTGAGGATGGGGAAGAATGCCGCCTCCGTCTTGCCGGAGGCGGTGGAGGCCGTCAGGAGCAAATTCTCCTCCGTGTTGAAAATCACGTCCGCGGCGGCGGCCTGCACCGCCCGCAGATTCTCCCACCCGTTCTGATAGATATAATCCTGGATGAAGGGGGCATAGCGGTCAAAGGTGTCCATGCGCGCCGCCTCCTTTACAGCTCAAATTCCGCGAATTCCCCCGCGCTTTCGTCGGACTGCGCCTCCAGCGGCGTTTTCGCGTAGGAGAATGCCTCGGAGCCCATCAGCTCCGCCACCTGCATCCCGGGGTTCTGGTACAGGATGTCCAGCAGCTCAATGAAATCCCGGATGATCTCCCGCGGGGTAATGTGGGAATCCGCCCCCACGCGGCTGTATTCGATCTGGATGAACGTGATGCGGTCCTCCTGGGTCAGGCGCTGTGTATACCCGAAAAGCTGGGCATGAATGTCCGACAGCTTCTCCACCAGGATCAGCATTTCCTCATTGGTCAGCGGCGAGAGCCGTATGATCGGCGCCAGCATATCCCGGGTATCCCCCCGGGCGAAGCGCCCCTCCGTCAGCCGGGAGCGCAGCGCCTCGTAGCTGTATATGCCCCGGCGGGTATCCTCGATGCACTGGGGCGTGCCGCAGAGGATGATGCCGAAATATTTCGCCTTGCCCTGCAGGGTATCGTTGTACATGGTCAGGATCTTCTCGTAATTGTACTGCCTGGTGATGGCGTTGGGGATCTTGTAGATGTTGACCAGCTCATCGATCAGCACCAGCATTCCGGCGTAGCCCGCGCTTTTCAGGAACGCGGCGAAAATCTTGATATACTCGTACCAGTCGTCGTCCGTGATGACCACGTTCACGCCCAGCGCCTGCTTGGCCTCGGTTTTGGTCAGGTATTCCCCGCGGAACCAGCGGATGACCTTAGCCTTGGTCTCCTCATCCCCGTCCAGGTACGCGCGGTAGTACATCGTCAGCAGGTGGGCAAAGTCGAATCCATGCACCATGCCGTTGAGCTGGCTGATGACCTCGAATATTTTCTGCTGCACCAGCCGGGCAAATTCCGGCGATTCCAGGTCCAGCCCGGATTCCATCGCCACGCCGCTCTGCACGCCACTGATCCACTTATCCAGCACCAGGGGCAGCGCGCCGCCCTCCGGCCGGGTTTTCGTGGACATATTCTGGATTAGCTCCCGGTAAGTGGCCAGGCCCTGCCCCTTGGTGCCCTGTAGGCGGCGCTCCGGGGACAGATCAGCGTCCACCACCACAAAATTCCTGTCCATCACGTAATTCCGGATGGTTTGCAGCAGGAAGCTCTTGCCGCTGCCATACTTGCCGGAGATAAAGCGGAAGGACGCGCCGCCGTCGGCGATGATCTCCACATCCCGCAGCAGGGCGTTGATCTCCTGCTCCCGCCCGACGGCGATGTAGGGCAGGCCAATGCGGGGCACGACGCCGCCCTTCAGGGCATTGATGAGCGTGCTGGCGATTCTCTTAGGTATTTTCAAGCCGGTATCATTCCCTTCAAGTCTTCGATATAATCTTCCACCAGGACGGGGGTATCGCCGTCAAAAGCGATGACCGTGTCCGCAAATTCCTCATACAGGTGCTCGTTGACCGCCTCTGCCAGGACCGAGGCCATCAGGTGCCGCTCCGCCAGGAATCCCCGCCAGTCCCCGCCGTACAGCATCAGCTGCAAAAATCTCCGCTCCGGCTCCGGCAGGGCGCCATCCTGCTCCGGCTCCGCCGGAGTGGCGGGCGGCGTTTCCTCCACGTAGCGCTCCTCCTCGGTCATAAGCCGCTGCCCCACCGCATCCGCGCTTTTCCGGATGCCGGGCAGCTTGCTCAGGTCAAACTCCACCTTGGGCGCAGCCGTCTTCTTCTGCGCTTCGATGGCCTTGGTCAAAAGCTTTACCATGGTTTTGCCTTCCGGCCCGGGCTGCAGCGTGGCCTTGACGCCGTAGGCCTCCCGCACGAGCCGGTCAGCGGCGTGGACAAATTCGCCCAGGTACGTGCTGCGCTGGTTCGAGTCATAGTCCTGCTGGACGCTCCACACGGCGCCCTGGCAGGAATAGCGCTGCAGCGGGCTGAGGGTGTATTCATAATGGTCGAACCGCTTCCGCGAGTAAAACACCGCCGAGTGGAACGGGAAATACTGCTCATGCACCGGCGCGCCGACAAACACGCGGCTGTACGGCTGGCCATACCGCTTCTCATACCGGGCGCTCAGCTGGCGGTACACCGTGCATACTGCCTGCTGCAGCGCCTGGGGCTGCGCCTTGTAGCCCCGGGAGCGGTCCAGGCGGTAGCTGGAAATCCTCCGGATAGCCGCAAACAGCGCGTCATCGCTGGCCGTTTCGCACTGATTCAGCGTTGCCACGGCCTCCTCGAACTCCGCATCCGTAAACTCCCGGACGCGCTCCGCCGGCAGGGTGTAGTAAATGGCATAGTCCACGATCCAGCGCCGGAGATTGGCTTGGATCTGCCCGTCCAGGGCGCCATAGCGTGTATAAAAATCCATCAGCGCATCCAGGCCCGCCTCCCCGGACTCCCCTCCGGTCTGGTTCAGAAGCTCATAGATGTAGAGGTATGCGTAGGTCTGCGACGTCTTCTCCATCCGGCCATGGCGCAGCCACGTCCGCCAGGTGAAATATCCCCGCAGCTCCGATGTGGACAGCCTCTGATAGGTCGGAAAATAATGCAAAACCGGCCGCTCGTAGGGGCAATCGTCCTCAAACTGCGCCATAAACCGCGCCTGGCGGTAAAACAGCCGCTCCTCATCCCTTCGCGTGAAGAGATAATTGGACTCCATCTGCCGCAATTGCCTGTATTCCACAGGCAGCGGCTTACTGCTGCGCCCCGGCGCGGGGCGGATCGGCTCATCCGTATAGGTGCGCCCTGTCCGGGCATCCGCGGCGCCGCCCTGGGCGGCCGCTTCCCCCGCCGGGCCCGTGATCCGGAAGCTCTCGTCCAGCAGCGCGCAGATCTTCCCCAGCTCCACGCTGCCGTCCAGCAGGACCGCGGCCCAGTCGCCCCGCTTCATGTGGTACGCGGGAATGATGACCCGGGTATTCAGCAGCCGGTCCCGCTGCGCCGGGTCACACCGGAACTCCAGGATATCCGTCACGCCGTCCCCGGGCAGGAGCAGCCTGCGGTTGGGCACGTCCATGATCAAGCCGTACCACTTCTGGCTGTCCGTGTGCCGCAGCACCACATAGTTAGGCGCGTTGGACCAGAGGTATTCCGGGCGGGAGCCATAGCGCTCCGATGCATACTGCATGACACTGGTGCGCAGGCTGTACGGCGTCCGGCTGCCCGACGGCTGCTCCTGGAACAGGCGCCGCAGCGAAGCCGCGACGCTGCCCTGCAGCTCCGCTGACAGGCGTTCCTGGAACTCCCGGAAATATTCCTTGTCCTTCATGCCGGTTCTCCCTCCTCGGAGGCATCGATGCGCCGTCCGGCGCCATGCTCCGCGGTACGCCCGCCGGAGCTTTTCCTGGAACCAGTATAATAAAACCCGGCCAGGAAATCAAGAAAAAGATAAAATAATGTTCCGCTCCCCCGGAAATCCGGAAAAAGGATGCGGGAATGGCCAAGCCATTCCCGCAAATGCGATGCAGATATCCGGGGACTGCCCTGTGCAGAGCAAGCCCTGCGCAGGGACGATTTCCTCAGTTCCGCGGGGCGGACATCACTCGATCAGGATCAGGTCGAACGTGCCCGTATTGTAGGCGGTGGAGCCGACCTTGGTCAGGCTGTAGCTGCTCAGGTCGAACGCGTACAGGCCGCAGCCATCGTACCAGTCCTCGCCGTAGAGGTAAACCTGGTTGGTCAGCTTGCTGTACGTCAGCGCCAGCTTGCCGCCGCCAAAGTAGAAGATGGACTGTACCCATGCCAGCTGGCTGACATTGGCGTTGGGATCCATACTCAGTCTCTGTCCGTAGATGTAATCCACGTAGGAATCATACACCACGATGTAATCCTCCTCGATGAACACAAACGCCTGGGGCGCGGGAATGTTCTCGCTGATCACGCCCACCTGCTCAGCCGCGCCGGTATCCGGGTCGATCTCACAGATGGCGTAGCCGTAATAGGTGTCAGTCCAGTCATCCTCCGGATAGTAGATGTATTCAAAATAGACCACCATGGCGTACAGCTTATTATTGAACACATTCACCGTCAGGTCCATGACAGTGGCACTCGGCAGGTCAGTCACGCTGTCCAGGATGGAGCTTTCGCTCTGGGTGACGCCGGTGATCTCGCCGTCCACATACTGGTAGGACCACAGGTAGCCGTCGGCATCCACGCTATAGATGGTGGAATCCTCGGCGCTGTAGGCGGAGTACTCCATCTCCGGCATGGTGTCGGGATAGGCGACGCTGGTGTTCACCGTGCCCGGCTCCATCATGGGGGAAATGTCAAATCCGGTGCCATACATGGCATAGAACACCACGCTGTCATCCAGGACGGTGACACTGCAGGTGCCGGTGACATCGCCATAGGACACGGTGATGACCGTGCTGCCCTTGCTGACCGCAGTCACCAGGCCTGTGCTGTCCACCGTGGCGACACTCTCATCGGAGGAGGTGTAGGTGAAGGTGGCATCCGCGGGCGCGCTGACGCTGACAGGCATCAGGCTGGCAGTGAGCTGGAGGGTATCCCCAACGCTCAAAGCGGCCTGGGTGCTGCTCAGGGCAACGCCGATGGGCGTGTACTCCCCAACAGTCATTTCCTTATCCGGCACGGAGTACAGGGCAGTCACCTGGCAGCCGGCGGCGCCGATGGTGCCCAGCTTGGTGACGGAGCCGTCGTCAGTGTTCACCAGCAGGAAGTCCATGGTGTAGGCCCAGGTCCAGCTATCATAGCCGCACTGTGCCCAGTAGAGGTTGCCGGTGTCATAGTCGAACGCCAGTGACTGGTACTGGTTGGCATCATAGCCGGTGTAGCCCACATAGGTCAGCTCTGCGGTGGTCTTATCCACGGTGTACAGGCAGCCATATGCATCGATGGCATACAGGATGCCGTCCTCGGAGCAGGCCAGGGCGTAGAGATTGGCCTCGGACTGGGCTACGGTGTAGTAAGCGCCGGTTTCCGTATCGATCATGTACAGGTAGCTGTCAGCATCGGAGTTGGCGCCGCCCGCCTGACCCACGGCGTACAAGGTGCCGGTGGAGTAGTCGAACGCCATCTCGAAGAAGGAAGGATAGTCGTTGGCATCCATGCTCCATTCGATCTCGAAGGTCTCGGCGTCGATCTTCATCAGAGCGTAGTCCCAGCCATCCTCATCCAGGCCATAGGCGTAGATGCTGCCATCGTAATACTCGCCCGCGTAGACGGTATAGCTGGTGTATGCCAGAGCCTCGCCGCTGCTCAGGTCGTAGTCCGTGAAGGAGCCCCAGAAGTAGCCGTTGGACGTGCTCTGGTCATACAGGACATAGCCGTTCAGCGCGCCGGCGGAAGCGACCACCGTAATCTCGATCGTTACCTCAAAGTCGCCCAGGACGCCGGTGGCCGTGGTAGTGCCCGCGGACAGGCCGGTGACCAGGTTATCCTCGATGGAGGCGATCTCCGGATCAGCAACCGTCCAGGTCATGTTCCGGTCGGTAGCGTTATAGGGCAGGATCTGCACAGGCACCGCAACGCTCATGCCTTCCAGCACGGTTACGCTATCCGCCGTCAGGGATACATCCGTCACATCCACGTAGTCCAGCTCCGGCAGGATGCTCTCATCCGGCACGCAGTGCAGGCCGATGATCTCAATGGAGCCGTACGTATCCGCGTCAAACATGCCCAGATCCAGTGCGGCGCCGGTAGCGGTATCCACATAGTAGATGCCGTACAGACCCGCCCAGTACAGCTCGCCTGTGCTGTGGTCGAAGGTCATGCTCTGAATGAAGGAGTAGACGCTGGCGCCGGTCAGGCCGATCTCGGTGCCGTAGTGCTCCTCCAGGTCGTAGGTGCAGAGGAAGCCATTGGTGGTAATGTAGTAGATGGTGCCGTCCAGGCTCACCGCCAGGACGACCGCCTCACCATAGTAGCTGTCCTCCAGGTACTCCCAGCTCAGCATGTCGATCCAGCCGGTCAGCAGGTCCACAGTGCACAGGTAGGAGTAGCCGTAGAGATCCTGAGCAACGGCGTACATAAAGCCGGTGGAATAGTCGTAGGACATGTCGATGATGGTGTAGCTTTCGTCGAACGCGCCCCGTTCATCCCTGGGCTGCAGCTCGCCGATCTTGGTCATGGAGTAGCCGTCGGACGGGTCGATGCGGTAGAACACGCCCACTGCATCGTAAGCGTACAGGTAGCCATCATAGTACTCAGCCGCGGTGATGTCCGTGAAGTTATAATCGGTGAGTGCCTCGTAGCTGTCCAGATCGTTGGCAGGGAAGGTGGTCCACTGGTAATACAGGTTATCCGAGATCACGTAGCCGGTGAGCTGGGAGGTGGGATTGACCACCGTCACCACGCACTGGGCGCTGACGCCGGAAGCCTCCTCCGTGACGGTGATCACGGCCTGGCCCACGCCAGTGGCGGTGACCTTGCCGACCCCGTCCACAGTTGCCACAGCTTCATCCGAGGAGCTCCAGCTCAGGTTGACATTGTCGGCATACCAGGGGGTGAGGATGGCCGTCAGGGTGGCGGAACCGCCCTCCAGCAGGGATACGCTGGTGGGATCCAGGGACAAGTCGGTCAGTTCCTCCGCCTCGGGGATGGTAAAGTCGCCGCGATTCTCCAGCTTCAGCAGGCCAACGATCTCCGCGTTGCCCTCGATGGTGCCGAGCACCGTCAGGTTGACCGTGGAATCCTCATTGACCTCCAGCCGCACCAGGCCGCCGAAGCGTCCGTAGTAGCTGCTGTAGCTGTAGGCAGCCCAATACAGGCAGCCGTCCTCGGCGTTATAGACCATGGACTGGGCATAGCTGAAGCCAGTGCCGCTCAGGCCGGTCTGCGCCTTGAAGTCAGTGGTCAGGTTCACGTTCAGGTAATTGTCGCTGGTGGAGGTCGTCCACTTGCCGGTCTCCTTATCCATGGTGCGCAGGAGGCCGCCGGTGGTGATGCCGTACAGCGTGCCCTCATCATCGCACGCAAGGGCGGTCGCAATGGTGGTGACGTAGCCGGTGCTGACCTTAGTGGTTTCTCCGGTCAGCGGGTCGATGCTGTACAGGGCGTACTGGCTGGAGCTGTAGGCGTAGAGCAGCCCGGTAGTGGGATCGAAGGTCATGCAGCGGATGGAGAAGCCGATGTCGGCGATCCAGGTCCACTCATCCCACAGCCCCGGGGTGATGGCATACAGCTGGTTATCGGCAGCCACCGCGAAGATGGTGCCATCCGCGTAAGCCGCAGCGGTAATGGCATAGTCGATGTAATACTCGCTGTCCAGGACAGTGGTCTGGAAGTTCTCCTCGTCCGTGCTCATGGACACCCAGCCGAACAGAGTATCGTCATAAATCAGCTGATCGTTCACCCGGAAGCCGTAGAGCAGGCTGGTATCCAGCACAGGCAGGTTGTCCGTGGTGGTGATCTGGTAGGAGGACTCGTTCATAGCGTAGTCGCCCAGGATCACATAGAAGGTGTTGCCAAACCCGGTGATGTCATAGCTGGCCGTTACGGCGTCGCCCTGATTCTCCGGCTGGTCCACAGCGTACTGCGCCAGGATGCTGCCGGATCTGGTCACGAAGTTCACAGCCGCCACATCCACATTGTCGCCGTAGGTGATGGTCAGGGTCTGGGTGCCATCCTCGTTGATGGTGATGACCGCGGACTCCATATCCAGCCAGGGCGCCTCCAGGTCTACGGTGATGGTTTCCTCCCAGATGTCCGGCTCCGTGGAGTCGGCGGTGAGGTAAGCCGCCACGGTCATGGTGACCTTGGTGTTGTTGGCCAGGGTATCGCCGTTGGCGTCGGTAAAGGCCCAGGGCGTATAGCTGTCAAAGCCCCAGCTGTACACATACGGCAGGCAGATGCCGTAATAGGAATAGTAGAAGGACTTCTCCACATACTCCGCCGCGTTGTACGTATACTCCGTGCCGTCCTCCCCTGTGAAGGTGAAGGTCACAAGCTCGGCGTTCCGCAGCATGGACACGTAGATGTCACTGATGTAATCCGCATAGCCGTCGCCGTTGGGGGAGACAGAGATGTGGGAGCGGTCGATCTCGTCCTCGGTGAAGTAGGGGTTGTCGCCGGGCACCCAGTAATCGTCATAGCCTGCGTAGTTCGTCCACAGGATGTTGTAATACTGGCTGGCGTTGGCGGCCAGGTCCTCTTCGGACATGTAGTAGTAGCCGCCGTCAATGATCGGGGCATCCTCCCAGTCGCCGTAGAAGGCCAGGTAGGGCAGGCTCAGGCTCACGCCATCGCCGCTGACCGGGGTCAGGACGGTGAAGCCTTCCACATAAATGCCGTTGGCGAAATGGGTATCCATGTATTCCTTGCCCGCATCGGAAACCTGCACAGTGACGGTCACCGTGGCGGTCTCACCGGCTGCAATGCGCACAGTCTGGGCGGTCAGGTCAATGTCATTGTTGCCCACCAGGGCATCCAGATAAGCCTGCACGTCCGCCGTTTCCACACCGTCGTTGCCGGTCAGGTCGTAGCGGAACAGCTCGCTCTCGGGGATGCTGTCCAGGGTCAGGTAGGCCAGGCGGGCATCGTGGGAGTGAACCGCACCATTCTCGTCATAGTCGTAGGTGTAGATCACAGCAGAGCCGCTGGTAACGGTGGTGGCGTCCAGGTTCACCGGCGTGGAGGACATGTACTCTACGCCATCGGTTTCCGTGTAGCCTTCCGTCTGCACAGAGGTGCTGATGTTGTAGTAAAGGTTCGTATTGCCGAAGTTTACCACATCGAACGTGTAGGTGTAGCTGCCGGTCTTGGCGTCATCATCGCCCACCTCCGCCTGGGGCTCGGAGGTACCGGCCACCTGGAGGTAGGCAGTGGTGGAGATGGCGGCAGCGGCGTTGGCCAGGCCGGAGCCCTGCTGACGGGGAGAATAATAGGTGCTCTCGTCATAGGACAAGGGGGTGGCCGTGCTGAGCAGGATCGCCGTGACCATGCTCTGCACCTCGGAATCGGTCAGGTCGGGCTGGGTTTCCTTGACATACTGCTCCAGCAGCGCGGAGATACCGGCCACCTGGGGAGAAGCCATGGAAGTGCCGCTCATCAGGCCGTAGGTGCCGCCGTCCAGCGTGGAGTAAATGTCGCCGCCAGGCGCGGTGATGTCCGGCTCGATGGCCAGGCTGGTGGTAGTGCCCCAGGAGGAGAACGCGTTCATCTGGTAGCCCAGCGGGTTCTCCACCAGTGCGTCGCTGTCGGACACGTAGATCTGGGGAACGGTCCCCGCTTCCGCGGCAGCCTCCGCCACGGACACCAGGTATTCACCGGCGCTCTTGGTGATGGTCGCGAAGGGGATCGTCGCCGTGGTATCGGACAGGTCGGCAACGAAATTCTCGTTGTAGGTCACATTGTCGTACACCAGGCAGGCAATGGCACCGGCTTCCTCAGCCAGCTCGCACTTGCTGGCGAAGGTGGTCACGCCACGGGAAACCACGGCGATCTTGCCCTCCACATCCGCGTTGAGGAAATCCTCCAGGGTCTGGCCCATGTTGTCCACAACCGCGAATTCGTAGGTACCGCCGTACAGGGTAGAAATGGCATCGTTCCCGCCGCTCTGCCCCTCGGTGTAGAACAGCTTGGTGCCGTCGGACTCGATATAGTAGTCCACAATGCCGCAGTTCTCCACGCTGGCCACGCTGATGGCGTTGGCATAGGTGGACGGGGAGGAAACCACGCCGTTATCCGGGTTGCTGGTGGTGGTGCTCTCCGTGCCGGTCAGGTTGCCGGAGCCGACGGTAGCCGCGTTGCCCGCGGCAACAGCCAGGACGGTATTCGTTTCCGCGATCCGGGCATAGACGGCATCCTCAGCGGCGTCTCCGGAGACGGAGAAGCCGGCGCTGGAGCCAAGGCTCATGTTCACCACGTCCGCACCCAGCATCAGCGCATCCTCCAGCGCGGCCAGGATATCCTCGGTGTACGCGCCGCCATTGGCGCCGAACACCTTCATGATGTACAGCTGCGCATCCGGCGCAACGCCCACCACGTCGGAGCCTTCCACGGCGTTGGCAGCGGTAATACCCGCCACGTGGGTGCCATGGTCGCCCTGGGAATCGTAATCATGGGTGATGTTCAGATCGTCGTCGCAATAGTTGAAGCCGAAGGCGATCTTGGTGCTGTAATAGACATCGTCCACCGTCAGCCCCTCATAGCGGGAGGTGGCGTTCAGGGAGTCCAGCACTGCTGCGACGGTATCGGCATCGGCGGAGGTTTCCACATCCTCGGCCAGCGCCGCGAAATTGGGATGGTCCGTATCCAGGCCGGTATCAATGATGGCGATAGTAATGCCCTCGCCGGTATAGCCCAGGTCCCAGGCATCGCTCTTGCCGATCATGGTGCCGGAGGAGTAGCTCAAGGTGTCGCTGGTATCGGTGGAATCCAGCGCCTCATACTGCCGCTGCAGATACACCTTCTCCACGCAGGAGAGTGCCTCGATCTGGCTGATGGTGCCGTAGGGGACCTCCGCCGCCACGCCGTTAATCAGCCAGGTGTAGCTGTAGGCCACGGACAGGCTCTCCCCGCCCAGGACCTCGCTCTCGATCTGCGCGATGGCAGATGCCTGCGCCTTTTCCAGCATGTTGATCTTATAGGTGGTCAGGACACTGCCCAGCTTCGCATCACTGTTGCCCTCGATGACGCAGTCGCCGCAGAACTCGATGATGACCTTGACCATATCCTCGTCCGCGTAGGGCTGTGCCTCGGTCAGGGCGTTGTCCGTCGTGCCGCCGGTGGTCAGGTCCACATCGATCTCGCTGCGGTCGACCTCCTGGATGGCGGCGCTGGCGGTGGTTTCGCCGCTTACCGGCTCCAGGTCCGCGTCGTAGGCGTCCTCACCGTTGATGACGCCGGTGCTGTCCGCCGCGGCGGTAGAAGCATCCTGGGTGCTGTCCGCTGTCTTATCCGCGGAAGCAATGTTGCTGTCGGCGGCAGAGGTGCCGCTGACGGAGCCCGTTTCCACAGCGCTTACCGAAGCGCCGGCCATCAGGGAAGACATTGCCAGCGTGACAGCCAAAACAATCGCTAAAAACCGTTTTACTTTCATACTCGATCTCCCCTCCTTACCGCTTTTCCCGCTTGGCCTTCATGACGACCAAGCAGCAGACGGCTGCTGCCGCTGCCAGTGCGACCAGGGACACGGCAACGATCGGCGTGGTATCACCGGTCTTGTCAGAGGTGCCGCTGAGCACCAGGCTCCCGATCGCCGTCAGCAGCGCGCTCAACGCGGCGTCGATCTCCTCCTGGGTGGCATCCGTGTCCTCCAGGACGGCCAGTGCGGCGGTCTGGGCTTCCTTCAGGGCGGCCCAAGTGTCCTCCGTGTAGCTGCTCTCCTCCAGCGTCAGGCTGGATTCGTAGGCGGCCTGAAGCGCGTCCTTATTGGTCTGGGCGGCGGTTTCCTTCTCGGTCAGGCCCTGAAGCGCCGCGATCAGCGCTTCCAGGGCGGCGTCTACCTCCTCCTGGGTGGCATCCGCGTCCTCCAGCACAGCCAGAGCGGCCTCCTGCGCCTCCACCAACGTGGCCCAGGTGTCCTCCGTGTAGGATTCCTCATCCAGCTTCAGGCTGTTTTCATAGACTGTCAGGAGCGCGTCTTTGTTGACGGTGTCGCCGGCATTCTCCGCCTCCTCAAGGCCATTGATGGCGTTCAGCAGGGCAAGCCAGGCGGCGTCTACCTCCTCCTGAGTGGCATCCGCATCCTCCAGCACAGCCAGAGCGGCCTCCTGCGCGGCGACCAGCGCTGCCCAGCTGTCCGCGGTGTAATCGTCCTGCGTCAGCAGCAGGCTGGCGCTGTAGAGCGATTGCAGGGCGGTCTTGTCCACCTCAGCGGCGGTGTCCGCCAGGACCAGGCCGGCGATGGCATCCGCCAGCACAGCCAGGGCGCTGTCGATCTGCGCCTGGGTAGCCCAATCGTCCTCCAGCACGGCCAGCGCGGCCTCCTGCGCGGCGACCAGCGCCGCCCAGCTGTCGGAGGTGTAGGCGCTCTCGCTCAGCTTCAGGCTGGCGTCGTACAGAGCCTGCAGGGCGGACTTATCCGTCTTCTCCCGGTTGCTGGGATCCGCCAGAGTCATCACGTTGTTGTCCGCGTCGCGCACGTCGCCGGACAGGTGGAATGTATCCTCCGTGATCTCCGCGCCGTCCGCCAGGACAAAGCCCATGGTAAACAATGTGCCCTGCGCAGCCTCGGCGGAGATCCAGCTGATCTTCACCGTGCCCTGCTCGGACGCATTGACTGAGTACATATCCACAGAATCCGCCGCTTTGATATCCTCCTCCGTGATCGTCACTGCCTCTGCGTCGTAGGTGATGGTCACGACTCCGTCGGTCACCGCCGTCAGGGCGGTCAACTCCACGCAGATCCCATCGCCTGTGTCATCCACAGTCAGGCAGACGTCGTAAGGATAGGCCAGATCGTCGCTTTCGGCCGCGAAGGCGGACACCGGCAGCATCAGGCACAAGGTCAAAGACAGCAGCACTGCTATGATCTTCCTCATATGTTGTTCTCCTTCCCTTGCAGGGCATCCAACGCACCCTGCATGTAATATTGATCCGGTCTGTCCAAATTTCTGCTTGGTCGGTGGTCAACGGAAAAATGGGCAGAAAACCCTAATCGTACAAAATGTACCGCTTTCTTTCGTAAAAGTCAATTCGTCTTCCGAAAATAAACACTTGTTTTTTTAAAAAAACGCCCGGCCTGCATTTACAGGCCGGGTGTGACGGGAAAATGTCATTTTGTCAGCGGTGCTTCCTCCGCCCGCATCATACGCACGATCTTCCGGATCACGGGGATCACGATGATCACCGCCATGATCCCGGTGCAGACGTTGCTGACCATCATGGTAATGCCCACGGCCTCCTCCCCCAGGGAGGTGAACCGCTGCAGCGCCCACAGCACCGGCACCCGGAACACGAACACCCGGGAAACGTTCAGCAGCAGTGTCAGCTTGGTATAGCCATAGCCCAGCAGCAGCGCCGTAGTAGCAGAATGGATGCCCAGCGTCACGTAGCCCACCATTTCCCAGCGGTGAATGGCCACGATGGCATCGCAGAAGCTCTGGTCGAAATTGTTTTTCGACTGGGCGAATATCCGCGCCAGATACGGCAGGGTCTGGGACACCACAGCCAATCCCACGACACCGATCAGCACATCCACCGCCAGCAGCCAGAAATACAGCTGCAGGGTGCGCCGGTACTTGGCGGCGCCCCGGTTCTGGCTGATCAGCGGAGCCGCGCCGTCATTGAAGCCCGTATGCCAGGAGGTGGTCAGGCCGCCGATGTTGTTGGAAATTCCCAGCGCCCCCACCGTCAGGCTGCCGTAATTGCCGGACATGGAGTTGACGATCACCTTGCCCCCGGCAAAGAGCATTTTCTCCGCCGCCACCGGGTAGGACAGGTTCAGGATGGGCAGGACGGTAGGCTTGTCCATGCGGATATTTTTGGGGGAGAAGCGGAATGCTCCCTCGTCCCGGCGCATGGAGAGCAGGGCGTAGCCCAGCAGCAGCAGCTGGCTGATCAGCGTGGCCACCGCGATCATCATCAGCCCGCTTTGCAGCACGTACACGAAAATCGCGGACAGTGCCAGCTTGACCACCACGACCACGGTGTTCAGCGCCAGGATTTTCTTCCCGTGGCCCCGGCTGCGCTCCATCGCCAGGTACACCGTGTTGAAGAAGTTGACCACCAGCGTCAGGATTTCCACCCGGAAATAGCCCGCGCCCACGGCGATCAGCTCCTCCGGCGTTTGCAGCAGCCGCAGGAACGGCTCCGCGAAGGGGACCATGCCGATGGCCAGCACCACGCTGACGATAACAGCCAGGGTATACACCGTGGCCACCCGGCTGCGGACGCTGTCGTAATCTCCCCGGCCGTAGGCCTCGGAAATTTTGATGCTTCCGCCCACGGCCAGGCCGCTGCCCAGCGCCGTGATCATCAGGGTGATCTGGGTCAGGCAGGACACGGCGGACACCGCGTCCGAGCCAATGTAGGAGGCCATCAGCGCGTCGAGGATCTTGAAAACCGTTTGCAGCGCCTGGAACAGCGCCAGCGGTCCGCAGGATGTCAGCAGGACCCGCAGCGGGTGTGCCTGCAAGGCGTAGGCGCGAAAGGACTCATCCTGCTTGGATGCAGTAAAACCCATGGAAAAAGAGGATCTCCTTCTATATTCAGTATACGAAAGTCCCGGAATCGGGGCTTACAGCACTACGCCGTCCTTGAAGATGGAGATTTCCCGGAAGCCCTTCTCCTCCGTCCGGGTGGGCTTGCCGGAGGCGACCTCCAGCACCAGCGCCATCAGATCGGAAGCGGCTTCGTCCAGGGTGCGTGTGCCATCCGCCACCACACCGGCGTTGAAATCGATCCAGCCCTGCTTCTTCTCGGCCAGGGGGGTGTTGGTGGCGATCTTCAGGGTGGGCGCGGGCGCGCCGAAGGGCGTCCCCCGTCCGGTGGTGAACAGGATCAGGTGCGCACCCGCGGCGGTAAGCGCAGTGGAGGACACCAGGTCATTGCCCGGCCCGTAGAGCATGTTCAGGCCCTTGGTGGTCACGGCATCCCCGTAGCCGATCACATCCATGATCGGCGCGGAGCCGCCCTTCTGGACGCAGCCGCAGGACTTATCCTCCAGGGTGGTGATGCCGCCCTGCTTATTGCCCGGGCTGGGATTGTCGTAAACCACCTCGCCATGGCGGATAAAGTAGTTCTTGAAGCCATTGATCATGGATACCGCCTTGTCGAACACCTCCCGGTCCACGCAGCGGTTCATCAGGAAACCCTCCGCGCCAAACATTTCAGGGACCTCAGTCAGGACGGTTGAGCCGCCCTGCGCCACCAGCAGGTCGGAGAACCGCCCCACTGTGGGGTTGGCGGTGATGCCGGACAGGCCGTCCGATCCGCCGCACTTCATGCCCACCACCAGCTCGGAGGCCGGGATCGGCTCCCGATGGAACTGCCCGGCGTATGCGGCGCACTGCTGCAGCAGCGTCCGCCCGGCCTCCATCTCGTCCGGCACCTGCTGGCAGGTCAGGAATTTGACCCGGTCCGGGTCGTAGCTGCCCAGCTCCTCCAGGAACTGCGCATGGGTCAGGTTTTCACAGCCCAGGCTCAGCACCAGCACGGCGCCGGCATTGGGGTGCCGGGTCAGCGCGGCCAGCAGCTTCCGGGTCTGGGCATGGTCCGCGCCGGTCTGGGAGCAGCCGAACGGGTGGGGAAAGGTGTACAGCCCGTCGATACTGCCGCCCACCAAGTCCTGGTTCTCCCGAACCAGCGCCTTGGCCACATCGTTGACGCAGCCGACGGTGGGGATGATCCAAATCTCATTCCGGATGCCCGCCCGGCCCTCCTTGCGGCGGTAGCCCTGGAAAACGCCCGGCTCCGCACTGGGCAAAAACTGCACCGCAGGCGTATAGGTGTACGCCATTTCGCCGGAAAGGTTGATTGCCATATTGTGGGTATGCACCCAATCGCCGGCGCAGATAGGCGCAGTGGCATGGCCGATGGAGAAGCCGTACTTCACCACCAGGTCGTCCGCATTCAGCGGGCAGAGTGCCATTTTATGCCCCTGCGGGATGTCCATATTGGCCGTAACACCCGCAAATTCCGTGCCTGCGGGGATAGGATGCAGCGCCACCGCCACATTGTCCGCGGGGTGGATGCGAATAAAATCAGGCATATCGTGATCTCCTTTATTCTGGCATGGGAATCAACGGGTCTGCCGCAGGACGCAGCAGACCCGTATATCCGGTGTTGCAGTGATTTACAGGCAGGCTTTGTATGCGGCAATGGCGCCCTGGGTGCGGATCATCTTCAGATTCTCCACAGTGGCACTCTCGAATCCGGCGATCTGCGTCAGATCCTGTCCCCACATCTGCTGGTTGGTCATAACGGCGTGCACCAGTTCCTCCGGAGTATCGTTCCGGTGGGCATAGTAGAATTCCAGCACCCAGCGGTCATCCGAGCAGGCATAGGTGTTGCCCTTGGGACGGCGGCAGATCAGCGCCTTGTCCGTCAGCTCCTGGATGTCGTTGGAGAAGAAGGCAATGTATGCCGCGAAGCTCATGGTCAGGCAGGTGGGCAGGTGCCCCTTCAGGGAGATGTACTCCAGGAAGGAGGGCATATTCCTGGCGCGCCACTTGGAGGTGGAGTTCAGGGAAATGCTCATCAGCTCATGGTTCACAAACGGATTGTTGAACCGGTCCTGAACCGCCGCAGCAAACTGCTTGCAGTCCTCCTGGTCCAGGGGCAGGATCGGCACGATCTCCTCCAGCAGCATTTTGTTCATGTAGCCCAGGATGGTGGGATCGTTCATGCAGTCCCGGACGATGTCAAAGCCGCCCAGGTATGCGCCCAGGACGAAGCCGGTGTGCGCGCCGTTGAGGATGCGCACCTTCCGCTTCTTATAGGGGGTCATATCCGGCGTGACGAACACCTTGTCCTCCAGCCCGGCCTTCCGGAAGGGCAGCACATCGTTGAGCTTGGGGTCGCCCTCAATGACCCAGACGCCGAACACCTCGCCCACATCCAGCAGCGGGTCAGCATAGCCGTGCTTCTGCTCCAGCTGGGCGACCTCCTCCGGGTCGCGGATGCGGCCGGGGACGATGCGGTCCACCAGGGAACCGCAGAAGGTGCAGTCGTGGTTTACATAATTGCTGAACTCTGGCTCCAGCCCCCACTGCGCCACGTACTGGTTGACGCACTTGAGCAGCTCCTTGCCGTTATTGTCGATCAGCTCGCAGGCCAGGATGATCAGCCCCTTCTTCCCTGCCTTCCAGCGCCGGTACAGCACCTGGGTGAGCTTGCCCGGGAAGGAACTGGCGGGCACATCCTCCAGCGCACAGGCGGGATCGTAGACGATACCGGCCTCGGTGGTGTTGGAAACGATGTACTCCAGATCATCGGACACCGCCACCTCCATCATGGCGTCGAAGCCCGCCTTCTCATAAGGGTTCAGGCAGCGGGAAACGGAAGAAATGACCCGCTTGTCGTCCACCTTCTGGCCGTTCTGGCTGCCCCGCAGGTACAGCGTGTACAGGCCCTCCTGCTCGTTGATCATCCCCGCAAGGCCGGGGGCGATGGGCTGCACCAGGACGCATTTGCCGTTCCATCCGGCGTTCTCGTTGGCCAGGTCGAACCAGTAGTCCACGAACGCGCGCAGGAAATTGCCCTCGCCAAATTGCAGCACCTTCTCCGGCGCGTCCTTGAGAATGTAGCCGCTGTAGCCGGATTTTTCCAGGGTTGCGTAGTTAAGTTTTTCCATGGGAATCTACCTCCTGACAGACATTATCTGTAAAATTTCAATGGAATGCCGTGTGCTTCCCGGTCAGGGCTGCTTGCCGATATAGGCCAGGATGCCGCCGTCCACATACAGGATGTGGCCGTTGACGAAATTGGAAGCGTCGCTGGCCAGGAATACCGTAGGCCCGACCAGGTCCTCCGTGGTGCCCCAGCGGCCTGCCGGGGTCTTGGACAGGATGAACTGGTCAAACGGATGGCGGCTACCGTCCGCCTGCCGCTCCCGCAGGGGCGCGGTCTGCTGGGTGGCGATGTAGCCCGGGCCGATGCCGTTGCACTGGATGTTGGCCTCGCCGTACTCGGAGCAGATGTTCTTCGTCAGCATTTTCAGGCCGCCCTTCGCCGCAGCGTAAGCGGACACGGTTTCCCGCCCCAGCTCGCTCATCATGGAGCAGATGTTGATGATCTTGCCATGCCCCTTCTTCACCATGCCGGGGATCACCGCCTTGGAGACGATGAACGGGGCGACCAGATCCACGTCGATGACCTTGGAGAAGTCCTCCACGCTCATCTCGGTCATGGGAATGCGCTTGATCACACCGGCGTTGTTCACCAGGATGTCGATCACGCCCACCTCCGCCTCGATCTGCGCCACCAGGTTCTGCACAGCGGCCTCGTCCGTGACATCGGCCACGTAGCCGTGGACCGCGATGCCCTCCTTGGCATAGGCGGCGATGCCCCGCTCCTTGCTGGATTCGCTGGAGCAGTTGAAGCAGACCGTTGCGCCTGCCTGCGCCAGGCCCACGCCCAGCGCAAAGCCGATGGAATGGGCGCCGCCGGTGACCAGCGCCACCTTCCCAGTCAGATCAAATAGATTCATGATTCTTTTCCTCCTTTTCAGAACGTAAAAGTTCGGTATAGCACATCAGGAACGGTGCCAGGCCCTTGGCATCGTTTTCCACCACAGGCTCGGAAATGTAGTATTCGTAGCTTCCGTCCCGGCGGCGGTTATTCTCCGGGCCAAGCCCTGCCACCAGGCAGATGCCGCCCAGGTTCAGCTTGCCGTCCGTTTGGGTCAGGTAACGGCTGCAGATGCTGTGGAAGATGGCCGCGCCGGTTTCGCTGTAGGTGCTGTCCAGAATGCCCAGGCGCGCGCCCTTCAGGTAGAAATAGGCTACCATCGCGGAGCCGGAGGTTTCGGGGTAATTCCCCTCCCCGCCGATCCGTGTGGGCACCTGCCAGAGCATGCCGCTTTCCTTGTCGATATAGGGAAGGAGATTTTTTGCCAATTCCCTGGCGATTCCGGTCATTTCCTCCCGGAATTCCGTATTTTCCTCAGAAATTTCCGCGGTCACGTCCACAAGCGCGGCGCTGAACCAGCCCAGGCTACGCAGCCAGGGGTTCCGGGAGCAGCCGTCCTCCCCCGCCCAGAAGGCCTTGCCGCTGGCGTCGTAGCCATGGCGGTAAAGCCCAGTCTGCGGGTCGTACATCCGGCGGCGCACCGTGCGGAACTGGCGGAGGATGTCGCCGCTGGCCTCCCCATTTTCATACTCCGTGGTGTAGCGGGCATAGAACACCTGTGCCATATAAAGCCCGTCCAGCCAGACCTGGTTGGGATAGATGGCCTTGTGCCAGAAGCTGCCCTCCGATGTCCGGGGCTGGTTGCGCAGCTGGGTGCGCAGCACCTCCATCGCGCGGCGGTACTTCTCCTTGCCGCTGGCGTGGTACACGTCAAACAGCACCCGCCCCTCGCAGATGTTGTCCAGATTGTACTCCGATTCTTTGTAGCCCAGCAGGGAGCCGTCCTCCGAAACGTAGTAGGACAGGAAATTCTCCACAAAATCGTAGTACCGCTGCTCCCCGGTGATGGTGTGCAGGTTCAGCAGCGCGGTCATCATGCACCCGTCGATGTAGTTCCAGCCATTGATTTTCCCCTGGCGGATCTTCTCAATGTTCCACAGCGGCTTGTCCGGCGTGGACTCCGCCAGGATCCGCTCCACATAGCGCTCGATATCGTTCATTCGTCGGTCACCTCACCTACGGACCGCAGGGTCAGCCGTTCGCCGTCCTGCCCGTCCATCACCACATTTTTCAGATGCACCTTCTCCACGCCGTTGAAATACAGCCCGCGCTTGCATTCCGGCTCCACATAGTCCATCATCGCCGGGCGGCCGGTTTCCGCGTCCGGCTTGAAGGTGAAATGCACATTTTCGATGGTCACGCTGCCGATGGGACGCTCCGGAAGGCCGTAAAAATAGCCAGCCGCCCATTCGCAGTCGGTGCATTCCATATCCCGGAAGGTGAACGCGCCCAGGTACGGCGTCGTATCATCCACAGGATGGAGCGCCTTGCTCCAAACGATCTCCTCATGGCCGTCAGGGTCGCAGAAATAGAACATGTTCATCACCAGCGGCGCCATAACGTTTTCCATGCGGATGTTGGAGAACAGCACATCATCGATCACCGCGTATTTGCCCCGGCCGCGGCGGGTCTTGATCCGCAGGCCCCGCTCCGTATGCCGGAAGAAGCACTGGCTTACCGACAGCTCCCGCAGGCCGCCGGACATTTCGCTGCCCAGCACCACAGCGCCGTGGGCATACTCCATCAGGCAGTTGCGCACCAGGTGGCGGGTCGCCGGTGTGCGGTACTTCATACCCATGTAGATTTTCCCGGATTTGATGGCGATGGCATCATCGCCCACGCTGAAGCGCACGCCGATCAGCTTCACATCATCGCAGGACTCCGGGTTGATGCCGTCGGTATTGGGGCTGATCCGGGGTGCTTCCACCGCCATGTCATAGAAGGCGATCCCCTTGCTGAAGAAGGGATGGAAATGCCACGAGGCGGAATTCTTCCCCAGAATACCGTGGAAGGTCACGTTCCGGCAGTTGTTCAGGAACACCAGCCGGGGGCGCCCGATGGGCCGGGTCTTCACATTTTCCCACCAGGTGGAGCTGGGGGCGTTGCCGTCAATGGTGCCCCGCCCTACGATGGCCACATCCTCCACATAGAATCCGCTGACCAGACTCTGGCGGCAGGTGCAGGGATTGCCCTCCCAGGAGCTGATCTGATGCACTTCCCCGCCGGCGGCGTCGGGGACCTCCCCCGGAAGGAGCGGATAATGCTCCTCCACCACGTCGCCCAGCAGCACAGCGCCGGACTGCAGCTCCAGCGTCAGGTGGGACTTGAGCACCAGCGGGCGCACAGGATAGGTTCCGGCGGGGACCGTGACCCGTCCCCCCGGCGGGCAGGCGTAAATGGCGTTCTGGATGGCTGCGGTATCGTCACCGCTGCCCGCGCCCTGCGCACCAAAATCCCGCACATTCAGGCATGCCGTCTCCGTGCGGGTCGTAATTACCAGGGTATCCTCACCCACAGAAATAGAATACTCCGTTCCGGGCTTCAAGTCAAGAAGGGAAAAAACATTCGTCCGCACCTGCACCGCTGTGCTGACGCCGTTGACGCGCACATCATAGGCGTCCGGGGCGTAATAGGGGGATGTGTTTTCCAGTTCAAAGCAGGCCGAAACGGAGGATGTATAAAGGCAATGAAATTTCATACCAGATACCTCGCATGGAATGGAATCCGGGCGCATGGCAGGGCAGCAGGAGACTGCCGTACCCGGCGTCCGGGATCGCCGGTTTTGAATGGAAGCCTGGGGCGCAGAGCCTGCACCCCATCAATCGCTTCCGGTTATAAAGATTCAGGATTGCGCAGCAATACGCATCTGCTGGGGGATCACGTTTTCCGTTTCCGCGTCAAACAGGTACGTGCTGCTTACAGGGATGGAGAAAGAGATCTCGCTGTCCACCGCGGGGGCGTCATGCGGATTGACCTTCAGGATGGCGTTCACATTGCCAATGTTGACATAGACATTGGTGTTGTCGCCCAGCATTTCCGTCAGCTCCACCTGCGCGTTCAGCACATAGGCATCCGGCTGCGCGCCCAGGGTGATGGCCTCGGGACGGAAGCCAAAGTAGACCTCCTTGCCCTCATACTCCGCCTTGTGGGTGCCCAGGTTGGCGGAAATATCGTAGGACTTTCCGGCGATGTCGATGCATCCGTCCGTCACCTTGCTGCGGATGAAATTCATGGGCGGCTCGCCGATGAATCCGGCCACGAACAGGTTCGCCGGCTCATAGTACAGTTCATAAGGCGTGCCCACCTGCTGGATATAGCCCGCCTTCATGATCACGATGCGGTCCGCCAGGGTCATGGCCTCCACCTGGTCATGGGTGACGTAGATGGTGGTCGCGCCGGTTTCCCGATGGATCTGGGCGATCTCCGCGCGCATGGTCACGCGCTGCTTCGCATCCAGGTTGCTCAGCGGCTCATCCATCAGGAACACACCCACCTTGCGGATGATGGCGCGGCCGACCGCGACACGCTGCCGCTGGCCGCCGGACAGCGCCCGGGGCATACGGTCCAGGTAATCCGTCAGGCCGAGGATCTTGGCGGTTTTCTTCACCTTGGCATCGATCACATCCTCGTCCACGCCCTGCAGCTGCAGGCCGAAGGCCAGGTTGTCATATACGGACATCTGCGGATACAGGGCATAGCTCTGGAAGACCATGGCGATCTCTCTCTCCCGGGGGCCCTTGTCATTGGCATATTCCCCGTTGATCAGCAGCTCGCCCTTGCTGATTTCCTCCAGCCCGGCGATCATGCGCAGGGTGGTGGATTTTCCGCAGCCGGACGAACCGACGAACACAATGAACTCGCCCTTTTCAATTTCCAGGTTGAAATCGTGCACTGCATGGAAACCGTTGGGATATATTTTGTTGATTCCTTTCAGCGTCAAGTATGCCATATTCCGATACTCCTTTAACTCAAGTCGATTCTCTATGGGGTTACATCCGGACATTTCCGGAGCTTGGGAACGGAACCGCGTGCCGCGCGCAGGCACGGCCGTTTACGCGCCGTCCCCTGGGTTCCGGTAGGACTCCTGGACGCTGCGCTTCGCATCGTTGAAAATGGAAAGACACAGTCGCTTTATGCCGATGAACAGCATTTCAAAGCCCATGCAGAACAGTCCGTAGAACACCGGCTCCACGCCCAGAAACAGGTTGTCCGGGTCGCTGGTAATGACAATGACAAACCGATTGATCAGGTCATACAGCACAAACACGCACAGCACGATGATCAAGGAGAATATCAGGTTGGCAAAGAAACCGGCGATTCCCCGCTTGGTGATCAGCAGCCACTTATCGTTTTCCCCTTTCTCACTTTCCAGAAAGCGGATGACGTTGTTGGTCAGCAGGTCCGTCACCATTCCCAGGACGATTCCCAGGATGAACAGCATATCGATGGTATTGGAAACATAGGTGCCCAGCCCCCAAAGGATGAAGTAGCACACTGCCCCGGCAAACCAGGCCTTGATGAAGAGCATCTTCACTGGCTCCGGAATGTGGATCCCCTTTTTGGAGCGGTACTTGCCCAGCTCCTCTTCGGAATACTGAGGCGTTTCCTCGGTGTCGGCGTTGGCCAGCGTCTCCACCGCTTCGCTTTTCAGCTCATAATTGGATTGCTTTTCGGATTGGCTCCGATCATTTTCGCTATCTTTCATCTGGTGGTCCAATCGCGATTATTCGGCAATTTCGATCTCATCCATTTCGCCGTTGTCCTCCACTTCCACGGAGGTCTTGATCTTCTTCAGCAGCTTGCTGTACACCGGCAGCAGCGCAACCAGCGCAGCGGTGACGCACACGAGGACCACATGGACCTGGAGCAGGCTGTAAGCCTTGGAAATATAAGCGGTGCTGGAATCAATGACGATGGGATTTTCCGCCCGGGTAACGGCGGCATAGATGGCGTTGTTATAGTAGATGTCGCAGAAAATGATCACCGCAAACATTACGAACATGACCACGATCATGGGCACATTGGCCTTCTTCCGCCGGGGGAAGGAGTTCAGCAGGCACACGACGGACAGGATGGACAGGAGCATAATGGTAAACTGGGACAGTCCCATACCGCTGCCCTGGATCTTCGCCGTGGTGTTGGAGAAGGAGGTCAGGTTCAGAGAGAATTCCAGGAATGCGACGACCAGCATCACCATGGGAATCATAGATGGATTCCGCTTCAGGGATACAATCTTCCTGCGGAAGAATTCCCGGATCCTGGCGCCGATGCTGGGGGAAGTTTTCTTTTCTTTACTCATGCCTCTTCCTCCATTCTGATGGCGACGGTGGATTCTTTATCGAAGAAGTGCTTCCGGGTAATGCCGATGGAAATCACGTCCCCGGCCTTGTAGTTGCACCAGCCATTGAGCTTGCAGGTGATCCGCTCGCCCTTACCGTCCCGCCCGATATGGCCGTGGACCAGGGTATTCATGCCCAGGTTTTCGTTGGACAGCACCTTCATCTCGAAGTCGTTGCCCACGCAGGTATTCTCCGGGCGGACGCCCAGCACCACCTGCTTGCCGTTGTATGCGCTGAGGCCCTTCTTTTCCGCCGGGGTCAGCGTCAGGGTGAAGTGGTTTGTGATCAGCTGATCGCCCTGAACCGTGGCATCGATAAAGTTCATAGGCGGCAGGCCGATGAAGCTGGCCACGAACAGGTTGGCGGGTGTATCGTACAGCTCCAGCGGTGTGCCGATCTGCTGCACATGACCCATGGACATACATACGATCCGATCCGCCAGAGTCAGCGCCTCCGTCTGGTCATGGGTAACGTAGAGCATGGTGGCATTCAGCCGCTTATGCAGCAGCAGAATCTCCCGCCGGGTAGCGCTTCTCAGCTTGGCGTCCAGGTTGGAGAGCGGCTCGTCAAAGAGGAAGAGCTGCGGGTTCCGCACGATGGAACGGCCCATGGCCACGCGCTGGCGCTGGCCGCCGGAAAGCTGGGCAGGCTTTTTATTCAGCTGCTCTGTCAGGTCCAGGACCTCCGCCGCTGCGAGAACCTTCTTGTGGATCAGGTTGGGATCCTCCTTGCGCAGGGTCAGGGAAAACGCCATATTCTCGTACACCGTCATATGTCCGTATAGGGCGTAGCTCTGGAACACCATGGCAATATCCCGGTCCTTTGCAGGCGCTTTGGTGACATCCTTGCCGTTGAGGAGCATTTTGCCGTGTGTAATATCCTCCAGGCCGGCTACCATCCGCAGAGTGGTGGATTTGCCGCAGCCGGAGGGGCCGACCAGAACGATAAGCTCGCCGTCCTTGACGTCAAGATTAAAGTCGAATACAGCCTGAACATCATTGTCATAGACTTTTTCCAAATGTTGTAAACTCAGTTCTGCCATATCATTCTACCCCTTCGCCGTTTCATTTTGGACGGAACGCAGATACCCTGCCAGCTTCTGATTGTTGGTATAGCTGATGATGGCTGCTGCCAGGCAGCAGATCCCGGAAAGTGCCAGACAGATCATCACATAGCAGTACTGGCCGTTTCCCATGACCTGCACGTCCACGCCGCTGATCGCCACAGTGGCGGCATGCGCCTTAGTCGGCAGGTAAGCCATGCGGACGAACTGCATGACACCAATGACCAGGAGCGTGACCGTGTAGCCGGATTTGCGGCTCTTCACGCCCTCGGAGGCCAGGAACGAAATCAGCAGGAACAGAAGATTGTAAACCACGGAGGCGCCAATCGACCAATTGTAATAGTAAGAGCCCACATCGGACTGGTAAATGCTGACAAAATACAGCGCATCCAAAGCGATCGCCACCAGAATCAGGTTGGCGGAAAGCTTATCCTTGGTATAGCGCATACGATCAAGCTTGATCTGCTTATCATCCTGCATCATATGACGGCCTCCTTTCCGGTTTCTGCGCTGCTGGCAATGAGCTGCTGCTCGCCCCGCATCAGAGAGATCTTCCAGATCAGGTTGCCCACCATCACAGCCACAGAGAGGATGGAGATCGCAGCAACTGCGAGATGCAGGTCCAGCAGGAACGTGGACTCGGTGTACTTAATGGAGGTGAACATTTCGGACCAGGTTTTCAGCGCTTCAAAGTCCACCGTTTCCAGGAACTGTGTTTTGAAGGCGGAAATCTGGATATGTGACCAAATCGCCATGCCCAGGGAAGCCACGCAGTACAGACCCGTGGATACATAGTTGCCAATGTAATACTTCCGGCGGTTATGGGTATTTGTCAGGAACAGCAGGCAGCCCAGAAGAATCAGGCCGATGCTGGCATTTGTGAATAGCTTGTTGAAATCCTGCATGTCATAGTAGACGATAGAGCCGGGCACCAGGGTTTCTGTCAAATCGTTCGGGTTCTGCATGGTGTAGTACAACGCATCGTAAATGTCGGTAATCATACCCATGCTGTAGAGGAACCAGATCGCGGAAGAGATAACTGCCAGATAACAGGCAATTTTTTGAAGACCCAACTGTTTTTTATACATAATGACCTCCCGCGTCAAATGCCGGCCGCTCAGGGGACGCATCAGCAGCCCCTGAGCGCTGTTGCCGGGCAATTAACCAATGTGGTAGGAATTTGCTTAGGGGGTGCCGCGGCAGCGGCGCAAACCGGTGCCGCGGTAGAGTTTCATCAGCTGTTCAGGGATTCGTAGAAGGCAATCAGGCGATCATAAGCCTGCTGCTTCAGGGTCAGGAAGGAGGTGCCGCTCCAGGTATTGGCAACCAGGGAGGCTGCGGAGGCTGCGTCGCTGACGCCCTCCAGCGTGTAGCCATTGACGATCTGGTCAACAAAGATGTTGGCCTGATCCTTGCTGGTGCCGAAGTTGGAGGTGCCCAGCTCAGTGAGGCTGTTGATCATGTCGCTCTCCACCGTGGTGCTGGGCAGGACGGTGGGCATGGAGGTGTACCAGGGGTTATCCGTCAGCGCCAGCTCAACATGCTTGATGGTGCCCAGCGCTATGGCGTTGGAAATGTAGCCTGCACCCTCCTTGCCGACTTCGTGGGTGCACTGGTACTCAAAGGCCTGGCTCTTGGCAAAGCTCAGGGTGGAGCCCAGGTAATAGCGGGCGTAGTTGGTGTAGTTGCCGGAGGCCTTCTCCCACAGCTCTTCGTAGGTGGCGTCGGCGATTACAGGCATCTCGGTGCCGTTGAAGTTGAAGGTGACATAGGAGCCGTCGTCATTGGTCTTGATGAAGGCATCCGGGCCGTAGGACATGAGGATCATACCTTCGTCGCTGTAAGCGTAGTCGATGAGCTTCAGGCAGGCGTACAGCTTATCCATGTCGTCGCCCACACCGGCAGCGGAGATTGCCCACGCATCCGTCTTGACGGAACGCCAGGACTCGGTGAAGCGCATATACACGCCATCCTCGCTGGTGCCGTCATACCACCGTGCCACGGGGATCATGACTGCCATGTACTTCTCGCCGTCGTCCAGCTTGGTCTCGTTGTAAACGGTCTGAGTCTGGTTGTAGTCATAGGACATGAAGCCCAGGTCATTCTCCAGCATGGTAGCGGAGGACTCGGAGGAGCTGTCCAGGAAGGACTTGGAGATCAGGCCCTCCTGCGCCATGGCGTTCATCTTCTCGATGGCTTCGTAGGTCTCTTCCTCCTGGCGAGCGTCGTGCAGCAGGCCGTCGGAACCGACATACAGCCACTCCTGACGGGACTCCAGGCCGCGGACGCCGAACAGGATGGCGGCGAAGCGGTACAGGTCAATGCGGCGCTGGTTGTTGTCGTCCTCACGGGAGAACAGGCCCTGGACAGAATCGGTGCCGTTGAGGGTCTGGGCGTTGGCCACGACACAGCGCAGCAGCGCAACCAGCTCGTCAGCGTCCCAGGCGGCGTTCTGGCCGATGAACAGGTCGGAACGGTCGGTGCCATAGTAGCCGTCATAAGCCTCGTCGATGTAGGTGCGGAGCATATTGACCGCTTCCACGCCGGTCACGGTGCCGGAAGCCAGGGCATCGTTCATGATCTGCACGATGTTGCCGGCGGCATCATAGTTCTTGGTAATGGTCTCCGTGGAGGTGCCGTCGGGGGTGACTACATCGATGTCCACAGTCCCGGAGGTGGGCATATAGGGGGTGTAGACAGCGTCAGCCAGCGTGCCGCAGGCATCGGCAGTGAACTCGCCCTCGCCGTCCAGCAGGATCTCCACCCAGTCGGTACGCATCAGCGGCATACGCTCGATGTCGTCAACACCGTCGAAGTAGGGGGAGAAGTAGATGGCGCCGGTGGAGGTGTCGCCGGTGATGGACAGGCGGACGATGGGGTTTGCCTCCAGGTAGGCCTTGAAGTTGGGCATCAGGTCCAGATAGTCGGCGATGTTGATCAGGGCGCCCGCATTGCCGTACTCATTCAGGGTAGTGGCGGTGCCGGAAACCATGTCCACCTCGCTCAGGCGGTCTTTCCAGTACTCAAATTCCTTGGTGGCGCTGTTGCCCTGGTACTTGTCTTCAAATACCATGCCCAGGCGGTTCTGAACCTCGACCCAGGTCGGCTTCAGGTCGCCGGCCTGGTAGGTGATGCCGTCGGCCAGGGTGATGCCCTCGCCGGCAACCTCAGCGTCGAAGAACAGGCCGGTCTTGGTGCTGTTGTAGCCAACAGCCATGCGAAGCACGGTGCCTTCAGCGAAGGTCAGCTGATCCTCTTCCACCGGATCGGTGGTGTCATCGCTGCCGCCGGTAGAGGAGGTGTTGCCCTCTGTTTCCGTATTCCCAGGCAGTGACTGGGTGCAGCCTGCCAGGCAGGCCAGAACCATGGCCAGCACCATCAGAATAGAGATGAGCTTTTTCATTGTAGATTCTCCTTTTCTTGACAAATTATGT
This sequence comes from Bacillota bacterium, assembly GCA_021199635.1. Lineage (GTDB taxonomy): Bacteria > Bacillota > Clostridia > Oscillospirales > Oscillospiraceae > Faecousia. Next base: position 32,638 of record JAJQHS010000047.1, read on the forward strand.
GGTTATATGATTCTCCGGCAAGCCGGAAAATACCGGAATTATTCCTTCACGCCGCCCACGTTGACGCCTTTGGCGAAATACTTCTGAATAAACGGGTAGATGATCAGAATGGGCACAACGGAGCAGACGATCAGCGCGTAAATCACAGAGTCGGAGGAATAGGTCTCGTTCCAGCCGGCGATGAATTCCGGGTCCGTGTACTCCTCCAGCTTCAGCCGGATGAACACCTGCAGGGGATGCTCGTTGGAGTTGGAAATCATCTGCCGCGCCCAGTAGTAGCCGTTCCAGCGGGAGATGCCGAAGAACAGGGCCACTGTGGCGATGGTGGACTTGGACATGGGGATGTAAACCTTGCTCAGCACCTGGAACTCCGTAGCGCCGTCCACAATGGCCGCCTCCTCAATGTCGGAGGGTACACCCTCGAACGCGTTCCGCAGCAGAATGATGTTCATGGCCGCCATGCCCATGGCGATGACCACCAGCCACTTATCATCGGTGATGCCTACGGCGTTGAACACTTCCTTGGTATCCAGGTAATTCAGGTACTGCGGGATGATACCGGCGGAGAACCACATGGTGAACACCAGGAAGAAGTTAAAGAACCGGCGGAACAGTAGCCGCTTCTTCGACAGCGCATACGCGCCCAGGATCGCTACCAGCAGTGCCCAGATCGTACCGTATACCGTGAGGAACAGGGTGTTGGAGTAGGAGTTCCAGAACATGTTGTTGGTGAACATCTCCCGGAAAGCGTCGAACTGCACATCCTTGGGGAAAAGCACGACTTCGCTGTAGTCTACGGCGTGCTGGCCGGAGATGGAAGCGGAAATTGTGTAGACGAAGGGATACAGGCAGCACAGAGCGAACATGGTCAGCAGCGTATAGCTGATTACCTTGAAAATCAGTTCAGAAATTTCTAGCTTTCTTTTCATAAGCCCACTCCCTTAGTAAAGAGATACGTCGGTTGCTTTTCGTGCAATGGTATTCGAGCCGATCACCAGCAGCATACCCACGACGTTGCTCATCATTTCTGCTGCGGAGGCCAGCCCCTGCTGACCGGACGAGCCCATGCCGTAGCGCTGGGCAAAGGTGGATACCACATCCGCAGTCACATAAATATTGGTGTTGTACAGCAGCAAGACCTTCTCATAGCCGACCTGAAGCAGGGAGCCGATCCGGGTGATCAGCATGATCACCAGAGTGGACAGGATGCTGGGCAGGACGACATAGCGCATCTGTGCCATTTTTCCCGCGCCGTCGATCTGGGCAGCTTCGTAGCTGGTGGGAGAGATGGCGATGATCGCCGCGAAGAACACGATGCTGTCATAGCCGGCGCTCTCCCAAATGCCGCTGATCTGGTAGATGGAGCGGAAGAAGGATGGATTGTTCAGCAGGCCGGCGTTGGCCACCTCCTCGGAGATCAGCCCCAGGGAGTGCAGTGCCTGGGAGAGAATGCCCATATTGGAGGTCAGCGACCCCTGCTTGACCAGCATGGTCACCAGGGAGGTCATAACCACCGTGGAGATGAACTTCGGCAGGTAGGTAAGCACCTGGTACACGCTTCTGAGCAGGTTCGACTTGATCTCATTGAAGAACAGCGCCAGGATCACCGGCACCGGGAAGCCGAAGCACAGGCCGTAGAAGCTCAGCAGGAAGGTATTCCGCAGGGCGCGCCAGAACTCTGTGGACAGGGTATCCTGCCCGGCCAGCAGCCGCTTGAAGTTGGAGAAGCCCAGGAAAAACTGGTCGGAAACTTCCTTGATTTCATCGTTGACCTTAAAGCAGCGCAGGAGCTCATACATGGGGAAGTATTTCCAGAACAGGAAAACCAGGAGCATGGGAACCAGCATCAGGTACAACCGCCAGTCCTTCACCACCGTGCGCGCCACATTGCGCCAATAGTGTTTTTCCACATCGTCCCGGACCAGCTGCTCCGGGTCGGCGCGGTAAGAGTTTGAGGATTCGTCATATAGCAGAAAATCCCCCGCCGTCGATTTTTTCAAATCTGTTCTCTCCCTTCAACTTGACGCTCCCTTTCAATGCGGAGCAAGTATTTTTTTTGGTCCTCAAAAAGACCCTCTACCCGACGGGCCACCCATACGATACAAGCGGTGAACAGGATCGACAGGGCATCCGTCGTAATAAAGCCCAGACAGGCGGCAGCGGAGTATCCGAACAGGTAGGC
>JAJQHS010000059.1 GCA_021199635.1 Bacillota bacterium
AACCCCCCCCCAACCCATTATCCGCAGTGAGAAAAGCCGCATATGCCAGTCCCTGGGCTGTGAGGGATACGGTGGTCTGCGTATCCGGCGTGACGGGCAGCGTGCCGCGCCACAGCGCATAGCCTTCCGGCGCCGCGGCACCGGTCTGGAGTGTCGCAGCAGCGGTACCGGAGGCGGCGGGCACCGCCACTTCCTCCGCCGGGGACGGCATGACCGGTACATAGCGCAGGAGATAGTCCAAATTACGCTCCACCAGCTCCACCAGCACATAGTCAGCCTCCCGCGTCAGGTCGTAGCTGGTAGAGCGGGAGAACCGGGCAGACGCAAAGCTGTCGGCCAGGTATGGATACAGCAGATTGCCGAAAGAGTCCCGGTAGGCCAGCAAGGTCCCCTCCCCCTTCCCGGTGGTGAGCAGGGTGATGCTGTCCGGCTGAACCGCGCTGCTGGCGTAGGTGAAATCCAGCGTGCCGGCGTACTGCAGCTCCGTTTCCGTCCCGGAAAAGGCCGGGTAGAGCATTTCGTACAGGTCGCCGGTGTGGCCCGTTTCCGAAGCGGTGAATTCACCGCCGAAATAGTCGCTTTCTATGCCAAAGGCCCGGTTGATTTCGTCCGCGCCCAGCGCGGCACCCCTGGCGTTCCAGTGGGAGTCGGTGACGTAGTAGAGGACCTCCTCCTGCTGAGAAAAGGCGGCGAACAGATCCACGGTGTCGACCCCCGCCTCCGCCAGCAGCATCAAAAGCTTCTGCGCATCATGCTCCTGGGAGACCACGCCGTAGTCCGGCATATTCTCCCCATAAACCGAATTCTTGTTGGGCGCGATGACGAAGACAAACGCCTTCCCCTCGCTGCTGCAATATTGCGCCATCAGCTGCAAATTGTAGGCGGCGCAGAACAGCTCCCGCTCGGTCATGGCATTCTGGCCGGTGTAATCGTCCAGCGTGGAACGGTAGTACAGCCAGCCATCGCTGCCGAGGATCACCGCGTCATTGCCGGAGGTGTGGAACAGCCGGGCGGAAATGGCATTGCCCAGGCTGATCAGCTCCTGCCGCAGGAAGAAGTGATCCCCTATCCATTCGGCGGCGTCGGCAAGGAAGGCGTCGTTCAGCCCGCCCCCGCTGTCCAGCAGGGCAGGCGCCTGGCTCAGGACCTCGTTGGCACCGGCCTGGCTCGGCCCGGCCAGCAAGATCCCCACGGACAGCACCAGGCTCAGCGCCAGGAACAGCCCGAGGAAGCTCCATAATAATCCTTTCCGTTTCATATCGGTACCTCAGAATTGGGCGTAGATGAAAGGTGAGAAATTCCCGCTGGCCAGCGCCGCAATGCACAGCACATACAGCACCAGGCACACCCCATAGGACAGCGGCCGGGCGAATTTTGCCCGCATCCCCAGCTTTTTCACCGGCAGGCATGCGATCACGCCCACAACCAGCAGGAAAACCGTCTGCCCGGAGAGCATTTCATGCAGGGCGATGGTGCCCGCAGCGGAGAAGGAAAAGCCGGTGAACATGGCCGAGAGGATCCGCATCCCCTCCCCCACGGACGCGGCGCGGAACATCACAAATCCGACGCACACCACCGCCAAAGTATAAACATGGGCAAGGATCTTCCCGGGCAGGGATTTTGCCATTGCCTTCGGGCGGATCACCCCCAGGCTTTCCATGGCGGAGAACAGCGCGTGCCACGCGCCCCATATCAGGAACGTCCAGCCGCTGCCATGCCACAGGCCGCACAGGAGGAACACCACCGCCTTGTTGGCCGCGGTACGCCATTTCCCCCTCCGGTTGCCGCCCAGGGGAATGTACACATAGTCCCGGAACCAGCTGGACAGGCTGATGTGCCATCGCCGCCAGAAATCGCCCAGCGACGCGGCCAGATACGGATAATTGAAATTCTCCGGCGCGGAAAAGCCAAGCATTCCGCTGAGGCCGATAGCCATGTCGCTGTAGCCGGAAAAGTCAAAGTAAATTTGCAGGCAGTAGGCCAGCGCGCCCAGCCAGCCCAGCCGGGCATCCAGTGCGGAGGCTTCCAGCGCAAAAACGCTGTCCGCCACCCCGGCGGCGGCGCTGCTGAGCAGCACCTTCTTCGCCAGGCCCACCAGGAACCTGCGGCCGCCATCGGCGACCGCATCCAGCGACCACTGGCGACCATGCAGCTGGGGGGCAAAATCACCGTAGCGGGCGATAGGGCCGGACACCACCTGGGGGAAGAAGCTGAGGTACAGCAGGAAATCCGGGAAGCGCCGGGCGCCGCTGTCAGGCTCCCTGCGCACATCCACAAGATAGCTGATGCTCTTGAACACGTAAAAAGAGATGCCCAGCGGCGCAGCCAGGGATACCCCCGGCAGGCCCAGCACCTGCTGCAGCAGGAAATTCAGGTATTTGTAAAGGAAGAGGAAACCCAGATTCCCGCTGATCGCCAGGGCCAGCAGCACCCTGGATGACGGATGCCGCTGCACCAGCACGCCGAGGGCGAAGTTCACCAGGGAGAACACCAGCAAAATCGCCACGCCGGACAGGCTGCCGAAGGCGTAGAACACCAGCCCGAGGATCAGCAGCAGGACATTTTTTCCCCGATCTCCGGGAATCAGCCAGTATGCCGCCAGGCACACGGGCAGGAAGCAGCTCAGGAAGCAGATACTGTCAAAGCTCATCCGTCCGGTTTTCTCCTTTCCGGTGTATCACCATTGATAGCGCCAGTAGCTCCACTTGGAGCTGGGGATCATGAACATGTTCATGTCGTAATTGGGGGGATCGTGCTGGACGCGGTAAGCCATCTCCCACTCGCAGTCGAAGATATAATCCTCCCCGTCGAACTCGATGAATATCCAGCCGTGGGGCTGCTCATCGGACAGCACCACGCCGCTGACCGCCCGGGCGTCATAGCCCAGGCCACGGGCCAGCGCCCAGAAGGTGGCCGCATAATTGTAGCAGTTGCCCCGCCCGCCGGTGAACATGATCTTGGCGGACTCGATCTCCCAGCCGGTCTGCCCCATGCTGAAGGCCTCCTTCCGCAGATAGGTGAAGGAGTCCCGGCAATAGACGAACGCCTCGTACAGCAGTTCGAATCGGGTCATTTCCGGATTGTCCGCAATGATCTGGGCGAGGATGTCGGCCACGATGGTATCCAGCTCCTCATCGCCGCAGGTGTAGCGGCCATCCGTTCCGAAGTACAGCAGCCCCACCGTGCCATCCCGCAGCAGCTTGCCGTCTTCGTTTACATAATACAGGTAGCCGTTCTGCAGGAAGAAGCCCGGATCCCGCTGGGACAAGGTGACATATTCGCTCCAGGTCGTCCCGGATTCCCCGTGGGTGTGAACGATGGCCGCCTCCAGCAGGGATCCCAGCTGCGCCGTATCGCTGTCCACATCCGTGGGCAGCTCAGCATCCGCATCGGTGCAGATATCGCCGTCCTCCGTCCGCTCCAGCAGCTGGCACATCACTACAGCAAACTGCACCCGCGTCACATCGCCGTCCAGTCCGGACGCGGCACTGTCCACCGCCTCCGCCGGGAAGAAATGGTACAGCAGCTCCGTCAGCTCCTGGGCGTTGATCGTCGTGTCCCCGGCGGGCATTTTGGGAAAATAATCCCAGGCGCCGGAAGCCGCCAGCGCGTTGAACGCCTTCTGCACAGCATCCTTCGTCATCAGCCCGTCCGGGTCCAGCGCGCCGCTGCTGTCCGTGAACAGGAAGGGGGCGTGGGTCGTCAGCTGCGGATAGCCGCAGGCGGTATAGGTGACATCCCCGGTGACCGGGATGGAATCCGGCGACACCTCCGCGCCGCTCTCATCCGCCCAGTACAGGAAATCCAGGCCCTCCGCCTGGGGCGTTCCGGCGGTGGGGCACTCCCCCTGCGGGACCGTCTGCTGATCATACACCGTCCCGCCCACCAGGAAAGTGACGGTATACTCCGTTTGCGCCGCCTGGGTAGTTCCCGCGGAGCCCGTAGACTCAATGGCCCCATCGCAGCCCGCCAGCGCCAGGCACAGGGCCAGCGCCAAGGCAATAAAAAGATATTTCTTGAATCGCATGATAATCCGTCCGCTCCCAAAAAATGGTGTCGATAAAATCTCAGGGTAATTATACGCCATATGGCGATGAATTGCAAGCAACAAAAGGTTACATAGTGCGGCAATCCGCGCAAAAACGCCCCGGGGCGTCTCCCCGGGGCGAAAGTGTGCGAAAATCACCGTTTGCGGCTCTTGGTGCGGTGGTCGGAATACTGCTTGATGGAGGAAATTTTACTGTCCGACTCGGACATGAACGCCTTCAGCTTTTCCTCAAACAGCTGGTCCGCGGTCTTAGGCGCGGGCGGCGGCGTGGGCGCAGAGTGGTTGGCGTTGGCCGGGCGGTGCTGCGCCGTATGCTTGTCGGCGGCATGGGCATTCCCGGAGCGCGGGGGCCTGGCCTCCAGCCGCTTGATGGACAGATTGATTTTCCCGTTATCCAGGCCGATGACCACCACCTTGACCTCCTGCCCCTCCGTCAGGTACTGGCGGATGTCACTGACATAGGCGTTGGCCACCTCGGAAATATGTACCATGCCCGTCTTATTTTCCGGCAGGGCAATAAACGCTCCAAAATTGGTGATGGATTTGACTTTCCCCTCTAAAACTGCACCAACGGTAAGCTCCATAACTTGCTCTGTATCCTCCAAACTCATACTCAGGCTTCCGGGCGGATGATCACGGTGCCCGGCTTCACCAGGCCCAGCTCCTCCCCGGCGATGACCGCCACGGAGTCAATGGTCCCCAGCTGGGCGATCCGCTCCTCCAGCAGGGCGTTCTCCTGCTCTAAGCGGGCGGCCTGGAGCCGCAGCGCCTCGGCCTGTGCCTGCGCGTCCTGCTGGGCGCTGCTCAGCAGAGCCATCGTCCCCATAGACAACACGATAGCCGCCACGATCACCGCCTTGGTGAGCAGGCTGCTGGGCTTGTATACCAGATGGATTTTACGGAAAATGTTTGTTTGTGCCATGTGTGGGGCCTCCTGTAGGCGGATTCCTTCTGGGAATGTACTTCCTTACTATTGTACTCCATATTTTCCAGGATGCAAATGGTTTTTTCAAAATTTTGCCCAAAATTTTTAATGTTTTTTTCAAAAACCGCCACGGCCAGGCAAGGATTCGCCAAATTTGCCGAAAAAACGGGCGGAGCAGCCGCCCAGGGCCGGCCTCCCAGGCCAGGCAGCCCAGGAAAAGCCCGGCAAAATATCCCGCCCGCAGGTCCCCGCCGCAGATGCCAACGCTCAGATACACCCATGCCAGCGCCAGGCAGCCTACAAACAGTCCGTCAGCCAC
>JAJQHS010000110.1 GCA_021199635.1 Bacillota bacterium
TTTTCCGGCTTTCCACCTGTTTTGCACCTGCCGTTTTTTCCGAGGTTCCCGGAATACGAAGGAGGCTGCCCCATGAGAAAAACAAAAGTAATCTGCACCATCGGCCCTGCCAGCGAAACAGAGGAAACGCTGACCCAAATGTGCCTCGCGGGTATGAATGTTGCCCGGCTGAATTTCTCCCACGGCACCCATGCGGAGCATAAACAGAAGATGGATATGGTGAAGAAGGTCCGCGAGAAGCTGGACCTGCCCATTGCCATCATGCTGGACACCAAAGGCCCGGAGTACCGGATCGGGACCTTTGCGGAAGGCAAGGTGGAGGTCAAGGACGGGGATAGCTTTGTCTTCACCACCGACGATGTGGAGGGGGACTCCCACCGGGTATCCGTCAGCTACAAGGGGCTGATCGGCGACCTGGCCATCGGCGACCGTATCATGGTGAACAACGGCCTGGTGATTTTTGAGGTCACCGATCTGCACGGCGCCGACGCGGTTTGCCGCGTGGTGGTAGGCGGTACCCTGAGCAACCGCAAGAGCATGTGCTTCCCCAACAAGGTGATGTCCGGCCCCTTCCTTTCGGAGCAGGATAAGGCGGACCTGCTCTTCGGCATTGATAACGATGTGGATTTTGTGGCGGCGTCCTTTGTGTCCACCAAGCAGGACGTTGTGGATATGCGCCAGTTCCTGAACGCCCACGGCGGCGAAAGCATTGACATCATCGCCAAGATCGAGAATCGCTCCGGCGTGGATCATATTGACGAAATCTGCGAAGGCTGCGAGGGCATTATGATCGCCCGGGGCGACCTGGGCGTGGAGATCCCCTTTGTGGAGGTCCCCGCCATCCAGAAAATGCTGATCAACAAATGCCGTATGCTGGGCACCCGTGTGATCACCGCTACGGAAATGCTGGAGTCGATGATTTACAATCCCCGGCCGACCCGTGCGGAAATTTCCGACGTGGCCAACGCGGTTTATGATGGCAGCTCCGCGGTCATGCTCTCCGGCGAGTCCGCCGCGGGCAAATATCCGGTGGAGGCGGTGCGCTGCATGGCGCAGATCGCGGAGTACACCGAGCAGCACAACAGCTATCGTAAGCGCTTCCTGACCTCCGAATTCCAGACGCACAACAATCTGGATGCCATTTCCCATGCCACCTGCGCCATGGCCATCGACGTCAACGCCAAGGGCATTGTGGTTTGCTCCGTGTCCGGAAAGACGGCGCGAATGGTCAGCCGTTTCCGCTGCCCTGTGGATATCATCGGCATGACCACAGACCGGAAGGCCTGGCGGAAGCTGGCGCTGAGCTGGGCGGTCACGCCGGTGCTGGCGGAGCAGTTCACCTCCATGGACGTGATGTTCTACTACGCCATGGCCAGCGCGAAAAAGTGCCTGAAGCTGTCTCCTGGGGACAATGTGGTCCTCACCGGCGGGCCGATCAACGGCACCAGCGGCAACACCAACACCATCAAGGTCGAGCAGGTATAAATATTTCCCGATCCATAAAAAGGAGCGCCCCGCCGGGCGCTCCTTTTCTGCTGCTTGGGGAGGATGGGCGATCCGTTACACCGGATCGTAATAGACGATGATGCTGGAATTTTTCAGATCGGATACATCTGTCACCGGATTGCCGTAGACGCTCACCTGGATCAGGTTGGAGCAATTGACAAGCACGTTGACGTTGCTGATCTCGTTATAGTCCATACACACGATGTTCAGGCTCCGCAGGCCGGACAGGGGCGCCACGGAGGTCAGCGCATTGTAGGAGCCGTCGATGGAGATCAGGTCGCAGTCCACATCCCAGGTGGGGATGACGGTGACCGCATTGTTGGAGAAATTCAGATCCTGCAGGCCGTTCAGCGCGGAAAGCGCGGAAATATCCGTCAGGGAGTTGTGGGCAATGTTCAGCGTGGTCAGGGAGGAGCAGCCCGTCAGCGTGTCCACACTGGTCAGGTCATTGTAGGATGCGTCCAGGCTCACCAGCGCCTTGGCGTCCGTGAAGGCCTCCAGGCTGGATATGGTATTGTGGGCGATGCACACCGTGGCCAGGGAAGTGCAGGCGGACAGGGGTGCCGCGGAGCTGATGGAGTTATAGGACACATCCAGCACGGAGAGATTCTCCAGCGCGCTGAGTGCGCTCAGGTTGGTCACCGCATTGTGGCTCAGGTCCAGCTCTGTCAGCGTGGTCATAAACGAGAGCGGGGAGAGGTCCCGGATGGCGTTGCTGCTCAGCACCAGCTTGGTCAGCTTGGTAGCGCCGGACAGGTTCTCGATATTGGACAGGCTGCAATTGGACAGCGTCAGGGTTTCCAGATTGGGCAGTGCCGCGATCACGGCCAGGTCACTGGCGGATACCACGCTCCCCTCGATGGTGATCGTCTTCAGCTGGGACAGGGAGGAGAGCATCTGCAGGTCGGAGAAGGTGGCGTTCACCATCTCCAGCGATTCCAGGTAGGGGAACAGCGCCAGGTCAGAGTAATCGGTGACGGACTCCGGAATGGTCAGCTCCGTGATTTTCCACAGGTCGTCGGTACGCAGCTGCGCCGTCTCGTCCACGCCCAGGATTTCCCGCACCAGGGCGTCCATGGCGCTGTCGGCAAGGGTCACATCCTCGATCACGCCGCCGATGGTGTAGCCAAATACCGCCAGGGAGCTTACCAATCCGTTATCCCCCACAGCAATGGCATACAGCGTCGTTTCGCCGCCGGACAGGGAGATTTCCCCGGTGTAAAGGTCAGTGAGCGTGGAGGGATATTCCCCATTCGTGTTGACGTACAGCGTTCCGGAGGTGCACTCCACGCTGACGGAAATGTACTGGCTGTAAAAGCCCGGGGTGGGGGAAGCAGTCGGTGTTTCCGGGCGCATGGCGTCCAGCTCCGCCTTGATTTCCGCGTCGGATACGTTCTCCAGCATATTCACCGCGTCCAGCAGCTTATCCTGCTCCACATAGGTTTCACACAGCGCCACATACAGGTCAATGGAGCCGCCGTCGGCGATGGCGTTGGACAGGGTGACCTCCGCCTTAGTGTAGTTGCCTACGGACTTATACTGCTCCGCCAGCTCGATGGCGACACTGTCATCATCGGTGGCCTGGAGGTAGGCCAGGTTGTAGAACCAGGTCGCGACACTGTGGTTGCCATTACGCTCGGCATAGCGTGCGCCGGACAGCAGGACATCCTGGGTAAAATCCGGGTCATAGACCAGCAGGTACCATGCGATGCTCCCGATCACGATCAGGGAAAGGAGAACGGGTAGAATTCTTTTCAATGCTCTGTTCATAATGCGCTCCGTTTCGAGATGTTCTGTGTAAATTATACTTCCACGGAACTATCCTGTCAAGAAGCGGGTTGCTTCCGGGAAATATTTCCCCCCATTTGCGGCAGAATCCGTCCCGGGCGTCTGCTACAATATCCCTGGGAGGCGTGGACAATGAAGGAAACTCAAAAGCAGGCGATCCTGGCCTTTTTCGTCGGGGCACTGGTTCCCTGGATGGTGCTGCGGGCGGCGCAGGCGGTGATCCCGGAAAGGGCGCAGGAAACGGATGCCATGGCTGCGTCGCAGGCGACGGAAACGGCATCATCCCAGACGGCGGGGGACGACACCATCCGGGTGCAGCTGGCAGACGGCAGCGTGATCCGGATGGATATGGACGAATATGTGCTCCGGGTGGTGCTGGCGGAGATGCCCACCTCCTTTGACTCGGAGGCGCTGAAGGCGCAGGCGGTGGTCGCCAGGACCTATGCATTGAAGCGCCAGGCAGACACCGGCAAGCACGACCAGGGAGCGGTATGCACGGATTCGGCCTGCTGCCAGGCGTACATCACGGAGGAAGAATACCTGAACGGCATGGGGGAGCAGGCGGATATTGATAAGGCGCAGCAGGCGGTGGCGGACACCACCGGCCTGGTTCTGACCTACGACGGGGAGCTGATCGAGGCCACCTACTTCTCCTGCTCCGGCGGCAGGACGGAGGACGCGGTAGCGGTTTGGGGGGAGGACATCCCCTATCTGCAGGCGGTGGACAGCCCCGGTGAGGAGGACGCGGCGCATTTTACGGATACGGTCTACTTCACCGGCGAGGAATTCATGGCGGCGCTGGGCAGGGAGCTTACCGGTACCCCCAGCAGCTGGCTGGGCTGGTGCACCTATACCACCGGCGGCGGTGTGGACACCATGTACATTGCCGGGCAGCGCTATGACGGAACGGAGCTTCGGCAGCTGCTGAATCTGAATTCTACCGTGTTTACCATGGCTGCGGACAGTGACGGGGTCACCGTCACCACCTACGGCCACGGGCACCGGGTGGGCATGAGCCAGTACGGCGCGGACGCCATGGCAGCAAGCGGCAGCACCTTCGCGGAGATCCTGGCGCACTATTATCCGGGGACGGTAATTGACAAAATGGCGAATCTGGGATAGAATGGTTACAAAATCGCCTGAGGAGTGAGCCGTTTGCCAATCCGAATCCCCAATGACCTACCTGCCGCCGGGACGCTGCAGCAGGAGAATATTTTCGTCATGCACCAGGAGCGCGCTGTGACCCAGGACATCCGTCCGCTGGAGATCGTGCTGCTGAACCTGATGCCCACAAAAATCGCCACAGAAACGCAGCTCAGCCGGCTGCTGGGCAATACGCCCCTGCAGGTCAACCTGGAGCTGATGCACACCACGTCCCACCAGGCCAGGAATGTGGCGCCGGAGCATCTGCTGTCCTTCTACAAATCCTTTGACGAGCTGAAGGACCGGAAATTCGACGGCATGGTCATTACCGGCGCGCCGGTGGAGCATCTGGCGTTTGAGGATGTGGATTACTGGCCGGAGCTTTGCGAAATCATGGAGTGGAGCAAGCGCAATGTCCATTCCACCTTCCACATCTGCTGGGGCGCGCAGGCGGGGCTTTACTATCACTACGGCATCCAGAAGCACCCGCTGCCGGAGAAGCTGTTCGGCGTTTATGAGCACCACGCGGACTATAAGCGGGCGATCCTGCTGCGGGGCTTTGACGACTGCTTCTGGGCGCCCCATTCCCGGCACACTACAGTGCTTCGGGAGGAGATCGCGGCGGTGCCGGAGCTGAAGATTCTGGCTTCTTCAGACAAGGCCGGGGTGTATGCGGTGATGAACAAGGGCGGGCGGCAGATTTTCGTCACCGGCCACTCGGAATACGACCCGATGAC
>JAJQHS010000045.1 GCA_021199635.1 Bacillota bacterium
CGGGGGGGGGCGGGTTTGGGTAAACTGCCCCGCCAACCGCCCCCCCCCCAAACGCCCCCGTTTCCGGGGGGTGGGGGGGGGGGGGCATTGTCTGCGGCAGCGATTTCCGCTTTGGCTTCCGGGGGGAGGGCACCGGGGAGTCCCTGGCGCGGTTCTGTCGGGAGGCGGGAATCCCCTGCGCGGTGGTGCCGGAGCAGCAGGTGGACGGCATCCGGGTATCCTCCACCCACATCCGCGCGCTTCTGGCGGCGGGGGAGATGGAAACGGCGGTGCGGTTCCTGGGGCATCCCCATATCCTCACGGGCACGGTGATTTCCGGACATCATCTGGGGCGCACCCTGGGCATTCCCACTGCCAACCTGGCGGTGCCCCAGGGTCTGGCGGTGCCCCGCTTCGGAGTATATGCCTGCCAGGCGCTGGTGGATGGGCAGCGCTATCTTGCCGTGACCAATGTGGGCGTACGTCCCACGGTGGACGGCAGCCATTTGACGGTGGAGCCGTGGCTGCTGGATTACACCGGCGACCTGTATGGCCGGACGCTGACGCTGGAATTTTACCAATTTTTGCGCCCGGAGCGGAAATTCGACTCCCTGGAGGCGCTGCAGGCGGAGATCCGGAAAAACGCCGAGCAGACCCGCCAATGCTTCCGCTGATCCACCGGGCGGCGGGGAATGTTACAAAATTGTTCGTTTTTCATCCCGGCAAATCGGCTTTGCCGGGATGATTTTTTTGCACTTTTCTGGTACAATGGACCCTGCGTAAAGGGGAAAGCAAAATATGTACCGTATTTTTATCGTAGAGGACGACCGGGAGATCGCGGCGGGGATCGCCGCTGCCCTGACATCGTGGGGCTTTGAATGCCGCGTGGCCGGCGCTTTTTCCGACATTATGGCTGAGTTCCAGGCGTTCGGGCCCCATCTGGTGCTGCTGGATATCATGCTGCCGTTTTACAACGGCTACCACTGGTGCGGCGAGATCCGCAAGGTTTCCAGAGTGCCGGTCATTTTTCTCTCCTCCGCCTCGGACAATATGAATATTATCCTGGCGGTGAATATGGGCGGGGATGATTTTATCGCCAAGCCATTTGACGCGGAGGTCCTGACGGCAAAGGTGCAGGCGCTGCTGCGCCGCAGCTATGACTTCGTGGAAAGTCCGGTGCTGAGCCATCGGGGGCTGCGGTTAAGCACTATGGATTGCAGCCTGGTCTATGCCGGGCAAAAGCTGGAGCTGACGAAAAATGAATACCGCATCCTGCTGACGCTGCTGGAGCGCAAGGGCAGCATCGTGTCCCGGGAAAGGCTGATGCAGCGCCTGTGGGAAACGGACAGCTTTGTGGATGACAATACCCTGACGGTGAACGTGAACCGCCTGCGGAAGAAGCTGGCCGGGCTGGGCCTGCGGGACTACATCACGACCAGACACGGTCAGGGATATATGGTGGAATGCGATGAAAATTAAGGATTATTTGCGGGGGAAAATGCCGCTTTTTGCAATGTATCTGCTGATTTTTGAGCTTTTGGCGGTGACATTCGCGCTCTACAGGCTCCCGGCTGAGGCGGTGGCCTACCCAATGGCGCTGGGGCTGATCCCGGCAGGCGGTTACCTGGCGGCGGATTACCGGCGGGAGAAGGCCCGATTCCGCCAGCGCCAGGCGCTGGAGCGCCGGGTGCAGGAATTGCAGCAGCAGCTCGCCGCCGAGCAGACCAAAGCCCGGCAGCGGATGGACTACTACAGCATTTGGGCGCACCAGATCAAGACGCCCATCGCCGCCATGCGCCTGCGGCTGCAGACCCAGGACAGCGAAACCAGCCGCAGTCTGGGGGTGGAGCTGAACCGGATCGAGCGCTACGCCGACATGGTGATGACGTACCTGCGCCTGGACGGGGACAGCACCGACTATGTGTTCCGCCAGCAGCCGCTGGACGACATCATCCGGAGCGCTGTCCGCAGATTTTCCGGGGAATTCATTGCGCGCAGGATCGCCCTGCACTACACGCCGGTGGAGCAGAGCGTACTGACCGATGAAAAATGGCTTTCCTTCGTGATCGAGCAGATTCTGTCCAATGCGCTGAAATATACCCCGTCGGGGAGCATTTCCATCTACATGGAGCCGCCGCAGGAGCTGTGCATCCGGGATACCGGCATCGGCATCGCACCGGAGGACCTGCCCCGCATTTTTGAGCAGGGCTATACCGGCTGCAACGGCCGGACGGATAAAAAGGCCAGTGGCATCGGGCTGTACCTGTGCCGGAGGATCTGCGGGGAGCTGGGCTGCCCGATCAGCGCCGAATCCAAGCCGGGGCAGGGCACCGTGATCCGCCTGGACCTGGGAAAAGAGCGGGCGGAACCTTACAAAACCGTAAGGGGAATGTAAGGGAAAGCCATGGTTTGGCCCGTCCCCTTTTGCTATACTGCATAGCGTACAAGGAGGGATGACCAATGTCATTATTACAAGTTACAAACGTCCGGAAGGTATATACAGCCCGCCTGGGCGGCACCAGCGTGGAAGCACTGAAAAACGTCAGCTTCACCGTGGAGGAGGGCGAGTATGTGGCCATCATGGGGGAGAGCGGCTCCGGCAAAACCACCCTGCTGAACATCCTGGCGGCGCTGGACAAGCCCACCTCCGGCACCGTGACCCTGGCGGGGCAGGACATTTCCCAGGTGCGGGAGTCCGCCATGGCGGAGTTCCGCCGGGATAACCTGGGCTTCGTGTTCCAGGAGTTCAATCTGTTGGATACCTTCACCCTGGAGGACAATATCTATCTGCCCCTGGTGCTGGCCGGGAGATCCCACCAGGAGATGGCGAGGCACATCGCCCCCATTGCCCGGCTCCTGGGGCTTACTGAGCTGCTGAAGAAATATCCCTATGAGGTTTCCGGCGGGCAGAAGCAGCGCGCTGCCGTTGCCCGGGCACTGATCAACAGCCCCAGGCTGATCCTGGCGGACGAGCCCACCGGGGCGCTGGACAGCAAATCCACCGACGAGCTTCTGCGGCTATTTGCCGCCATCAACGCCCAGGAGCAGACCGTGCTGATGGTCACCCACTCCGTCAAGGCTGCCTGCCACGCCAACCGGGTGCTGTTCATCCGGGATGGGGAGATCTTCCACCAGCTCTACCGGGGGCATCAGACCAACCAGCAGCTCTACGAGAAAATTTCCGACACCCTGACCATGCTGGCAAAGGGCGGTGAAACAGTATGATGTACCTGCACCTGGCCATTGACGGCATCCGGAAAAACAGGCGGCTGTATCTGCCCTATCTGCTGACCTGCGCCGGGACGGTGTTCGTCTACTATATCCTCACAGCCCTGGCGGAGTCCCCGGTGGTGGCGCAGATCAGCGGTGCACGAACCACCCAGTCCCTGCTGACCGTCGGGGAGGGCGTGATCCTGGTTTTCGCTGCCATTTTCCTGTTCTACACCAATTCCTTCCTGACCCGGCGGCGGCAGAAGGAATTCGGGCTTTACAATGTGCTGGGCATGAGCAAGGGAAATATCGCCCGCATTTTGCTGTGGGAAACGGCCTTCACCGCGGCATTTGCCCTGGCGGGCGGGATCCTCTCCGGCGTGGCGCTCTACAAGCTGGCGGAATTGGCGCTGGTGCGGATCATGGACGGGGAGGTAACCTACTCCATCCAGATCGTGTGGAGCGTGGTTCCCCGGACCGCGCTGACTTTTGGCACGATTTTCCTGCTGCTGTTTGCCTTTACCCTGCTGAAGGTGCGCCTTTCCAACCCCGTTCAGCTGCTGCGCAGCGAAAACGCGGGGGAAAAGCCGCCGAAGGCCAACTGGCTCCTGGCTCTGCTGGGGGTGGGGATCCTGGGTACGGGGTATTATATCGCCATTTCCATTGAGAAGCCCATCGACGCCATAAACTGGTTCTTCGTAGCGGTGGCGCTGGTGATCGTCGGCACCTATCTGCTGTTCATCGCCGGAAGTGTGGCGCTCTGCCGGATTTTGCAGAAAAGCAAAAGATATTATTACAAGCCGAACCATTTTATCTCCGTGTCCTCCATGGCCTACCGCATGAAGCGGAACGGGGCGGGGCTTGCCTCCATCTGCATTCTCGCCACCATGGTGCTGGTGATGCTCTCCGCCTCCGGGAGCCTGGTGGCGTCCCAGGAGGAGATCCTGCTGGGGAATTACCCGGCGGAGATCTCCATCCGCATTTCCCTGCCCCAGGAGATCACCGACGCGCAGAAGCAGGCGCTTCAGAATCTGACGGAAACCACGGCGGAGGACTACGGTTTCACCCCCATCCATGAGGTGGGATACACCTATCTCCTGGACGGCGGCTTTTTGGACGGGGACAGCCTGATTTTCGATACCCGACTGCTGGATAACGACTCATCGATGGACGTATACGACCTGTATATTGTGGATGCAGCCACCTATCAGGTGCTGACCGGGGCAGCGGCGGAGCTGGCGGAGGGGGAATGCCTGATGGCCGCGTCCTCGGACGCCCAGGGGCTGGGGCAGATCACCCTTGGCCCCGCGGGGACATGGACGGTCAAGGAGGAAATTGCTGTCTTTTTGCCCATGGAAAAATCCATGATCTCCGTCTACGATTATATCATGCTGGTAGTTCCCGACCTGGATGACTGCCGGATGCTGGCGGAGGAAGGGGAGGCCGGCAGCTTTTACTATGACTATCACTTCGACACCGGCGTGGACGACGAAACCCAGATCGCCTATTATGCTGCCCTGGGCGACCCGCTGATGGAAACCGTCAAGACATGGGCAGACGATGGCGGCTACGCCTACATTCTGTCCTCCAGGGCAGCAAGCCGGGCGGATTTTTACAGCCTGTTCGGCGCGGTCTTTTTCCTGGGGGTGCTGCTCAGCGCGGTATTTCTCTGCGCCACGGTTCTGATCATTTACTACAAGCAGATCTCCGAGGGGTACGAGGATGCCGCCCGCTTTGAGATCATGCAGAAAGTAGGCATGACCCGCCGGGACATCCGGAAAAGTGTCAATTCCCAGATGCTCACCGTATTCTTCCTGCCCCTGGTGCTGGCGGGAGTGCACGTGGCCTTTGCCTTCCCCATCGTCCGGAAGCTGCTGCTGACCTGCGGCTTTTCCAATACCGGGCTTTTCCTGACGGTGACGGGGACGTGCTTCGCCGTGTTCGCTCTGCTCTATGCTCTGGTCTACCG
>JAJQHS010000071.1 GCA_021199635.1 Bacillota bacterium
TCCCTTCCCGGCGCCATCGGCATTGGGCTGGGCGGCGTGGCTATCGCCATCACCTCGGTGATCGAGCTTCTCGATGAGCCGGATGCGCTGGCTGCCGCCAGCTCCTCGCTGGGGCTGCTCTGCCTGCCGGTGATGTGCTTCCTGGCGCACTGCCGCCGGAAGGGACGCAGCGCGAACGTGCTGCTGCGTGGGCTGGTCTGCGTTTACCTGATGCTCCATCTGGTGTGCTACTACCGGCTTTGGAGCTCCGACCCCCAGATCCAGGACTACGCCTTCCAGCTCCTGGCCATCGTATGCCTGATGCTCGCCTGCTACCATCGGGCGGCCTTCGACGGGGACATGGGCAACCGCCGGGGGTATGTATTTTTCAACCTGGCCTGCGTGTATTTTTGCCTGATTTCCCTGCCCGGCTGTGAAAACATGGCGTTCTTCCTGGGCGTGGGATGCTGGATGATGACGAACCTTTGCAGCCTGCTGCCCCTGCCCAGGGAGCGGAAAACCGGCCGCTTCGCCAAGAAGCATGGCTGATGCAATGGTGTTCCCGCCCCGGGTCCTGCGCTGTATCGATGCGCTGGAGCAGGCCGGCTTCGCCTGCTACGCCGTAGGCGGCTGCGTCCGGGACGCTCTGCTGGGGCTTTCCCCCCAGGATTATGACCTGTGCACCAATGCCCGCCCGGAGCAGATCAAGGCCGTTTTCTCCGGCGATCAGGTGGTGCTGACCGGAGAGAAGCACGGCACCGTGGGCGTCGTCACCGGGGAGGGCGTTGTGGAGATCACTACCTTCCGTACCGAGGGGGATTACGCTGACCGCCGCCACCCGGGCTGGGTGCAGTTTGAGGACGAGATCACCGCGGACCTTTCCCGCCGGGATTTCACCATAAACGCCATGGCCTGCTCCCCCACCCGGCCTCTGGCCGATCCCTTCGGCGGGCAGGCAGACCTGCGCAGCGGCATCCTGCGGACGGTGGGCGCACCGGACAGGCGATTTGAGGAGGACGCGCTGCGGATCCTGCGGGGCGTCCGGTTCGCGGTGCGCTACCGGCTGCATGTAGAAGATGCCACCTTCCGGGCTATGTGCGCCCAAGCCGCGCAGATGGAGGCGTTGGCGCCGGAGCGGGTTTTTTCAGAATTATGTAAACTTCTTCCCCTGGTTTCCGCCGCCGATCTTCTGGAATTTTCCCCCATTTTTGCCCAGGCCGTCCCGGAGCTGCGGCCAACCATTGGATTTGACCAGCACAGCCCCCACCATGGCTACCCGCTTTACACCCACATTGCCCATGTGACCCAGGCCGTACCGCCGACGCTTCCCCTGCGATGGGCGGCGCTGCTGCACGATATCGGTAAGGTCCCTACCTGCTGCCTGGATGAGAACGGCCGCGGGCATTTCCGGAACCACGCCGCCGTCAGCGCGGAGATGTCTGACGCGGTCCTGCGCCGCCTGAGGGCTCCCAACGCTCTGCGGGAGCAGGTGGTTTTCCTGGTGAAGCACCACATGGACCCACTGGAGGCGGACAGGCAAAAGCTGCGCCGCCGCCTGAGCCGCTGGGGGGAGGAATCCCTGCGGCAGCTGCTGGCGCTGCAAAGGGCGGACGCCGGCTCCAAAGGCGTCCCCGCCGATCTGTCGGAATTTGACCGGGCGGAGGCAGCGCTTTCGGACATCCTGGCGGAGGGTGCCTGCCTGACAGTGGGGCAGCTCGCTGTGGACGGATACGACATGATGGCACTGGGGCTCCAGGGCAGGCAGATCGGCGACGCCCTGCGCTTTCTGCTGGAGCAAGTACTTGCCGAGCGCATTCCCAACGAAAAATCCGCGCTGACTGCGGCGCTGAGGAAAGAGAAATCATTCTGGAGGTAGAAAACCATGAACATCGCAATCGTAACCGGAGCCAGCTCCGGCATGGGGCGGGAATTCGTACTGCAGCTGCACAAGTATGTGACCGTGGAGGAGATCTGGGTCATTGCCCGGCGGCAGGCGGCGCTGGAATCCCTGAAGTCGGAGATCCCCGTTCCCATCCGTCCCATCCCCCTGGACCTGTGCCTGCCGGAAAGCTTTGACACCTTCGCAAAGCTGCTGGAGCAGGAGAAGCCCACGGTAAAGCTGCTGGTGAATGCCGCCGGGTTTGGCAAATTCGGCGCCTATCACAAGGTTTCCATCCAGGACGACTGCAAAATGATCGACCTGAACTGCAAGGCGCTGCTGGTAATGACCCGGCTGGTGATTCCCTACATGCCCCAGGGCAGCCACATTCTGGAGCTGGACAGCCTGTCCGCCTTCCAGCCGGTGCCCTACATCACCACCTACGGGGCAACCAAATCCTTCGTGCTGAGCTATTCCCGCTCCATGAACCGGGAGCTGAAAAGCAAAGGCATCCGGGTCATGGCCATGAACCCCGGCTGGGTCAAGACGGAGTTCTTCAACCACGCCTTCCAGACCAACGGGGACGGCGAAGTGCAGTATTTCGACCGGCTCTACGAAGCCGCCGACTGTGTGGCCACCGGGCTGAAAGACCTGTACGGCAGCCGGAAGGACTATTCCGTCCACGGCTTCCCGGTGAAATTCCAGGTGTTCCTGGTGAAGCTGGTGCCCCATCGCCTGGTCATGGACATCTGGCTGAATCAGCAGAAGAAGCCCAAAAATAACCAGGGCCTACTGGTGGAGGAGCGGAAATGAAGCGCCTGCTGGCGTTAGCCAGCCTGCTGCTTCTGCTGCTGGCGGCCTGCTCTGCGGATGCGCCTGCGGCCTCCACAGAATCCACTGCCGCCGAAGCCACAGAGCAGACAGCCGCGCCCACGGAAGCCACCGCTCCGGAGGAAGCGGAGGATGAGGAGCTTCTGTTCGTCCACTTCATTGACGTGGGGCAGGCGGACTGCACGCTGCTGAAATACGGCGACACGGAGATCCTCATTGACGGCGGCAACGCGGCGGACGGCATGACCGTCACCAATTACCTGTACAGCCTTGGGGTGGAGGAGCTGGAACTGGTGATCAACACCCATGCCCATGAGGATCATGTCGGCGGTCTGGCGACGGTGGCGAGGAAATTCACCATCGATGAGATTTGGGCATCGGAATCCCCCTCCTACTCCAGCGCTTTCAACAGCTTCTCCTACTATGCCCAGCTCCAGGGCGTGTCCATCGACTATCCGGAGGTGGGTCAGACCTACACCGTGGACGACCTGACGCTGACGGTCCTGGGGCCGGTGGCAGAATATGACGATGTGAATAACACCTCACTGGTAATCCTGGTGGAATTCGGGGAGCGGCGGTTCCTGTTCACCGGAGACATGGAACGGGACGCGGAGCAGGACCTGCTGGATTCCGGCGCGGATGTCCACGCGGACGTGCTGAAGGTCGGACACCACGGCAGCTACACCTCCACCAGCTACGTGTTCCTCCGGGCGGTCGCCCCCACCTATGGCGTGATCCATGTGGGCGCGGGCAATGATTACGGCCATCCCCACGAGTCGACCATTTCCCGGCTTACGGACGCGGACGTTGCGATCTTCCGCACGGACCTGATGGGCTCCATCGCCATCGGCTGCGACGGGGAAGAGCTGGTGTTCTTCTGGGACAACGGCGCAGAGGACCCGGAGAACTGGATCCTGGATGCGGCATAATTCCGGGAACCGGCAAAAACATCATCCATATTTAGCAGGGAGGGCCATTGGCCCTCCCTGAAACTGTATTCCGCGTAGTGGAGCGGAAAAAAACACGCAAGGGAGGGGATTTCCCCTCCCTTGCGGAGTTTAATCGCGGTTCTATCGGGTGCGCGGGCTTTGCCGGTTCAGCTGACGTAGCCGGAGGCGTCGAAGGTATACGATGTACCGTCGATGGTGCGGGTGCAGCTTTTCAGGAAGCTGCCGTCCGCCTGGCGGTAGCGCCAGCCAGTGTCGTCCTTCACCCAGCATTCGGAATCCACGCCGGTCCACAGGTGCTCCAGTCCCAGCTCCGCCTTCGCGTCATTGTCCTGGAAATGCCACCATTCGGAGACCAACCCGCCGAAGCCGGCATTGGTCATGATCTGCTCCAGCAGGTCGGCGTTGGCATTGTTCTGGGAGACCTCGGAATACCAGCTCAGGTCGTGCATAGAGGTCTGCATCAGCATTTCCTGGCTGCTGTACATTTTCTCCAGCGTCAGGTCCATCGCTATGCCCAGGTTGTGGTTGGAGCCGTTGGCGGCGAGGAAATTGCCCAGGCCGTAGCGGCCGCTGTCCGTCATCAGGCTGTAGTAGGTCAGGGTCTGCCCGTCGGATAGGATGGGCATATCCGTCATGATCCGCCCGGTGTAGGTGGAATCGGGGATGCTGTTGTACAAAATCGAACTTGCCACGGAATAGATGTTGCTGCTGGCGCAGCGGGGGCGGTAGGAATCGTAGATTTTCAGGCGGTAGCCCTTGGAGATGGCGTCCTGCGCAGCCACCACCAGCTTCTGCGCCGCGGGGTACAGCAGGGGCACCAGATAGTCGCCGTCCACGGTCAGGACGTACTCGTAGCCGGTGATCACCGTCCCGGTGACGGATGGGATCTCGTAATCGTGAACCATGTACAGGGAATCATAGCTGTTGGTAATGTCGTAGGAGCACAGGTCCCCCAGATAATCCGGCAGGTTGATCATGCAGTAGCGGCCGTCCACATAGCCCTCCCCGCTGGAGGTGCGGATCAGGAACAGGTCGCCGGAGGTGCCGATAACGCAGAAGGCTGTTCCTTTCTCCGCAGTGGCGATTACCTGGGTACAGTCCGTATCCGTGTAAACGTCCAGCGTATGCAGCGGCCAGATGGTGGCATACAGTGCACAGGCGCCGGTGGTAAAGCTGATCTCGCAGGGCTCCGCGGCGTACAGGCTCCCCTCCTGGAGCTGCCCGCCCAGGGCAATGACCCGATACTGGTACCGGACGAAGCGATCCAGATGCTCCGTGGTGTAGCTCCGCTCCCCATCGTAGCTGACGGTATAAACCGTCTGCCAGTTGCCGGTGGCAGTATCCTTCACCTGCAGCTCGTAGGTTTCGCCGTAGGTTTCGTTCCAGGACATATGGTAGACATTGTTGCCCAGGTCCTCATAGGTCAGCTTCAGCGCGCTCTCCAGGAAATCCTCCCGGGTGACGGTGATAGATTCGGTGGTCAGCCCGTAGAAAATCAGATTCTGGTCAGTACGGCAA
>JAJQHS010000062.1 GCA_021199635.1 Bacillota bacterium
CGGAGCATTGGTACCGCATCCGGAAAAGCTGGGAGGACAAATCCAGCCAGGTGGGGGCGTACAAGAGTCTGGCGCTGGCGAAGAAGAACTGCCCGGACGGCTACGCCGTCTACGACTGGAACGGGGAGAAGGTGTACCCGGAGGAGGCGACCGTTGACTATGCGGCCAGCTTCGACAAGGCAAAGGCCGGCACCTACACCGTCCGCTCTGACGATGGGCTGAACCTGCGCACGGGCGCGGGGGTGGAAAACACCCTGATCGAGAACATGGCGGACGGCTCGACGGTGCGGTGCTACGGCTACTACACCGGCAAATGGCTGCTGGTGGTATCCGCATCCGGCAAGACCGGCTTCTGCTACGGTGGTTACCTGGAAAAGCAGTAAAGGAGGACAATATGAACGAAAGATTGACGGCGATCAAAACGGCGGTCACTGTGGCATTCTCCGCGCTGGCGGCTTTCCTGGGCTGGAAAGGCGTGCTGGCGCTGGTATGGGTGGTTTGCATGGCGCTGGATTACCTTTCCGGCAGCGCCGCCGCCTGCAAGGCGGGGACGTGGAGCAGCCAGGTCGCCCGGGAAGGGCTTTGGCACAAGGGCGGGATGATCCTTGTGGTGCTGGCGGCGGCATTCGCGGACCTGGGCCTGACGGCGGCCTGCGCCAATCTGGACATGGGCTTTGCCTGGCCGGAGGTCGTGCTGCCGTTGGTGCTGGTGTGGTACATCCTGACGGAGATCGGCTCGGTTCTGGAGAATGCCAGGAAGCTGGGCGCCGCGGTACCGGAATGGCTGATAAAGGGAATGCGGGCCTCCCTCCGCGCAGCGGAGAGCGCCGCGGAAAAGGAATTCCCCTCCGGGGAAACGCAGGAAGAACAGCCCTGAAATGCACCTTGCCCCTCCCAGGATTTTTCCCGGGAGGGGCATTTTTGCTGCGTAAGGGACGCTCAGCGCCGGAACAGGGAGAAGCGGCGCTTCTCGAAAGGTGCGACCGTCACGTCCTTCACCGTATATCCGGTTTCCCGGATGGCGTGCTTGATCCGGGCAATGTCCGGCGCCCCGTCCAGTACGATGGTCGCCGTACCGGCGGTGTGAGAGGCGGAAACCTTCGCCTTCTCGCCGCAGACTTTACGGATGGCGTCGCAGACATGGGCTTCGCACATGCCGCACATCATGCCATCGATCTGCAATGTTACCTGATTCATAGTGTATACCTCCTGATTTTACCGCCGGATGAAGGTAAGCTGATAGCCGGCCTCCTGAATGGCGGATTGGATTTCCTGATCGCTGACCTGGCCGCTGAGCGTGACGGCGGCCTCCCCCTTTTCATGGTCCGCGTTGGCCTGTGCCACGCCGGGCAGGGCCTCCAGCGCCTGCTTTACAGCATTCTCGCAGTGGACGCACATCATGCCGGAAACGCCTACAGTCACAGATGCCTGGGCATCCACCGCTGCTTCCTCCGCACCGGGCATTTGCGGCAGAACCACCGATTTCCGGATCCGCCGGTCATGCCTGGCGTCGTGGACCCGGATCAGATTCAGGCGCAGGGCGTTGGAAACCACACAGAAGGAGGAGAGGCTCATCGCAGCTGCGCCGAACATGGGGTTCAGCTTCCAGCCAAACAGCGGGATGAACACACCGGCGGCCAGGGGAATGCCAATACAGTTATAGAAGAACGCCCAGAACAGATTCTCATGGATATTCCGCAGGGTCGCCCGGGACAGGCGAATCGCCGCGGGTACATCGGAGAGCCGGCTCTTCATCAGAACCACATCCGCTGCGTCAATGGCCACGTCCGCCCCGGCGCCGATGGCAATACCCATATCCGCCCGGGTCAGGGCGGGTGCATCGTTGATGCCGTCGCCCACCATGGTCACCTTGCCGGATTCCTTCAGCTTCCGGATGACGGCCTCCTTACCGTCCGGCAGAACCCCGGCGATGACCTGGTCCACACCGGCCTGGGCGCCGATGGCGCGGGCAGTTCTCTCGTTATCGCCGGTGAGCATGACCACCTGAATGCCCATATTCCGCAGCTCCTGTATGGCACGGGGGCTGTCCTCCTTAATGGTGTCCGCTACGGCGATAATGCCCATCAGCATGCCGCCCCTGGCAAACAGCAGGGGCGTTTTTCCGTCCTCCGCCAGCGTCTCTGCCTGGCTTCGCAGGGCTGTCGGGACGGGGATCTGCCGGGCGATGAACTGCATGCTCCCGCCGAGCAGCACCACGCCCTCCATCACGGCGGAGAGCCCATTGCCGGGCAGGGCCCGGAAGTTGGAAACGGCGGCGGCCTGTCTGCCGGACTCTGCGGCTTTTTGCAGGATTGCCTTGGCCAGCGGATGCTCGCTTTTTGCCTCCAGCGCGCATGCCATGTCCAGGAGCGCCTCCTCAGAGACGCCATTGGCAGGGATCAGGTCGGTCACCCTGGGCTCCCCGCTGGTGATGGTGCCGGTCTTATCCAGCACTACGATCTGCGTCTTGCCGGTCTCCTCCAGGGAAACGGCGGTTTTGAACAGGATGCCGTTTTTGGCGCCCATGCCGTTGCCAACCATAATGGCCACAGGGGTGGCAAGGCCCAACGCACAGGGGCAGGAGATCACCAGCACGGAGATGCCCCGCGCCAGCGCGAAGCCAAAATCCTCGCCGCACAGCAGCCAGACTACCACGGTCACCACGGCGATGGCGATCACTGCCGGCACAAATACGCCGGAGACCCGGTCCGCGATTTTGGCGATGGGCGCTTTGGTCGCCGCCGCGTCGCTGACCATTTTGATGATCTGGGAGAGAGTCGTATCCTTCCCTACGCGGGTGGCGCGGCATTTGAGGAAGCCGGACTGGTTGACGGTGGCGGCGGACACGGTGTCCCCCTCCGCTTTATCCACCGGGATGCTCTCCCCGGTGAGCGCGGATTCGTTCACGGCGCTGCAGCCCTCCAGGATCACACCGTCCACCGGGATGTTCTCCCCGGGACGGACCACGAAAATGTCGCCGGACTGCACCTGCTCGATGGGCACGGCGGTTTCGGCCCCGTCTCGCAGGATCACCGCCTGCTTGGGAGAGAGCTTCATCAGGCTCTTCAGCGCGTCGGTGGTTTTTCCTTTGGAGCGCGCCTCCAGCATTTTCCCAACAGTGATCAGCGTCAGAATCATGGCGGCGGATTCAAAGTAGAATTCGTCCATATAGGTCATGACCAGGGCATCGTCACCCTTGACCACTGCGTCCGTCATCTGGAACAGGGCAAATACGCTCCAGGCGTAGGAAGCAAAGGAGCCCATAGCCACCAGCGTGTCCATATTGGGAGAGCGGTGGAGCAGCCCCCGTGTCCCGCTGATGAAAAATTTCTGGTTGATGATCATGACGATGGTCGCCAGCAGAAGCTGCACTAGCCCCATGGCCACGTGGTTCCCGTCAAACCAGGCCGGCAGCGGCCAGCTCCACATCATGTGCCCCATGGAGAAGTACATCAGCACCAGCAGGAAGCCGACGGAGGCGATCAGCCGTTTCCGCAGGATCGGGGTCTCCCGATCCTTCAGCGCGTCCTCCTCCGCGGATGGGACAGAAGCCTCCGCGCCTTTCAGCGCTGCGCCATACCCCGCCGCGGTGACCGCCGCAATGACCGCCTGGGGCGAGGCAGTCCCTTCAACCCCCATGGAGTTGGTCAGCAGGCTGACGGAGCAGGCCGTTACCCCGGGCACGCTGCCCACCGCCTTTTCCACTCGGGCAGAGCAGGCGGCGCAGCTCATGCCGGTTACGGTATATTGTTCCATCGGGAACCTCCTATTTCATCAATTTTTGCAGGGTGTTCACCAGGTCATCAATCACCGCATCGTTGCCGGCGCGGATGTCGTCTGCTACACACGTGCGGATATGGTTGGCGAGCAGCTCTTTGTTGAATGCGTTCAGCGCTGCGGCCACGGCCGAGGATTGGGTCAGGATGTCCGTGCAGTACGCGTTCCGCTCCACCATGCCCCGGATGCCCCGGATCTGCCCCTCAATGCGGTTCAGGCGGTGGATCAGACTCTGGTATTCCTCCGGAGAGCGCGCCTTTGTTTTTTCCCCGCAGCAGCAGGGAATTTCCGGATTGTTTTCAGTCATTGATGAAACCTCCTACGATTCTGTGGCCATCGCCAGGTCTTTGACGACTTCCCCGGCCAGGATCAGCCCGGCGACGGATGGGACAAACGCGGCACTGCCGGGGGTATCCCGCCGGTGGGGCGCAGGGGGATCGTCGGCGCAGAGGTCCGCCTCCGGGCGGGTGCATTCCTCGGTGGAGTAGACCACCTTCAGAGCAGGGATTCCGCGTTTTCTGCATTCCCGGCGCATAATGCGCGCCAGGGGGCAGACAGCGGTGTCGTAAATGTCGGCGACCTGAAATTTCGTGGGGTCCAGCTTGTTCCCCGCGCCCATGCAGCTGATGACCGGTACGCCGCATTCCTGCGCCCGCTGGATGATCGCCAGCTTTGCGGTGACGGTATCTACTGCGTCTACTATATAAGTATACCGGGAAAAATCAAATTCTCCCGCGTTTTCCGGAAGAAAAAAGCATTTCCGGGTTTCCACCTCGGCCTGGGGGTTGATGTCCAGGATCCGCTCCCGCATGGCATCCACCTTGTATTGCCCTATGGTTTTCCAGGTGGCGATGATCTGCCGGTTGAGATTAGAGGGGCAGATTCGGTCGCTGTCCACCAGCAGGAATCCGCCGACGCCGCTGCGCGCCAGCGCCTCCACCGCATAGCCGCCCACGCCGCCGATGCCGAACACGGCGACCCGGGATGCTGACAGGCGCTGCATCCCACCCTCGCCCAGCAGGAGCCGGGTCCTTGCAAACTGATCTGACATAGCAATATCGCGCCTCCTGAGGATTTTGGTATCCGGCCACGAAGCCCGCTGGCGCCGTTTGCGGCGCTTATGGCATTCCGTGGTTGGCAAGCACATTATATACCCCACGGGGGTATCTGTCAAGCGGTAATTGTACCTCGCGGAAATTCTTTTGCTCTCTGCTGCACCCAGAGCGCAAAAAAACCCCGGTAGGTGCCGAAAAAAGGGCAACCTACCGGGGATGAATATTTGCCTGAATACAGGCGCATAATTATGCGCCTGTATTCAGGCAAATATTCATCCCCGGTAGGTTGCCCTT
>JAJQHS010000002.1 GCA_021199635.1 Bacillota bacterium
CCATAGGGCTGATAGCGCATGGGAAGATCCAGCCACGTCTTCTTATCCACAATGCTCTTGTGGTGGGAGAAGGTATCAAAGCCGGCTTTCCCGTGGTAGCCGCCCATGCCGCTGCTCCCCACGCCGCCGAAGGGCATATTGCTGGTGGCCAGATGGATAATGGTATCGTTGACACAGCCGCCGCCAAACTGGCACCGCCCGGTGACCGTGCGGATGGCCTCCCGGCGGGAGGAGAAGAAGTACAGCGCCAGCGGATGCGGCAGGGAATTGACCTGGGCCACCGCCTCCTCCAGGCTCCGGAAGGTCAGCACCGGAAGCACCGGCCCGAAAATCTCCTGCTGCATTACCGGCGACGTCCAATCGATCCCGTCCAGCACCGTGGGCGCGATCCGCAGGGACTTTCGGTCGCTTTCTCCGCCGCAGAGTATGGTTTCCCCCTGCATCAGCCCCAGGAGCCGGTCAAAATGCTTCTGGTTGATGATTTTGCCGTAATCCGGATTTTCCAGGGGCTTTTCCCCGAACTGTGCTGTGATCTGCCTGGAAATCTCCGCCAGCAGCGGCGCTTTCACAGATTCCTGGCAGTACAGGTAATCCGGCGCCACGCAGGTCTGGCCGCAGTTCAGGAATTTCCCGAAAACGATCCGTTTGGCTGCCAGCTTCAGGTCGGCAGTTTCATCCACAATGCAGGGACTTTTCCCACCCAGCTCCAGGGTGACCGGGGTCAGATGTGCCGCCGCAGAGCGCATGACCTCCCTGCCCACAGCCTGGCTGCCGGTAAAGAAAATATAGTCAAACGCCTGCTCCAGCAGGCAGGTGTTCTCCGCCCGCCCGCCTTGGATCACCGTCACATAATCCGGATCAAAGCACATCTGTATGATGTCGCCGATGACCTGACTGGTGTGTGGGGAGTAGGCGCTGGGCTTCAGCACCACCGTATTCCCGGCGGCCAGGGCATCCGCCAATGGGTCGATGGTCAGCATGAACGGATAATTCCACGGGCTCATGATCAGCACCGTCCCATAGGGCGAGGGCTTCCGGTAGCTGCGGGAAATGGCCTGCGCCAGCGGCGTGGGCACCCGCTTCTCCCGGGAGAAGGCCTTGGTGTGGCGGATCATGTAGGAAATCTCGCTCAGGGTCAGCCCCACCTCGCACATATAGCTCTCGAATGCGCTTTTGCCCAGATCGGCCTGCACCGCCTGATTGATCTCCTGCTTGTGGGCAGCGATGGCCGCATACAGCTTCTTCAGCGCCTGGACGCGGTAATCCGGGTTCAGGGTTTTCCCGGTTTCATAGAAGGCTCTGTGCCGGCGGACGATCTGCGAAATCTCTTCTTGCTTCATGGCTCTTTCAATCCTCCATAACCATACGGTAGTATTTTTCCAGCTCGCCTGCGTCCATCAGCCGGGGCACCGGATAAAGGGGATTGGCTTCCTGATCGGCATAGGCTGCCAGGCGGGGAATATCCGCCTGGCGGATGCCGGAAATATGCTCTGGAATGTCCAGGCTCCGGTTCAGCTCCCGGATAGCGTGGATGAATTTCTCCGCTCCCACAGCGTCGGAGTCCGATTCCTGGGAAAGCCCGGCGGAGATGGCCAGGCGATGGAGCTTCCGGTGAACGCATTCGCCATAATCCTCCAGCACATAGGGCAGCAGCACTGCGTTGGCCAGGCCATGGGGCACATTGTAGCAGCCGCCCAGGGAATGCGCCACCGCGTGGACATAGCCTACATAGGACTTGGTAAACGCGCAGCCGGCCAGATAGGCGGCGCGGAGCATATTCTTCCGCGCGGTCATATCGTCCCCATTCTCGCAGGCGCGGCGCAGATTGGCGAAAATCAGCTGCACCGCCTCCACGGCCTGCGCCCGGGTCTGCCGGGTGGTGGAGCGGCCGATATAGGCCTCCACCGCGTGGGTCAGCGCGTCTACGCCGGTGGTGGCGGTGACGGAGCGGGGCAGCGAGCGGGTCACCTCCGGGTCCAGGACGGCGTATCTGGGGATCAGGAAAAAGTCATTGATGGGATACTTGTGCCGGGTCTGACTGTCGGTGATCACCGTGGCCAGGGTGGTTTCGCTGCCGGTTCCGGCGGTGGTGGGAATGGCAATGAGCAGCGGGAGCGGATGCATCACCTTCAGGATCCCCTTCATCTTCGCCAGGCTCTTGCGGGGTCGGGCGATCCTGGCGCCCACCGCCTTGGCGCAGTCCATGGAGGAGCCGCCACCAAATCCAATGATTGCCTGGCAGCCCTGGCTCAGGTACATCTGCCGGGCCTCCTCCACATTGTCCGTAGTCGGATTGGCGACCGTCCGATCGTACACCGGGCAGCGGATGCCCGCCTGGGCAAGGACCTCCTCCAGGTGAGCGGTAAGCCCATGGCCGCGGATGCCCGGATCCGTCACCAGCAGCACGCTAGAAATCTGCTTCTGCTTCAAAAGTTCCGGCAGGGCATCCGTGCTGTCCAGCAGCTCCGGGTTCCGGTAGGGCAGCACCGGCAGCGCTGCGCGGAACACGATTTGGAAAGCCCTGCAGTATATTTTCCTGATGACAAACATATCAATACGCCTTCTTGTTTACATAATCTTCCAGGTTGTCACAGATACGGTCCAGCGTCCGGTAAAAAGTGGCCACATCCGCTTCCGTGAGTCCCTCGTCGCCCTTGCGCACCAGGCTGAGGATGATCGCATCCATCTGCTCGGAGATCCGCATCCCCTCGGCGGTCAGGCGGATCCTGGCGCGATAGCGCTTCTTCTCGCTGCCGCCCTCCAGGGTCAGCAGCTGCTTCTCCTCCAGCTCCGCCACAGTCCGGGAAACCGCGGCCTTATCCTCGCCGCAGGCCGCGGAAAGCTCCGCCGCGGTCATCCCCTCCGGGTGACGGGTCAGGCTGTACATGCACATCACATGTGCCCCCCGCAGGCCGAAGCTGCCCATCTCGGCGGATTTGAGCTTCTGGATACATTTGTAAGCGCGATAAATTGCGCCGCGAAACGACTCGAACTGCTCGATCATATTCATCCCTCCCGGCCTCTGCCCGCAGGCATTCGATAAAACGTATCATAGCACTTAATTGTTGACATGTCAACAATTAAGTGCTGCAAGCTCGCCTGCGCTGTGTGGCGCAGGCGAGCTTGCGAATGGCGCAGCTGTTTACAGAATGCGCCGGGCGCCATAGTACCGGCTGTCCCAATAGCTGTTGCTCAGGTAGGAGATGGCAATGCCCCGGCTCTGGGTCGCGTTGATAAACTGATCGTCCCCAATGTAAATGCCCAGGTGGGACACGCCGTTGGAGCCGGTTTCAAAGAATACCAGGTCCCCCGGCTCCAGCTCGGACCGGGACACGGCGGTGCCGACGCAGTACTGCTCCTTGCTGGTGCGGGGCAGCGTAATCCCATGCAGGTTGAACACATACTGCACAAATCCGGAGCAGTCAAAGCCGCTGGGCGTGGTCCCGCCCCAGACATAGGGCACGCCCAGATATTCCATCGCCGTGGCGATAATATCCTCCGCCGTCACGCCGTCGGGATTGGATGCGAGCGGGCTCCCGCTTTCCGCGCCGCATCTTCGGCAGGTTTTCGGTGCGGAGGTGGTCGCCGCCTTCCAGTCGTGCCCCAGGGCGCTGACCGTTTCGGTATAGGTTTTGCCGCAGCGGGCGCAGGTGTAGGTGACGCTTCCGGCGCTTTCACAGGTAGCCGCCACAGAGGCGGTTTTCTCATAGTCATGCCCAAGAGCGCTGACCGTCTCGGTATACGTGCCGCCGCAGAGGGTGCAGGTGTAGGTGGTGCCCCCGTCACTTACGCAGTCCGCCGCCCAGGTGTCGGTCTGCTGGTAGTCATGCTCCAGAGCCTGTGTGTACACGGTGTAGCTTTCGCCGCAGAGGGTACACTGGTAAACCTGCTCCCCCTCCGTTTCACATCTGGCCTCTGTTTCGGAGATCAGCGCGTAGCGGTGCTGAAGGGCAGGGACGACCTCGTAGCGCAGCTCCCCGCAGGACATGCACAGGCTGACATAGCTGCCGCTTTGCCCGCAGGATGGCTTCCTGTCCATGCCGATCAGAAAATACGTATGTACGTGTGACGCCTTGTCCTCCGGGTCCACTTCTTCTGCGTCCTCCGTACTCTGTGCCTGCGGCGCAGAGGCCGTGGCAGACGGCGCAGCGGTATCTTCCATTGCCTGCGCGGGGCTGCACGCCGTAAATGCCGCCCCCAGGAAGGCCACCGCCAGAAGCGCGGCCATACAGCTCCTGCTATTCTCCATTCCGTTTCCCCCTACGAATGCGATTATTCGCCTTGATCCCCGGCAAAATTCTTTCTGCTCTTCACAATTTCTACAACCAGGAGCACTACGCCCACGGCGAACAGAACCACCGCAGCCACAGCGACGATCTGCCACGGGAATCCGCCGGAGCTGCCCGCAGTGCCGGCAGCATCGCTCCCCTGGCTGACAGTGCCGGAAGGATCGGTAGAATCCGTCTGGTCGGTCTGCTCCGTGCCGTCCTGAGCGGTCAGCGAATAGGTCTCTGTCTTCTCATATCCGCAGACGGTGCAGGTGTAGGTAATCACTCCGTCGGCATCCTCGGTGGCCTCCTGCGTGACTGTGCCCTCGTCCCATACATGGGCCTGAGTTTCGGACACCTCGCCACATTCGCACTGCTGATAGTGCCCCGTTTCGTCCCCGATCCAGTCGCTGAGCGTGAAGTCATGCTCATGGGTCAGGCTCGTATCCACATAGTAGCCGCAGACGGTACAGACATTATTCTCATCCAAAGTGTGGGGCTCCACGTCCGAGGTGGCGCCGCAGAGGGTGCAGGCATGCCAGTGCCCGGCAGCGCTGCCCCGCCACTCATCGCTGTAGTTGTGGGGCGCGACCCGGGTATAGCCGCAGGTGTTGCAGGTGATGTCGCAGTCATCATCATAAACGTGCTTGCCGTAATCCGTGGTTTCGTAGCAGCCCTTCTGGGTGCAGACGTGCCAATGATATTCCGCGCTCTGCGACCAGGAGGTATCAAATGTATGGGTATGCCCCAATGCCGCCTGGATCTCGTAGCCGCAGACGGTGCAGACCTGCGCCGTGGTTTCCGTCGCCGCGGCTCCGGCCACGTGGGCAGCGTAATCCGCCTTCGCCCCGCAGATGGTGCATTCGTGCCAGTGGCCCTCCCCATCGCTGGACCAAACCGTGGCATAGCTATGGGTAACGGTCCTGGTGGCGCCGCAGACATTGCAGTCCGGGTCGCAGTCGTTGTCATAGGTGTGGCTGGTCACGGGAATGGTCTCCGTCTTTGTTGCGCCGCAGACCGAGCAGGTGTAGGTTTTTACGCCCTCGCTGGAGCAGGTGGCCTCCTTGGTCACCGTGGAGGTCCAGCTGTGGCTGGCGGTTTCCACATTGCCGCAGATGGAGCATGTGCGCTTATGGCTGCTGCTGCCGTCCGAGGTCCATTCCCCGTAGGAATGGTTGCAGGCCACCTTCACCTTAGCGGAGGTGACAGAGGTGGAAACGGTCTGGTCCCCGTTCTTCACGGACACCTCGCCCGTCACAGTATAGGTCTGCCCGATCACCGCGGCGCTCTTTACCCGCAGGGTAATGGTCATGAGCTGGCCGGAATAGGCCGTAGCAGTCTGGAAAAGCAGTGCATATTCCCCGGTGGATTCCTTGAAATCCACCATGAACGCGCCGGCTGCCGGGGTACTCTCCGCGCTTACGATCTCCAGCGCTGTGCTGTCATAGCTCAGGATGAAGCCCAGGCTGGTATAGGCATTGTCCCCGGATACGCTCACGGTAACGGTGACCTCATCCCCCTGGTACGCGGATGTGGACGACGGGGCTACGGTGAACGTAGTGTTCCCCGCCGCCGATGCCGGAAGCAGCACCGCTCCCAGCAACAGTATGCACAAAATCAGAGGCAGTAATTTTTTCATGATCCCTCACCTTTCTATTTCTCGGAAGTGCTCAGCTCAGGGGGTACCGATCCGGGAACAGCACGTACCAAAGCAGGTACACCGCGTCGCTGTCCGTCACCTTGCCGTCCCCATCCATGTCCGCGTCCGCATAGACCGGGTACCGGTCCGGGAACAGCACGTGCCACAGCAGGTACACCGCATCACTGTCTGTCACCTTGCCATCCCGGTTCAGGTCGCCGGTAGCATACTCGGAAGCTTCCGAATCCTCTTCATCGCTGTCCAGCCTGACATAGGTCAGGCAGACCCAGCCCTCGTCGATCTTGCCCCACATCCGGGTGCCGTCGGAGATCCACTCTGTGATCTGCACCCGCTCCCCCAGGCTCTTGGTGGTGACAGAGGAGTAGGAGGTCCCCGCGCCGCTGCGCACATTGAGGGTGCTGGCGGTCACCGTCCCCCATCGGGGCAGGTATTCCGCGATCACATCCGCGTAATCCGTATAGCTCAGGCAGGTCCAGCCGGTTTCATGCTTGCCCCAGTAAGCGCCGTTGTACTTGGTGATTTCCGTGATGGTCAGGGTATCGCCGGTATTGACCTTGCCCACGGAGGCGTAGTAGGTCCGCGGGCCGGAGCGGACGTTCACCCCGTCCGCCGTAACGGTAACCGTCAGGCTGACCCCATCATCCTCCTCCTCGATGACCACCGGCGTGCCGGAGGGCGTCGTCCAGTGGGCGTACAGCACCGTCCCGTTTACCAGGCTGCTGTCCAGGACCTCTACCTTTGTGCCACCCTCGCGCTGGGTGTACCAGCCCTCCAGGACGTATGTAACCGTATTGCCGTCCTCATCCGGCCCGGTGGGGCAGGTCGACACCGTGGCGAGGATCTCAGTGGGATTATCCGCATCGAACGCGTGGATGATGTAGCGCAGGGTTCCCCCGGCGCCATCCAGAAACACATAACGCAGGTTGTCCGGCGCGGTGTAGCTATACACGCCGTTCAGGTACAGGTTAACCTCTGCCATCCGGCGGTTGATCAGCACGTATTCGCCGCCGGCCTTCGTCCACAGGCCCATGCTGTAGATGAACTTCGCGCCCGTATCCCCGGAAACCACCGCATTGTAAAGATTCCCGGAGCTATCGTTCACCCAGCTCCCACCGCAGTTATAGGAGAAGGACACCAGCGCATCAAACTGATTCTGGGTGAAGGTCAGCCCCTGCGCCTTGGCCAGGGAATTGACCGCGGCCTCGAAATCCGCCAGCTCCTCATAAAGAAGCTCCAGCGCCAGCTCCTCCGGCAGCGGATTGTCCTCAGTGTACAGGTCGATCCACTCATCCGGGCAGCGGGTGCCGTAGCCAATGGTATACTGGGAATAATCCCAGTACGCCACGCCGGAAAAGCCCTCCAGCTTTTTCAGCATCTCCACGAACTCGTCGGATGCTTTCATTTCCGTGTATGTACCGGTGGATTCCTCCGTTGCCAGGGTGCGGACGGAAACCGTCACCACCACGCACAGCGTCACCATCAGCGCCAGAATGCCGCATAACCACTTCCGTTTCATGGGCTTATCTCCTTCCTTTGTGCATTTTTATGGTATTATACCAGAATACGCGGCGCAATGCAAGTGGGTTGGAGTGAAAAAATTACATTTTTGTAACCTTTTGTGAATCTGAAAAGTTTGCGGAACCGTCGAATCCCCCCGGCAGTGCCCTCCACTTCCGCAAAATTTGTGGAAAACATTTGCTTTCTGCCGGGGGATGTGGTACACTAGGCTGCAATAAGAAAGGAGGGGATCCCATGGAGCAGAGGAAGGCGCTGATCGCCATGAGCGGCGGCGTGGACAGCTCAGTAGCGGCATATCTGACGCAGCAAGCGGGGTTCTGCTGCATTGGTGCCAATATGCGGCTGTACGATGCCCCGGATGCGCAGGGCAGCTGCTGCTCCGCGGACGACGCTCAGGATGCCCGCAGCGTGGCCTACCGGCTGGGGATGCCCTTTTATGTATTCAACTTCACGGAGGATTTCCGCTGCCACGTGGTCGATTCCTTCGTGCGCAGCTATGAGGCAGGGCTGACGCCCAACCCCTGCGTGGCGTGCAACCGTCACCTGAAATTCGGCCGGCTGCTCCGCCGCGCCCAGGAGCTGGGCTGCGATTATGTGGTGACAGGGCATTACGCCCGGGTCAGCCAGTCCCCGGAAACCGGGCGGTACCTGCTGCAGAAGGCAGCGGACCGTGCCAAGGACCAGTCCTATTTCCTGTGCTGCCTGACCCAGGCGCAGCTGTCCCACGTTCGCTTTCCCCTGGGCGAGCTGACCAAGGAGGAGGTCAGAGCCATTGCCCAGGCGCAGGGCTTCCGCAACGCCGGAAAGCGGGACAGTCAGGACATTTGCTTTGTGCCGGATGGGGACTATCTGGCCTTCCTCCAGGCCTACAACGGCAAGCCGTACCCGGCTGGGGATTTTCTGGATGCATCGGGCCATGTGGTCGGGCGCCACCGGGGTGCTGCGGGCTACACCCTGGGCCAGCGGAAGGGGCTGGGGCTTGCCATGGGGCAGCCGGTGTACGTCTGCGGCAAGGATATGCAGCACAATACCGTCACTGTGGGGGCGGAGGCGGCGCTGTTCCACACCACCCTGCTGGCCAGCGACTGGTTCTGGTTCCCCTTCCCTGCGCTGGACGCGCCCATGCGGGTCTGCGCCAAGGCGCGCTCCCGGATGGCTGAGCAGCCCGCCACGGTGTACCCGCTGGCAGACGGCTTCGCCCGGGTAGAATTCGACGAGCCCCAGCGCGCCATCACCCCCGGCCAGGCCGTGGTGCTGTACGATGGCGACACGGTGGTGGGCGGCGGCACCATTACCGAGGTGCTCCCATAAAAATGCACGGCGTGTGGCTTTCACACGCCGTGCTTTTCGGTATAGCCGGGGAAATATTCCTCCGCGAAATCCACCTGCCGCACCTGGAATATCCGCCCGTTCAGATATTGCAGGCACCCGGCATCCGTGGTGAATGCAAAGGTCAGCCGGTAGGCACAGAGCGCCTGGTAATTCCGGTCATAGCGCTTGTCCGCCTTGCCGTATTTGCCGTCCCCCAGGAGCGGATGCCCCGCGTGGGCGAATTGGGCGCGGATCTGGTGGGTCCGGCCGGTGACCAGCTGGCACTCCACCAGGGACAGCCCGCCCCGGGACTGCAGGACCCGGTAGTTGGTCTGGCAGGTTTTCGCGCCGGTCTGGGGGGAATCGGTGACGAACACCCGGTTCTTCCTGGCGTCCTTGAACAGGTAGCCCTTCAGGCTGCCCTCAGGCGGTCTGGGCGTCCCCTCCACCACGGCGAGGTACCGCTTATCCAGCTCCCGGTCCCGCACCTTCTGGTTGAGGATACGCAGCGCCTCCGCGGTTTTGGCGGCGATGACGATGCCCCCGGTGTTCCGGTCAATGCGGTTGCACAGGGCGGGGGTGAACGCATTTTCCTGCCGGGGCTTCCACTCGCCTTTCTGGTACAGGTAGGCCTGAATATGGTCGATCAGCGTGCGGCCATACTCCGCGCCGTCGTGGGGATGCACCGCCAGCCCGGGGCGCTTATCCACCAGGAGGATCTGATCGTCCTCGTACACGATATTCAGCCTCGGGGCGGCAACGGTCAGGTAGGCGTTGTCCTCCCGGGGCTTATCGAAAAATTCATCGTTGATGTATAGCTGCAGCACATCCCCCGCCTGCAGGCGGGTATCCCGCTGCGCCCGGGCGCCGTTGCACTTGATCCGCTTCAGGCGGATATATTTCTGCGCCAGAGAGGCGGGAAGCAGGGGTACCGCCTTGGCCAGGAAGCGATCCAGCCGCTGGCCGGCGTCATTTGCCCCGATCGTCAGCTCTTTCATTGGTTTTTCCCCATGTTCTCGTCAAAGTAGCGGTTCATCTGGTCGGTGAATTCCCGGGCGGGGTTGTAGCCCATCTTCCGCTGGCGGATGTTCATAGCCGCCACCTCCAGGATTACCGCCAGGTTCCGCCCCGGGGTGATGGGGATGGTGTTCATGGGGATCTGGACACCCAGGATGTCCACAAACTGGTCCTCCAGCCCCAGCCGGTCATACACCTGCTGCTGGTTCCAGGGGACGATATTCACCACCAGGTTGATCTCATTCTCCGCCTTCACGGCGCCCATGCCGAACAGCTTCGCCACGTTGACAATGCCGATGCCCCGCAGCTCCACATAGTCCCGGATCAGCGCGGGGGCGGTGCCCATCAGGGAATAGGGGGAAACCTTGCGGATTTCCACCGCATCGTCGGCGATCAGCCGGTGGCCGCGCTTGAGCAGCTCCACCGCGGCCTCGCTCTTGCCGATGCCGCTGTCGCCGGTGAGCAGGACGCCCTCGCCGTAGACCTCCATCAGCACGCCGTGGCGGGTGATCCGGGGCGCCAGCTCCGCCCCCAGGAAGGTGATGATGCCGGAGACCAGGCTGCTGGTAGCCTCCTGGGAGCAAAGCACGGTAATATTGTGCTTCTGCGCCATTTCCATGCACTGCTGGTCCGGGCGGAACCCCCGGGCCAGCACCAGCGCCGGGAATTTATAGGAAAACAGGCGGTTAAAGATGATGGCGCGCTCAGCGGGGGACAGCTTATCCAGGAAGCTCATCTCCACATTGCCCATCACCTGCAGGCGCATGGGCTCGAAATGATCAAAATATCCGGCCAATTGCAGCCCGGGCCGCGCCACATCCCCCACAGTCAGGCGGATGGAGGCATAATCCGTGGACATAAATGCCACATCCAGCTTAAATTCCTCCACGATCCGCGTCAGCGGAACGCTGTAAGTCTCAACCATTGCGCCAAGCTCCTTCCGTGTGATTGACGGGAAACGTCACCCTGGAGCTATTATACCTGCCAAATCCGGGAATGGCAACCAAAATTTCAAAAATCCCCGGGATCACTCACGCCTTTTTGTGATCTTCGCCGCGACGATCGCCGCGGCCAGCAAGCAAGCCGAAATACAGCCGCCGACAAAGGAATAGTATTTCACACCGTAGACCAGCGGCGCGAACGACAGTGCAAGCGCAATTATGGACAGCGTTGCAATTGCTTTCCCAATTCTTGGGTTCCCCTTGGCGAAATAAACGGCACTGAGCGCGACCAACACGACTGTGAGTATAGCAACGATAAGCGGCGAAAAATTGGCATATCCAAACGGAACCAAGTCAAAGTACGAATATGTTGTTCGAATTTCCGTTTCCCCGTCCGGACAAAAGACGCACACAGCGCCCAATGGCAAGATTTCCAGCACCAATGTAACAAGATACGCAATCCCTAACGCAATTCTGGACTTTTTCATAATCCCAACTCCCTTTTCATTCAGACTTAATAAGATCATTCATCATGGTTTCAAAAAAATCATCGTTCGCGTTTCCGTAGCAATTAACGACATACTTACATTCCCCCAATTCCCATTCCGCCGAGTAATAATAGGTGTACTGACTTCCGGCGGATCTGTCCGCAAACTGAATCTCCACTCCATTGACCGTGATTGTTTCCCCGCTGCAATATACCCGGTCTTTCTCCGGTGCGGTCGGAAAATAAACTGTGACCGCGAAATGGCCCTCTTGCTGGTCGACCTCGACGCACACAATGGAATATGACTCCACCGAATCCAGCGCATGCGTGACCATAATGCCGCTCAAGCTTACTTCGTCCATGTTGATGTTGGACAACAGGGTATCTTCGCCAATCAGGGAAATCAGCTCGTCGAAAGTGTCAAAATACGTATGTGTCCTGTTGAACCATTCATCTGAATCCAGGCCCTGATGATATCCTCCAAAATGGATGCTTACAGACAGGACGGCAATCAGGCACACAAAGCATGCGGCGGCAGCACTCCAGCGAATCACAGATTTTCTCCTGTTCCTTCCGTTCTTCGCTGACAAGTACCTTCTAATGTATCGGTCGTCCACATATCCCATTGCATCCATCAGCACGGAGCAGTCAGACATAAACATCATTCCTTTCCAGATAAGATTTCAAGCCCTGCTTGATTTTCCCGATTTCCCGGTGCACCGTGGAGGCGTTCACCCCCAGGCCCCCGGCAATGGTTTCCAGCGTATCGCCCATGTAAAAGCGGCCCACAAAGATGTACTGCTGGCGCTCCGTCAGCCCGGCCAGGTAGCCATTGATGAGCCGCCCCAGCTCCGCCGCCTGGCACTGGCACTCCGGCGAATCCGCGCTGTGCAGCGTGTTGGCCAAATCCTCGATGCTCACCAGCATTTCCGAGGGGATCCGCTTCTTCCTGGTCTTCTCCCGGAATTTCATCAGCGCCACATTGCGCATGATCTTGCACAGGAAGACCGGCAGCACCTCCGGCCGGTTGGGCGGGATCGCGTTCCACACGCCAAGATAGGCGTCGTTCCTGCACTCCTCGCAGTCCTGCCGGTCGTGCAGCACATTGTAGGCGACCCGGTACATCAGGGCGCCGTATTTGTCGTCCGTGCGCTGGATGGCGGTTTCGTCCCGCGTCCAGTACAGCTGGACGATCTGTTCGTCCTCCAGGATGGTCCTGTGCCTGAATTTTGAAAATCGCATATATCCCCCTCCCTGTTGATTCTGAAAGCGCCTTCACTAATATCACTTGCCAAACCGGGAAATTTTTTGCGCCGTTTTTCAGAATTTTATATATCATAGCATACTTTCGCAGAAAAATCGAAAAATTATGAAAAAAAGGCTTGCTTTTTCCGGCAATCTTTGGTATCATATCAAAGCGCCTTTTGAAGGCGGTATTTTTGAGATTCGCATGGAGATGGGAGGTGCAGTGAATGGCTAAGTGTGATTTTTGCGGCAAGGGTGTGACCTTCGGCATTAAGGTTTCCCACTCTCACCGGCGCTCCAACCGTGCCTGGAAGCCCAATGTCAAACGTGTCAAGGCGATTGTCAACGGTACCCCGTGCCATGTGTACGCCTGTACCAGATGCCTCCGTTCCAACAAGGTTCAGCGGGCCATCTGACTTTCCCTGCCAACAATTTACGCCGCCGTTTCCGGCGGCGTTTTTTGCTGCGTATCACATTGCCCCCGGCGCCCCCGCTATGGGAAGGCGCCGGGGGCTTCCGATTATCCGAAGGCGGAAAGATCCGGCTCACCGTTGGCGATCAGCTGCTGCACAGCCTGCGCCAGGATGTTCTTCGCCGTTTCCCGGGCCTCCGCGTCCAGGGAATACTCCATATACACCCGGCTACCGCCAATCGTAAAGGCGGCGAAATACACCGCGCTCCGCTCCCCCCGGCTGTTGGCATCCGTAAGGAAATAGCCGGCGGACACGGCGATGCCGTCCACCTGCGACACCGTCTGCTCCGCGGCGATCTGGGTGTCCACGAGCGCTTCCTCCGCCACGGCAATGACCATCTGCACCTCGCCCAGGGTCCCCTGGAAGCCCAGAAGCGTCTGCGGCTCCGCGGCGCTGTAAACCGCACTGGCGGTGACCGGGAGCGTGCCGAACAGGGCGGCGGTTTCCTCCTGGGTCAGCGCTTGGGTGACCACGTCCCCATCTATCTGGGTCCCCCCGATGGCCTGCGCCCGGGAGAATGTGATCTGCGTCCCGTTATCCAGCGTAGCCGTGTCCGCACGTCCGCCGGTCAATCCGCCCCACATCAGCCCCGCGGCCAGCAGAACCGCCGCGCACGCCGCCACTGCCGCCCACCGGAGCCAGCCCCGTCCGGCGGCCTTGCCCCGGTACCGGGTCGCCTCCTCAATGTACCGTTCATCGATCTGTCCCAATGCCTGGGAAAATTGTCTGGTGTTCATACATAGACCTCCCTCTGTGATAAGTATTGCTTCAGCTGCTTGCGGATGCGGGTGAGCCGGACAGCGGTCAGATTCTCCGAGATCCCCACCCGGCGGGCAATGTCGCCGATGCTGTCGGAAAACCAGTACCGCCGCAGGAAGATCACCCGGTTCTCGGCGCTGAGCGTATCCAGGAATGCCTCCAGCGTCCGGGTCAGCTCCCGGGCATCCAGCTGCGCCTCCACAAGGTCCGGGGACGGCAGGCAGCCCTCCACCTCCTGCATGGCCACATCGTAAGCACATTTCCTTTTGGCCGCCCGGCTGTGGTAATAGGCCTTCAGGGAAAGGTTGCGTAGAATTTTGAACAGGTAGGCCTGCAGCGGGTCGGGATGCGCCGGTGGGATCGCGTTCCACGCAGCCAGGTAGGTATCGTTCACGCACTCCTCCGCGTCCTGGGCATTGCCCAGAATGTTGTACGACAATTGATGCAGAATTTTGCCGTATTTTATGTCCAGCTCATGCAGCGCCTGCTCCGAGCGGGCATAAAGCAATGCGATGATTTCCTCATCCTCCACGTTGCTTCATCTCCTTTCACCTATGTATCTACGGTTTTTCCCGGAAAAATTACAGCTCCCGGGGAATTTTTTATGTGATCGCCACCACTTTCCCGGTCTCCGGGGCAAAGTGGTAGGCCGTCACCAGCCGCTTCTGCCCGGGCAGAAGCGCCGTCAGGTGGACGGAATAGGCGATGCCTCCCAGGTAGCAGCCATCCGACGGCGCGTACATTTTATAATGTACCGTCACATCCGGCACCGTGGCGGCGGAGCAATTGGTGACGGCCATGCGCAGGTCCTCCCAGCCGATCTCCAGCTGCGGCGCGTCCGTTTCCCCGCCGCCCCAGCAGGTCAGCAGTGCCCGGCAGCCGGTCACCGCCTGGCAGGAGTAAGCGGCGCGGTTTTTCTCCAGGACCAGGCAGCGGCTCTCCGGCGGGAGCCAGGAAACGAAGAAATACAGCGTGTCCATCCCCTGCTCCACCGCCACCGCGGCGTACTCCACCACGCGTCCGCTGGGATTGTACAGCATCAGCGCCGCCACATCGGAAACCGGCTCGTCCGAGCCGTCCTCCCAGTAAGGGCCTTCGTAGCTGGCCAATGCCTCCACGACCAGGCCATTGTCCTCCAGCGCCCAGGGAAATACGCTCTGCGCCGCCGGTTCCTCGGTCTGGCTCTCCCCGGCCGTTTCCGCGGCAAACGCGGGAACCGAATCGGAAAGCTCCGGCATATCCATTGCCCTCCATGCCACCGCCGCCAGGATCATCGCCGCCGAAGCCGCACAAATAACCCACTTTCGTTCCAAAAAAATCCACCCCATCCCCATGCTCCGGCCTGCGAAAGCCAGGCATGTCCGCATTATAGGGAAAGGGTCGTGACCGTTTCAAGGGAAAATCCGGGATTCCCGCCGCCCCCGGCACAAAACTCCTCGACAAAAAAGCATCCTACCCGTTTGGAAGTAGGATGCTCTTGAATTCTTCCGTATCCGCCGCCTTATAAAAGCGCGGTCGGGTCCTCCAGCACCGGGATCCCCATCTGCGCCAGGGTGCGCTTCGCCGCGTCCACATCGGCGCGGAGCAGGGTTTCGGGATTGTGGGCGTCCACGCCGATCACCGCCCGGGAGTTTTCCTCAGCGGCGATCTCCCAGAACTGGCGGCAGGGATAGCCCAGGCAGCCGGGCTTATGCCCCTTCATCACGCCCAGGAGATTATACTCCAGGGGCACGCCAAGGCGGTTCGCCTCCCGGCACAGCCGGCGGGAAACCTGTGCGGCGGTTTCATCGAACTCCGGGTACATTTGCAGCATCAGGTCCGGATGCGCCAGGTACAGGAACAGGCCCGTCTCCATGCCGGACACCGCCGTTTCCAGATAGTGCCAGAGCTGCTCCTGCCGACTCAGGTGGCCGAAGAAATCCTCAAATTCCTTGTCCCCATGGTTGCCCAGGATCATATAGTCCACGCGCTGCCGCAGCTCCCGCAGGTAGGGGTAAAAGCGCTCCACCGCCTCGCACTCCAGCCCCACATAAATCGGCATCTGCGGCGCATATTTCTGCCTCAGGTCCGCAACGGAGCGGAGGTAGCCCTCCAGCTTGTCCGGCTCCATCTTGTCCCCGTTGACAAAGCCGCTGGTGTAGGGCAGAGGCGTATGGTCCGCAAATCCCAGCTTGTCATAGCCGGCCTGGATGGCGGCGCGCACATATTCCTCATCC
Organism: Bacillota bacterium; assembly: GCA_021199635.1. Classification (GTDB taxonomy): domain Bacteria; phylum Bacillota; class Clostridia; order Oscillospirales; family Oscillospiraceae; genus Faecousia. Next base: position 15,896 of record JAJQHS010000002.1, read on the forward strand.
GTGCCCGTGGCGTGGTGGCAGCGGTAAGTATGGGTGTGCAGGTTTACCTTCATATTACCCCTTCAGCCCCCTGGACTGGCGGTCCATATCCTCCACCACAATGTCGAAGATTTCCCCCAGGGTGGCGCAGTACTCCAGCACCTTCCAGGGCGTATTGGTGTGGAAATGGATCTTGATCAGGTCCTCGTCCCCCACCGCCAGCAGGCAGTCGCCCTGGAAATTGGCGGCAATATAATCATAAATGGCATCCTCATCCAGGTCGTGCCCCTCGATGAGCAGCTGTGTATCATAGCGAAATTCCGTCAAAGCCGTATCCTCCTTCATTGAATACCGCCATTGTAGCACAGTTATCCGCGTTTTTCCAGAGGGAAATTCCCTTTCCGCCTGAAACGCCGTAAAAAATTAAAGAAGTATTAACTTTCCCCTGCTTTTCCCAGGGAAGAAAATGTGGTAAAATGTAAAAAAATCAGAAAGGGGACGCCGTATGGGAAAATGTGTGATTTTCTGCGCAGGAGATTTTGACGGTCTGGCCGCGCCGCTGGACAGCGGGGACTATCTCATCGCGGCGGACGGCGGGGTGCGCCACCTGGAGCGGCTGGGAAGGGAGCCGGACGCCATTTTGGGGGACTTCGATTCCCTGGGCTACATTCCCCGGGACGCCGTGGTGTTCCCCGTGGAGAAGGATGATACGGATTCCATGCTGGCGCTGCGCCACGGGCTGGCGATGGGGTTCCGGGAATTCTGGCTCTACGGCGCGCTGGACGGCAGACGGCTCGACCATGCGCTGGCCAATTTCCAGGCGCTGCAGTTCCTGCGGGAGCGGGACGCCCGGGGCTGGCTCATCGGCCGGGACACCCTGGTCACGGTGATCCGCGGAGAACGGGCAGTGTTCCCGGGAAACGCAGACGGGATCCTCTCCGTTTTCTGCCTGGGTGCGGACGCCCGGGGCGTCACCATCCGGGGGCTGAAATACCCGCTGGAAGGCCAGACCCTTTCCAGCGACTTCCCTCTGGGCGTAAGCAATCATTTTATCGGGGAGACGGCGGAAATTTCCGTGGCAGAGGGCTGCCTGCTGCTGATGTGGGGGCGAGAAAATGGCTTCCCCACCATTTCGGACATCGGCGACCCCACTTCCCACTAAGGAGGGCTGCTTCGTGAAGAATCAAAATATGCCGGCACCTCCCCGGCAGGAGATCCCGGTGATCAACGCCGACCCGGAGCAGGGGCTGACTGCCGCACAGGCCGCCCAGCGGCTTGCCGGCGGCTGGAGCAACCGCGCGCCGGACAGCGCCGCCCGCACGGAAAAGGATATCATCCGGGAAAACTGCCTGACCTTCTTCAATCTGGTTTTCCTGGTGCTGGCAGTGGTGCTGCTCATCGGCGGCTCCTCCCCCAAGAACCTGACCTTCCTGGTGGTCGTGGTGTGCAACACGCTCATCGGCTGCTACCAGGAGATTCGCGCCAAACGGGCGGTGGAACGGCTGACGCTGGTGTCCGCCCGGCGGGTGCGTGTACTGCGGGATGGGGAAATCTATCTGCTGGCGCAGGAAAAGCTGGTACGGGACGACATCGCTGAGCTTGCCGCCGGGGATGCCATATGCGCTGACGGCATCGTCCGCGCAGGCGAAATTCAGGTGAATGAATCCCTGGTCACCGGCGAGCAGGACCCCATCCGCAAGCAGCCCGGGGACAGCGTAAGATCCGGCGGCTTTGTGGTGTCCGGCAGCTGCCGGTTCCAGCTGACCAAGGTCGGCGGCGATGCCTTTGCCGCCCGGCTGGCGGCGGAGGCCAAGGCCGACCCCCACGCGGCAAAATCCGAGATGATGCGCAGCCTGGACCGGGTGATCTATTTTGTAGGCGCGGCGCTGGTCCCTGTGGGGCTGCTGCTGTTTTATCAGGAATACCATGTGCTTGCCCAATCCATGCAGGAGAGCGTAGAGGCCACCGTGTCCGCGCTGGTGGGCATGATCCCGGAGGGGCTGTACCTTCTGACCAGTATCGCAATGGCTGCATCCTCCTTGAAGCTGAGCCGCCAGAAGGTACTGGTGCAGGATATGAACTGCATCGAAACGTTGGCGCGGGTGGACGTTCTGTGCGTGGATAAAACCGGCACCATCACCGAGGCCAGAATGGAGACGGACGACGTGGTCCCGCTGTCCGACGATCCTCCCGAGCGGCTGGAGCAGATCCTGGCAGCCTTCTACGCGGGAACCGAGCCGGAAAACGACACTGCCCGGGCTATGGCGGAGACCTTCTCCCAGCCGTCGGACTGGGAATGCGTGCGTCGGGTGCCATTCTCCTCCCAAACCAAGTGGAGCGCGGCGGTTTTCCGGAACCAGGGCGCCTTTGTCATCGGCGCGCCGGAGCCAACGCTGGGCAGCCGATACGATGAAGTGAAGCAAACGGTGGAGGAATGCGCCGCAGGGGGGCTGCGGGTGCTGCTTGTCGCCCAATACGACGGGGAGCTGGGGGAGACGCTGGAGCCGGAGCGGCTCAGGCCCCTGGCGCTGGTGCTGCTGACCAACCGCATCCGCCCGGATGCCCAGGACACCTTCGCCTACTTTGCCCGGCAGGGCGTATCCATCAAGGTCATCTCCGGGGACAATCCCCTGACCGTTTCTGAGGTGGCACGCCGGGCCGGAATTGCCGGGGCGGAGTACTGCATCGACGCCGCCCAGCTGCAAACCGAGGAGGATTACCGCCAGGCGGTGAAAAAGTACACCGTATTCGGCCGCGTCACGCCGGACCAGAAAAAGAAGCTGGTGCAGGCACTGAAGAAGCGGGGGCACACCGTAGCCATGGTGGGCGACGGCGTGAACGATGTGCTGGCCATGAAGGAATCCGACTGCGGCATTGCCATGGCAGGCGGCGCCCAGGCGGCCAGCCAGCTGGCGCAGATCGTCCTGCTGAAATCCGACTTTGCCTCCATGCCCCAGATCGTGGACGAGGGACGGCGGGTCATCAATAACATCCAGCGGGCTGCCACGCTCTTCCTGGTGAAGAACATTTTCTCCCTGGGGCTTTCCATCATCACATTGTTCACATCCTGGCATTACCCGTTCATCCCGCTGCACCTGACGGTGATCTCCGGGCTGACCATCGGGATTCCCTCCTTCTTCCTGGCTATGGAGCCGAATTACGACCGGGTGGAGGGCAGGTTCCTCCCCAGCGTGCTGCGGAAGGCCTTTCCCGGCGGGCTGACGAATATTTTCGTGGTGCTGATGGCGCAGGCCTTCGGGGATGTGTTCAGCCTCTCCTCCGACGATATCTCCACCGCCTGCACCGCGCTGCTGGGAGTCGTGGGGCTGCTGGTGCTGTACCAGACCTGTAAGCCCCTGAACGGCTTCCGGAAAGCGGTCTGGGGAACCATGGCCGCCGCGCTGATTTTCTGCTTCACGGCGCTGTCCTCCTTCTTCGAGCTGCACTCCAGCAGCGTGGAGGGGCGGCTCGTTATGCTCACCCTGCTGATCATGACCCCCACGGTCTTTTTTTCCATCCAGCAGATATTCGACTGGTGCCACAAATGGTACCTGCGCCTGCGTTCCCGGTTCCGCCGTGGGAAAACGGCGCAACCATTCCCCCCGGAGGTGGACCAATGCTGACCTACGAGCTGAAAAAATCTCCCGGTGTCCCGCTGTATGAGGCGCTGTACCGCTGCCTTCGGCAGGATATCCTGTCCGGGAAGCTGTCCCCGGGGACAAAGCTGCCCTCCAAGCGGGCGCTGGCGGAGAATCTGAAGGTCAGCAAGATCACCGTGGAGGGTGCATACAACCAGCTGCTGGCGGAGGGCTACCTGTCCTCCCGGGAGAAGGTTGGCTATTTCGTGGAACGGACGGAGCATACCGCCGCCCCTGCCGCCATCCCTGCTCCCCCTCTGGAGCGGCCGGAGCCGCCCATGCTGGATCTGACCGCCAACGGCCCTGCCGGATTCCCTTTCACTGTCTGGAGCCGATTACAGCGGGAGGTCATGCTGGATCGGGGCGAAACGCTGCTGCGCCCGCTGCACAGCCAGGGCTGCCCGGAGCTGCGCCGGGCGATCGCCGCCCATCTGGCGGATTTCCGGGGCATGTCCGTTTCTCCGGGGAACATCATCGTAGGCGCGGGCGCGGATTTCCTGTATAACCTGCTCCTCCAGCTGCTGGGGCGGGAGAAAACCTACGCGGTGGAGGACCCCGGCTACGATAAAATCCGGAAAATCTACACCTCCGGCGGCGCGCTCTGCATAGCCGCACCCATGGATGAGCAGGGCGTCATGCCCCAGGCACTGGGCGACGCCCAGGTGCTGCACATCTCCCCGTCCCACCATTTTCCCACCGGGATCGTCACCTCGATGGCGCGCCGTCAGGCGCTGCTGAGCTGGGCGGAGAGCGTGGACGGCTACATCGTGGAGGACGATTACGATTCGGAATTCCGCTTCCATGCCCATCCCATGCCCGCGCTGAAGGCGCTGGACCGGCAAGGGCGGGTGATCTACATGAATTCCTTCTCCAAAAGTCTGGCGTCCTCCATACGGATCAGCTACATGATCCTGCCGGATGGGCTGCTGGCGCGATTCGGCAGGGAGCTGGGATTTTACAGCTGCACCGTCTCCAGCTTCGAGCAGTATACGCTGGCGCAGTTTCTCAGCCAGGGCTATTTTGAGAAGCACATCAACCGGATGCGGAAATACTACCGCTCCCGCCGGGATCGGGTGATCCGGGCGCTGGAAACGTGCCCATGGGCGGAGCGGATGACCATCCTGGAGAAGGACGCCGGGCTGCACTTCCTGGTAAAGGTTCAGACCGTCCTGGACGACGATGCTCTGACTGCGCTTTGGGCCCAGTGCGGTATACGGGTGCGGGCGCTGAGCAGCTACTATTGCGGCGAGGTGCCCCCGGAGGATCGGGGCTGCCTGGTGGTGAACTATTCCGGCCTGGATGAGAATGAGCTGATCCGGCTGAATGACCTTCCTCCCCTTCCGTAAGGGGAAGAAAAACAAAACGCGCATATTTTTTGGGGAGGGCCGGAAGGCTCTCCCCTATAACCATATTTGCGGCGGTGCGGCAGTGCTTCGCGGTGCATACCCTTTCCCGGGAAATAGCCAGCCGGCTCACAGGCTGCGCAGAAAATCCTCCAGGAGCCGGGAAAGCAAAAGGTGCCCCGCATCATTCAGGTGAACACCGTCGGAAGTATATTTTCCCCTGCTCGCGGGGTCCATAGGGTCCACCGGCAGCCGCTCGTACAAGTTCAGCACGGGGATCTGGAACCGCTGCGCTGTCTGGACAATGACATCGCAATAGTATTTCTCCGGCTGGGCATCGCCGAGCTTGTGCGGATTGGTGGATGGGTGCAGATAGTCATCGCCCTCGCGCACGCATTTCTGCGGTGTGAGGAACACGACTGTTGCCTGTGGATGCTGCGTTTTCAGCAGTGCCATCAGAAATGCCACCGCGCCGCAGAAGGTCGCCGGTGTGGAGTCCCCCATCCTGCCGATCGGTGCATCCCCATGGCGGTAATCGTTGATCCCGCCATACACAACGATCACCTGTGCATCCTCCGGAATGTCATAGGCGCGCCCGCAGAAGCACAGATCATGCCTTGGCTTGTCGCTGGGGACCCTCTGGTGCGCCAGCCGCGTGCCGCCGACGCCCATATTGTACACCCTTTCCAGCCCGCAGCGGCGGGCGAGCGCATTGTCATAGCGGTTGGCCGCATCATGGAGGGTGGCGCCCTCCGTGATGCTGTCGCCCAGAAATGCGATTATTTTGCCTTTCAGCTCCATTTCTGCTCCTTTCCGCCGGCAGCGGCTTTCCGCAGGCCCGCTTTGCGGTAAGGCCTGCTGAGCCACAGGTAGCACACCAGCTCCATAGCCGCCGCAAACGACCACCCCACTGGATACGACCAAATCACATTTTCCACGCAGGGCCGCAGATGCATGGATATGGCCATAAAGATCTGGCGGAACACCACCATACCCATGACCACCAGCACCATTGCCAGCGCCGATTTTCCGTATCCGCGGATGACGTTGGAGCAGACGGAGTGGATGCTCATCACCAGGTAGAACGGTATCATGATCTGCATCATCGTAACGCAATAGTGGATCGCTTCGGCATCGTCCGTAAATATCCTGGCGAAAAACTCGGGAACGCACAAAATCACGCCTCCGATCGCCGCAACGGAAACCCAGCACATCCCAAGGCCGATCCGGACGCCGCGGAACACCCGGTCGTACCGCTCCGCGCCCAGGTTCTGTGAGGTGAACGACGCCAGAGTCAGTCCCACCGACTGGGGGAGCATGGATACATATCCATCGATTTTTTTGGCCGCGCCCACCCCGGCAATGGCAGAGGCACCAAAATCATTGAGGTATCTCTGAATAAACAGGTTGGAAAAGGAAACGATGCACATCTGGATCGCGGCCGGCAGGCCATAGAACGCCACCTGGCGGAGGATCTTGCCATCCACCCGCAGCTCGCGCCAATGCAGGCGATACACGTCGTCTGTCACGGTCATTTTGACAAGGATCAGGCAGCAGGACAGCATCTGTGAGCAAATCGTGGCGATCGCCACACCTGCCACGCCCATATGCAGCCCCATTACAAACACGAAATCCAGGACGACATTGGTCAGGCTGGCAACGACCAGGAAAAGGAAGGGGCTCCTGGAGTCCCCCACAGCCCGCAGTACGCCGGACAGCACATTATACACCGACGTGAAAAACACGCCGACCAGATATATCCGCAGATACACCACGGCGCTGTCCCAGATATCCTCCGGGCAGTTCACCAGATGCAGGAGCGCCGGGCAGATCAGTACGCCGACCAGTGCCATGCCCACGCCCACGATCACCGCGAAGCACAGCCCGGTATGGATCGCGTGCCTCAGGTCCTCCATCCGGCGCTGGCCGTATAATCTGGAGAAAAGGATGCTGCTGCCGGTGGACAGCCCAGTGAAGAAGCCCACGATCAGCTGAGAGATGTCATTGGAGCATGACACCGCGGCCAGGGCGGACACGTCCACGCACTGCCCGACAACAATGCTGTCCACGCTGTTGTACAGGTTCTGGAAGATCTGCCCCAGGATCACCGGAACCGTATACGTAAGAATCAGGGCAAAAATATTGCCCTGGGTCAAGTCCTTGCTGCTTTTTTTGTCCACACGTATCAAAGTCACATTACCTCGGTCATTCCAGAAATGCAGCGGGCGCTGCGCATCCCCGGGCGGAATCCAACTGTCTGCCGTCAGGTGTGCCGGACGCTCGCGCGAAAGACCCAGACGTCCGCATAAGCGCCGTCGGAGCGGTCCGTGCAGTCCTGGATGTAGTTGCCCAGCTTAAAATAGAACCGCATGCTGCTCCACTGGGGATCGGACAGCAGGAACGGGTGCCGGTAGGTTTCGGAGCGCGTGTACCCGTTTTCCTCCGTGCAGACCGTGACATAGGCTACGCCATCGGTTTCCCGGATGGTGGTCACATACCGCTGGCCCAGAGCCACGTTGGGAAAGGTTTGCCTTTCATCCGGCGATCCCGGCACAGTGCTGTGCTTGAAAAGCACGTCCACGCATCCCATACCCGCCTGCGCGTCATAAGAAAACTGTACCTTGACCAGCGGGTTCGCATTGGCGCCGTCCGGCCATATGCCGTGGATCTGGGAGGTAATGGTCTTCCCCGTTTGGGGAACATGGGTCACGCATGCCTCGCTGACCAGGATATGGCTGCCCTGCCAGCTCCAGTTGGCTGTGGTGTCGCTCCCATGCGGCACCTCCCGGAGCTCGGACCGGGCAAAGCGCGTGTTTGGGGTGGTGTTCGGGGAAACCGGGCAGTGAAATACCACCGCTTCCTTCCCATCCGGCGCGACCGCCGCATAGAAATATTCACTTTCGTATCCCCGCTGCAAGGCATCCGGGGGTACCTCCTGGACGGAGGCACCGCTGTCCTTGTCCTTGACCGGCAGCTGCAGTTTCCACCCGTCACCGATGAAGTCGAGGCTCCCCAGCTCCGCCGGCGTTTTTGAAATCTGTTCTTCTGTCCACATGATGCTCTCCCTCCGGCGCGGCAGGAAATCGGGCCGTGGCCGGAACACGCGCCGCGCATTCCGGGCCGGGCCCGCCTCCATTCAACGCCTGGCAAGTCTGCCTTGGCGAAGCACTTACAGGAAGTCCTGCCCCCCGTTGATCTGGATGATCTCGCCAGTCAGGAAGGACGCCTGGGGACTGACCAGGAAGGAGATCACGGAGGCGACCTCTTCCGGCCTGCCAAAGCGCTTCATAAGAATATTGTTCTTCCAGGATTCAAACAAGGCCGGATTGGTTTTCTTGATATTGTCGTGGAAAGGCGTGTCAATGGTGCCCGGGCTGACCGCGTTCACGCGGATCCCGTATTCCGCCAGGTCCTTGGCCAGAGCGCGGGTCAGGGTCGCCACAGCGGCCTTGCTTGCGCCGTACACACCGGCGCCGGGGCCGCCGGCATTCCATGCCGCGTTGGAAGCGAAATTGATGATGGATGCATCTTCTCCCTTTTTCAGGTAAGGGATGCACGCGCGGCACATGTAGAACGCGCTGTCCAGGTTCAGGGCCATCACGAACCGGTAAAATTCTGTGGTCATACCCTCGAACCGGGAGCGGCCGCCCAGGCCGCCTGCGCCGTTCACCAGCACATCGATATGGCCGTACTTCCCGCCGATGGCAGCCACATTGTCGTTGACCTGTGTCTCGTCGGTAACGTCAAACTTGCAGTAGTCAAATTTTGCCCCCGCCGCGGTCATCTCTGCCTTTGCTTTCTCCGCCGCGGCATCGTCAATGCCGTTCATGACCACGATGTACCCGTCCTTCGCCAATGCTTTTGCTGTGGGCAGGCCTATGCCGCCGGTAGCGCCTGTGATCAATGCAACTTTTTCCATTTCAAATGTCCTCCTTAAAGAAAATCTTTTCGCATTGGGGTAAATATATCTATAAGTTTTCCTTCCTCCAGGCAAACCGAGCCGTGAACGATTCCGGATTGCTTATATGTAGAGTCACCGGGGCCCAAGATCATTTTCTTTCCGCCAATGTCGAACTCGAACTTACCGGAAATAATGTAGGTACACTGCTCGTGCGCATGCGTGTGCAGCTTCCCCACAGCGCCTGTCTGAAATGTCAGCTCGCAGACCATCAGATTCTCGTGATAGGCCAGAACCTTGCGCTTCACGCCGGGATCGGCATCCTGCGCCGGGATCTCCGAGTTGATGAAAAAGTTCTGTATTTCCATAGTGATATCCCTTTCTCAGAATGATTTCGCTTTGTTCGCCGGGAAACCGATGTGCATCCTATACGTCAGCTCCCGCCCGGTTCCCCGGATGAGGATCGATGTCCGGTAAGAATTCACCGGATTGTCCATGGTTTTCAGGAGGAAAAGTGCCATGCCGTCCTCCAGCGGCAGCGTGATCGTCATGGGCGCTCCTTCCAGAGAGGCCCGCAGGACGACGCTGCCCTGCGCCGGGAGCTGCCAGCATTCCAGAATATGCTCGTATCCATTTTCTCTGTAATCCAGCGCTCCGGGGAGCAGCCCCTCCGGCAGATCGATTTTTACTCCGCGCTCGAAATGGAACACATAGTCAAAAACGCCGCGTTGCTCTGAGCGGACCTGAAACACATCGGAAAAGCCGGTGTCCGTGATGGCCAGGCTGCGGAAATAATCCACCCCTTCATAGACGCCGGAATTGTGCACGCGGATGTGCTGCGGATCAAAGAAATCCGTTTCGCCCGGTGCGCAGGAGGGAATGTCCGTGCCGTTGCAGACCACCGTATTATGCGCCAGGGTCCTTCTGTGCCACTCGTTGCACAGCCGGGAGCGGTACCCGGCGTTGGACAGGTCCCTGCTGACGGGTTTGCCGTCATAGGTCAGCTCCACATTCATAATGTCCGGATGGGCGTGGGAGCGGCCGTTAAGCCCGTACTTTACGAAAGCGTTCCATTTCCCCGAACGGAGCATGGCGTAGTTCGAGCGGGGATAGTTATAGGAGCTTCGCGGTACCGGCGTAAAACGGCTGTAATCCCAGTCAATATTGAATAGCAGCCGCTCCAGGCAGTACCGGTTATCCAGGTAATACGGCTCCGACAAAGGGAGGATCGTCCGCGTGCAGGGATTGGCCTCGATATTTTTTACCAGGTTCCCGATGGGGCTCTCCTGGCCGAATACACGGCCGACCGTGTGGTAGATATATCCAAAGGTTTTCAGATTCAGGTTCGGCCAGCCGTCGTTGGGATTGGGGAAATAGTCGTTATCAAACGCCAACGCATAGGCGTTCAAAAGCATGTTTTCCAGGATGCTGCGGTTCTGCTCTCCGAAATCCCACCCATACAAATGGCTGAACAGGAGCAGGTAGCTGGCCCCCTCCAGCAAAAAGAAATTGTAGTGGATGGAGCCTTCGTACCAGAAATAGTCCGCGGTGACGCCCTCGCGCAGCTGCACGGATATGTTGTACCGGCTGTGGAAGGTGAAATCGATCATCTCCGGGTCCTGCATTTGCAGCCCCATGACGCCGATCGCCGACAGGTTCCAGACCGAAATGTTGTGGACATTCCGGACCTGCGGCGCCAGAAGGCGGAACATTTCCCGATATAATTTCCGGTAAATCTTGTCCAGAAGCGCCGGCTCCAGGTCCGGCTTCAGCATTTCAACCGTCTGGGCAAACCGGATGGCCACAATGGATTCGTTCAGCCCCTGCGGCATCATCTTCCCACAGCCCCACGCCATGGTTTCCAGGGAATCATAGACCCCGTTCTCCTTGTTGTGCAGCGGGTACTGCGCATAGGTATCGGCGTAGAATTCCAGAATTTGCTTGGCATAGTCCAGATATTTCTGCTGCCTGCACGCCCGGTAGACGGCTGCGGATACCAGGCCCATCACCACCGCCCGGTTGCGATAGAAATACGTCCATACGCCGTCGAGTATCTCCGATTGGAAAACCTTTCCGCACACTTCGCACCGGTGCGCATGGGGTGAGGACAGATCGAAAATCAGCCGTCCGCCGTCCTCCTCACAGAAGTAATAGTGCCCCCACCGGCTGATGCGCTCCGGCGAGTCGGAAAAGGACTGCATGAACGCATCCACCTGCGCTTGCATCTTTTGCAGCATTTCCCTGTTTTCCGGGACAGAACGCATTTCCTCAAAAAATCGCGCATTCACATAGTCCATAATTGGCGACCTCATATCTCATAAATTTGCACAGTGCCGTCGGCTTCCGTGACCGTGACGACCACGGAGGCTTCCGAACGGATGCCCCAGGCGGCAAAGCCCTCCCTGGCGATGATCCGCCAGGTCTTTTCGCCCAGGATCTGGAGGCAGCTGCTGCCAAAAGTGCACTTCAGGTCCTCCTCGTCCGGGAGCAGGCACTCAAAAAACACGGCTTCCTTCGCCGGGGCCTGATTCTCAACGGCCAGGGTGCTGATCTCCGAGCGGCAGACCGCATCCGGCTCCTGGGTCGTCATGACGCCGGTGACCGTCTGCCCGAACTGCTCCGTCCGGATGGGCTGCATGCTTTTCACATAGTACCGGGTCGCCGGCCTGGCATAGTGGAAGAAATCTCCCAGGCACTGCGCCGGCTCGTCCGTATTGGCCAGCACACGGTAGATATGCGCCTGCTCCGAGCGGAAGCGGTCCACAAAGCACAGGAACCGCAGGCCATCCGTCACCAAAATCCGGCTGACCTCCTGCATCCTTTTATCCGGGGGATAAATCATGGCATTGTCCCCGCGGAAGCATATCAGGCTGCCGCTGGCGACGCATACGCGGCCGCTGCCGGTGTACTGCGTATCCGGGCGGAATCCCGGAATCTTTTCCATGCGGGCTCTGGCGGAGGCCATGTACACGTCGTTGACGTCCATTACATCCGTAAGCGCCCCATCCACCAGCAGGACATTGTGATTCTCCGGCAAAATATTGCGGTTGTAGCCATCCTCGCATGTCAGGTAATCCGGCCCGTCAATATACACGTAGGATAAATTATCCGGGTGATGGTGCGACAGGGACAGGCAGCGGATCTTCTCCTCCTGCCATAGCTTCCAGCCTGTACGCCACTGCTTCGCCCCGCCAGGGGCGCCGCATTTGATAGCAAACGCCCGGTCCGTATCCCGCCATCCGGTGCGGATGCACAGGAGCCCCAGGTCCGGGAAATACCGCGTCAGCGGCAGCCAGGAAAGCGGGCTTTCCTGCACCTCCGGGGCGTACCAGAGGAACTCGAACACCGCCTCCGGGAGGATGCCCGGCTTGACCTTGCTCCGCTCCGCCTCCTCCATAAGGAAGGTGCCCGTGACCAGATTGCCCAGCCGCTGCGCATAGCCGTTGCCATATTCCGCCGCGATTTTATAGTATACGCAGGCGGTGTGGCCGCTGTAGCGGTCATGGCAGTCGCCGAAGTTCATCTGCCGCTTCAGATCGGGGGCGGACTGGTAAAGCCGGAAATAAAATGTATTCTTCAGATAGGCGCAGCTTTGGAAATAGTCGATGCCTTCCTCCGTTTTCAGCAGGTGGGCATACACGAACAGCCACATCCCGCCGTACCGCCAGTAAACCACGCCCTCATAATTGGACCCATCTTCCGGCAGAAAGTCGTAAACCCTGGCAAAATTCTCTTTTGCCAGGCGGATATACCGCTCGCCATCCATGCCCTCCCGCCGGAGGACATAGCCGGCCGCCGCCATACCGCAGTGATCGATCCAGTTGTGGTTCTGGTAGTAGGCAGTCGCCCATCCATGCCCCGCAGTCTGCATCCGATAGTCATACATCACCTGCGCGTGATGCTGGATTTTCTGTGTGATCTGCTCCCGCTCCGTTTCCGTCAGTGACTCGCGGAGCCAATCGTATCCCAGGGAGAGGCCGAACAAGATCCAGGCCGCGCTCAGGTCCACATCCACAAGATGGGCATTCCCCCACTTTTCATAGCCAAGAACGGCGCAGATGAAACGCCTGGCCTCCTGCAGGTACCGCTCCTCCCGGGTGACCCGGTACGCCAGCGCCAGATTCAGGATCGCGACGCCAAGATACGTGGTGCTGCCCTTCGGATGTGCGGCTGGGAGCGTGTAGGAAAAATAGCGGTCCGCCTGTGCGGTCAGGCGCTGAAGCTGCGCTTTGCGCGCTCCGCCGCACTGGGCAAGGTAGGGGGACAAATCGCCGATAAAAACCAAATGCTCACTGTTTGTCATCTTTCTTCTGCTCCCCGCGGTGGAGCAAGTCCGCCGCCTTGTCCATGAGCCAATAAACAATCGTATAGAAAACGCCGAACAGGATCGGCTCGCCTGCGATCACAGCCGTGTCGGACTGCAAATCAAAAATCGCGATCAGCGCCAGGTTCAGGTACTGGTACACCAGAACCACCAGCACCACGCACACAAAGCAGCGGAAAATCTCCAGCAGCCGGAGCATGGCATTTTGCAGCGAGGAGCGCTCCAGGTACTTCTTGCTGTAGCTTTTGCCCCTGCGCTTGACATTGAAAAAGCCGTAGATGATCGGATTGAGAATGAACGCGGATGTGATCCCCATTCCCAATCCAAGGAAAAAGATAAAATCCAGGGAATCGCTGTTCATGCCCAATTCTGTGCCCATGCCAATCAGGTAATATACCGCGCCGGCAAACCACCAGCGCACCAGGCTGGCCTTAAAATTGTCAGACAAGCGGGGCTTTTTCATGATTTCTCCCGTTTCCTTTTCCTCTGCTCCAGCACAAACGCCGCGACCTCTGTGCAAACAGCAAGAAACGCCAGAATGATAACCGTCCAGATCACCCTTTCGGATTTTACCAGCACCGATTCGTCGATCGTGGGGTCCAGCACGCGCCCCTCCCGGTAGATCGCCAGGAGCAGGCTGCCCATCAGGATCTCCAGGGCGCTGATCACGATCCCGCGCACCAGCACCGCCAGGCGCAGTTCCTTCATCCGGGACGCCTCAAAGAGCATCATCAGCCCCACAAGGACAAAGGCGAACATATAAAAGCCGCAGATTTCATTTTGCAGCTTCAGCAGCGCATTGATATGCCGGTTGGACAGGATCAGGTTCATAACGGAATACACCACCACCAGGATCCTCGTCAGCATCACCAGGCTGTCGGGCTGCACCCATTTCCTGGGCTCTATTTTCAGCTTCTTCATATTCTCCACCTTACGCCATGCGAATCGTTGTTTCCATATCAAAGAAGTGGGCAAGGTTCATATTCACTGCCAGGTGGCAGGGTTCCCTGCCGCTGCCGGAAATGTCATCAAATCTGCAAACCATGCCCTCCTCGCCAAAGTCGAAGTGAACCAGGTAGTATGTGCCCAGATATTCCCGGGCGATCGGGCACAGGTCCAGCGTGTCCTCAGCTGAGGCGTCCCGGCGGAGGAAATACTCCGGCCGAACGCCCATTACCATCTTTTTGCCCTCATAGTCCTTCAGCGCCTGCCTCTTTCCCTCGGGGAGCGGCATCCGCTTCCCTGCGCAGCAGAAGCACCCATCGTGAATCTCTCCGTCCAGCATATTCATGGTCGGCGAGCCGATGAAGCCCGCGACAAACAGGTTGACAGGCTTATGATAGATTTCCATTGGGGTCCCCACCTGCTGCACGACGCCATCCCTCATACACACGATCCGGTCGGCCATGCTCATTGCCTCCGTCTGATCGTGTGTGACGTACAGTGTAGTCAGGTTGTGCTCCTTCTGCAGCTTGACGATTTCCCGCCTGGTGGAATCGCGCAGCTTTGCGTCCAGGTTGGACAGCGGCTCGTCCATCAGGGTTGCCTGCGGCGTGCGGACGATCGTCCTTCCCAATGCCACGCGCTGCTTCTGCCCACCGGACAGCTGATCCGGCATGCGGTTCAGCAGTGGGACCAAGCCCAGCTTTTTGGAGGCATCCATGATCTTATCGTAGGCGATTTCCTCATCTTCATGCTGGATGGTCATGCGCATTCCCACATTGTTGTAAACGGACAGGTTCCCATAGAGCGCGTAATCCTGGAATACCATCGCAATGTCCCGGTCCGCCGGGGACATTTTGTTGATGACCTTGCCGTTCAGCGTCAATTCGCCGTCCGTGATCGCCTCCAGGCCCGCCGTCATCCGCAGGACTGTGGATTTCCCGCAGCCGGACGGTCCGACAAGCACGATAAACTCGCCGTCCTGAATCTCCAGATTGAAATCCTTCACGGCCTCCACGCCGTTGTCATAAACCTTGGTGACGTGGCTGTATTTGAAGCTGCCCATAGTATCACCCCTTACCTTCGGCCTCCAGGGCCCTGTCCCGCCGGACGATCCTGGGCACGCTGATCAATGCGCCCACAAACATCAGACCGGCCTGCACCACTTTTGCACCTATGCTCTGTCACTGCTTGCCTGTCGGATGGACAAATGTGGGGATGAGATACACCGTCCTGCATACCCCATAGGCAGCCAGCGCGGCT
>JAJQHS010000036.1 GCA_021199635.1 Bacillota bacterium
GACGGGCGGCGTTTCGCTGCCTTCCTCCGGCACGGGGGCGGATTCCACCGGAACAGGCTCCTCGCTGCCCTGTGTCTCCGGGGCTTCCTCCGGCTGGGGCTCCGGTTCGCCGGGCTCCGCCGCCGGCTCTCCGGCGGCAATGGCACTCTCGATGGAGGTGACCTCCTCTGCTGCCTGAACCAGTGCCTCGTCCACCTGCGCCAGGATGGCTTCGGTGGAGGGCTCGTCCTTCTCGTCCGCCGGGGCGGCGACCGCCTCCGGCGCCTCTGGAACCGCCACTGGCGCGATAGGGGTATCGTTCACAGTGTTGCGCTGCATATAATCCGTCAGCGCCTGACCCATTTGAGCCGGCTCCTGCCAGCGCTCCTGGGGATCGGCGGCGCAGGCCTTCAGGATGATCTGCGCCATCTCCTCGTCGGCGTAGCGGGGTGGGGGCAGGGTTTCCCCAGATGCCACGGCGGGGAGCTGGCCATCGTTATATATCTGGTAGAGGATCTGCCCGGCTGCATAAATATCCATCGTGGAATTCAGCGCGGCAAAATCGTCGGCGACCTCCGGCGGCGTGTAGCAGCTGCGGTACCGATCCGGCAGGGAAGCGTACTGCAGCGAGGAGAGAGCAACAAAGCCCAGATCCCCGATGCGGAACTCCTGGTCGTTGGTGATGAACACGTTCCCGGGCTTCAGATCCACATACATGTACCCACTGCGGCGGCAGGCGGACAGCGCCGCGCAAAGGTCCAGCCCCAGATTCACCGCGCCTAGATGGGTCATCGGCTGCTGCTTCAGCAGCCGCTCCAGAGTGGGGCGATAGGCGCCCAGAAGGTACACTTCAAAGCCCGTGTCCGCCGGGGCGATCTGCCACAGCTCGTAGGGCACGAATCCCTCCAGCCGGGACAGCCGCTGCAGCAGCGCGGCCTCCTCCGTGATGCCCTGGGCAAGCTCCTGGAAATAGGCCAGCGCGGCATCCCGGTCCGGGAATGCACCGGCCAGCAGCATGGCCTCCAGCTTCGCCGGAGAGGCAGGAATGGAGAGAATTTTGACTATGTATTTTTCATCAGAATCGGTACGCATGGCCGGACAGCAGCGTACACCGTCATGCTCGCTGATGGGTTCGCCCATCATGAAGTCCTGGAGCAGGGGGGTAATCTGTTTCGGTTCCGACAAATCCATCGCCTCCTTGTTTACTGTATATCATAAGATATTTTTCCGGAAAATGCAACCATAATTCCTGGGTTTTCCTGGGAATAAAGGGGAAAAGCCGTCGGAAGTGCCGCCGCGGGGGGAGAAAACCCCGCCCATCCACATCCATGCGGGGAGGATTCCGCGGTTCAGATCGCCCCGGAGGAACGCAAGCAATTGTTTTGCGTACTTGCATTCACCGGATTGGTGTGCTATAATAACTTAAAATGTCGGCGCAATGCAGCTGCGCCGGATTGGAGGAAAGATATGGGCAAGGTAATTTGTGATGTTTGCGGAACTGCATACCCGGAAACGGCGGCGCAGTGCCCGATTTGCGGAAGCGCGAAATCTCCTGCCGCGCAGGCCGTGTCAACGGACGGCGATCCGCGGAACGGGGAGGGCGGCACGACTTACACCTCGGTGAAGGGCGGCCGGTTCTCCAAGAAGAATGTAAAGAAGCATACCACCGCGCAAAAAAAAGAGAGTGAGCGCCGCCCGGTGGAAACACCCCCGGCAGAGCGTCGCCCCGCGCCGGAGCGCAGGAAAGAGAAGGACTCCCAGGGCAGCAATAAGGGCCTGGTCATCGTGGTGATCCTGCTGCTGCTGGCCATTGTGATGGTGGTGGTGTATATTGGTGTGCGGGTATTCCTGGACGATTCCCTGAATACCACGAATCCCAACGATGCTTCGGATCCGGTCGGCACATCTTCTACGGAAAGCACGCCGACCACCGAGCGGATCGCCTGCACGGAGATCGTGCTCTCCAATAAAATCATCGAGCTGGAGAAGGATACGGACCGCTGGATGCTCTCTGTGGAGTGCACGCCTGCGGATACCACGGACACCGTAGTGTTCACCTCCGCGGATGAATCCGTGGCCACGGTGGACCAGAATGGCCTGATCACCCCGGTGGGCGGCGGCGAGACAGTGATCACCGTCACCTGCGGCGATGTCAGCGCGGAATGCACGGTTTCCTGCACCTTTGCGCCTGCGGCCACCACTGACCCGACTGGCAGCAGCGCTACCGCGCCGGAGGGATTCGTCCTGACCCTGAACCGGGATGACTTCACCCTGTCCAGCCAGGGCCAGACCTGGACGCTGTACCAGACGACGGACGGCGTAAAGGCCTCCGACATCACCTGGTCCTCGGACGATCCCAGCGTCGCCACGGTGGAAAATGGCGTGGTCACCGGCGTCGGCTATGGCTATACCACGATCCGCGCGACCTACGATGGCCAGACGGCCACCTGCATTGTGCGGTGCAGCTTCACCGCCACGGAAACCACAGGGAATTCCGGCATTAAGATCAGCCACACAGATGTGACACTGTCGGTGGGCGAAACCTTCAGCCTGTCCCTGACGGACAGCGAGGGCGCGAAGGTCCAGGACATCGAGTGGGAGATCAGCGCGGAGGGCTATGTGGAGATGAACGGCTCCCGGGTCACCGGCGTTGCCCCCACGGGCAGCACCATCCTGACCATTTCCACCACCTACGAGGATGTTACATATACCTGCATCGTCCGGGTGAAGGAAGCGGCGGAGTCGGACACCTGATCTGGAAATGATTTGCGGCAGCATCGGTAACGGTGCTGCCGCATTTGCTGTTATTCCTCCGCAATGCGCGGTTCCCGCCGGAACAGCAGGGAAATGCACCACAGCCCGGCCAGACCCACCAGGGTGTAGACGATCCGGCTGATGATCGCGCCCTGGCCCCCAAAGAGCCAGGCTACCAGGTCGAATTGAAAAATACCTACCAGGCCCCAGTTGATGCAGCCGATGATCGAGAGGATCAATGCCAGCGTATCCATGCGTATACCTCCGTTGTTTGATTTTGGCTGCTTATAGATTCCCCAGGCAGATGGGAAAATATGCGCCGTCGCTTGCAAATTTCCCATGCATGGGATATAATAGCCGCGAATATGCAGTGCAGGAGGAAAGAAATATGACGACCCTGTATGAAGGCGCGTTTGCCAAGGTGAATCTGACACTGGATGTACTGGGCAAGCGTCCGGACGGCTACCACGACCTGAAAAGCGTAATGCAGACCATCTCTCTGCGGGATGACATTGTCATCGATGTGGGAACGGGCAAGCCCTGGTGCCTGGAATGTGACCGGGAGGGGATCCCCTGTGACGAAACCAACCTGGCCTGGAAAGCGGCAAAGGTGTACCTGGACACCCTCCATCTGGACCCCCAGGGGCTTCAGATCCGGATCACCAAGCGCATCCCCAGCCAGGCCGGATTGGGCGGCGGCAGCGCGGACGCGGCAGCGGTGCTGCGGGCGCTGAACCGGCATTACGGCGCGCCCCTCTCTATCGCAGCGCTGGCGGAGCTGGGGAGCCTGGTAGGCAGCGATGTCCCCTTCTGCACCCTGTGCGGAACAGCCATGGTGGAGGGCAGGGGCGAGCGGCTGCGGAAGCTGCCGGACATCCCGGACTGCGTTTTTGTGGTGTGCAAGCCGGATTTTTCCGCTTCCACGCCGGAGCTTTACCGGAAGCTGGACGAAAAGGCGATCCCCACACGTCCGGACCATCAGGCAATGGAGAGCGCCATCCTGGCCGGAGATCTGGGAAAAATCGCGGAGAATGTATACAATGTTTTTGACCCCGTGGTGACGCAGGAGCATCTGGAGCTGAATTATATCAAGTCCATTTTCCACTCCTACGGCGCGCTGACGCAGCAGATGACCGGCTCCGGCTCGGCGATCTTCGGCATTGTACCGGAATTTGAGTATGCCGCGGTGATCTGCAATATGCTCCGGGAGAATTTCCCACAGGTATTCATTGCCAAACCGGTATAATTCTGGCAGAATCCGTCCATACTGGAAGTAATTTCAGTATGGACGGTGTTTTTTATGAAGAAAATCGTGAAATTGGGCCTGCTGCTCCTGCTGCTGTACACGGCGTTTCAGGCAGGGACGGTCCTGTCGGACCGGCAATATCTGGACGAAAACCTGATCCGGCTGCATGTGGTGGCCAATTCGGATTCCGATGCGGATCAGGCGCTCAAGCTCCAGGTGCGGGACGCCATCGTGGAAAGCCTGCAGGCGGCCATGGCACAGATGCCGGATGCGGATACGGCCAAGGCGTACATTCAGGAGAATCTGGCGCAGCTTCAGGCGCTGGCGAACCGGACGCTGCAGGACGCCGGCTCCGGGGACACGGCGGTGGTGACGCTGGAGAAAGAGGCATTCTCCACCCGGCAGTACGATACCTTCACCCTCCCCGCAGGGGTTTATGAAGCGTTGCGGGTCACCATTGGGGAAGGCGAGGGGGAAAACTGGTGGTGCGTGGTGTTCCCCACCCTCTGCGTCAGCGCCACGTCGGAAGGCTTCGCGGATACCGCGGCCGGGGCGGGCTTCTCCGATTCCGTGACAGGAAGCCTGTCCGGGGAGGATGGGTATGAGATCCGGTTCTTCCTCCTGGACTGTCTGGGCTGGCTGGAGAATTTGTTCTGGTAAATTTCCCTGTTGTTTCTCCGGAACCTATGCTATAATGTAGAAAAAATGGGAGGAAGGTGGATTATGTGCTGACGCTATTGCTCAGCCGGGACTGGACAGCCGAACGGCAGGAGATCCTTCGCCGGATCGCCGGAGATGTGGCCGCGGAAAGGCCGGGGCGCATTCTCATGGTGCCGGAGCTGATCAGCCACGACACCGAGCGGCGGCTCTGCGCCGCGGCCGGGGATACCGCCAGCCGGTTCGCTGAGGTGCTGTCCTTCCCCAGGCTGGCGCGCCGGGTGGCGGACAGCGCCGGACGGGCGGGGATGGAGTGCCTGGACAACGGCGGCCGGGTGGTGGCCATGGCGGCGGCTGCCCGCCAGATGCACAGCGTGCTGAAGG
>JAJQHS010000086.1 GCA_021199635.1 Bacillota bacterium
CAGGCAGAGAGCGAGGGAGCTTCGGACGGTGCAAAGCTGCTGTACAAACGGAAGTTCTCCGCTGGCATCCCTGCCTATGGGCTGGAGCGCACATTTGGATACACGGCAGATGAAGATGGCGTTATCCGCATTGTGGAGCAGGAAGCGCAGACAGTCCGGCTCATTTTTGACCTTGCAGCGAAGGGCATCTGGCCGTCCAAAATCGGAACATACCTGAATGAGAACGGCATAACCACAGGCAGCGGATGCAAATGGGATGCCACAGCAGTGTTTCGAGTCCTGCACAACCCTGCATTTAAGGGTGACATGGTCTTGCAGAAGACTTATCTGGATGACCGGCGCGTTCGCCATAAGAACGAAGGACAGGCTGACCAGTGGTACATCACCGATAACCACCCAGCCATTGTTGCACCAGAGCAATGGGATGCTGTACAGGACATTCTCCGCAAACGCAGTGAGCATCTGAAGCGAGAGCAATGCAGCCCCACTTCGCCTCGTGACTGCAAAGCGACCTATCCGCTGTCTGGCAAACTGTTCTGCCCACGGTGCGGGTGCAAGCTCATCCACAAGTGGGGCAAGGGCGAAGCAGAATACTGGGTCTGCCGCACCAATCTGAAGGTGGGGGCTTCTGCCTGTAAAGGCGTCTGGCTCCCGGCAAATGTAGCAAACAGCTGGGGCGAGATCTCAGAACCGACCACTGTGTTCGAATACGAAGATGAATATGGCATGAAGCACTATACGGGTTATCCGAAAGAGGAGTACGAATCCTCACCGGATTGCCCGTATTCTATTTCACAGGAAAGGGTGGGCTAAATGGCACGAGAAGTAGTACACATTCCAGCTCGGCGGGAGATGAGGAACCGAGCGGCAGCAGTCAACCATAAAATCCGTGTGGCGGCCTATTGCCGGGTGTCCACGGAGCAAGATGAACAGCTGAACAGCTTTGAAAATCAGGTCACCTACTATACCGAGTACATCACTCGGAACCCCCAATATGAGATGGCCGGCATATACGCTGACGAAGGCATCTCCGGCACTTCCACAAGGCGCAGAGAAGATTTCAACCGAATGATACAAGATTGCGAGGCGGGGAAAATCGACCTCGTCATCACAAAGTCTATCAGCCGCTTTGCACGGAATACGCAGGATTGCCTGAACTATTCCCGGCGCTTAAAAGAGCTGGGCATTGGGGTGCTGTTCGAGAAGGAGGCGATAAACACCATGGACAGCACGGGAGAATTGCTGTTCACGATTCTTTCCTCCCTGGCACAGGACGAAAGCCGGTCCATTTCAGAAAACTGTCAGTGGGGCATCCGCTCCCTGTTCAAGCAGGGTGTACTCCACCTGAACGCCAATCGCTTCTACGGATACGATAAGGATGAAAATGGGAAGCTGGTCATTAACCAGGAACAGGCCAGAGTCGTGCGCTGGATTTACGAAGCCTACATGACAGGCGTCAGCCCAGATGTGCTGGCTCGGAAACTGAACGAAGACGGTGTACCGGGCTGCACTGGAGAGCCGAGGTGGGCTACATCCACGATTATGGGTATTCTCCAAAATGAGAAACACATGGGAGACGCTATCCTGCAAAAGACCTTCACAGCAGATTTCCTGACAAAGAAGATGGTAAAGAACGAAGGCCAGCTAGAACAGTATTACGTCAAAGATGACCACGAAGCCATTATAGACAAGGATTTCTGGAGCGCTGTCCAGATGGAGATAGCACGGCGGAGAGAATACCTGCAGAAACATGGGCTGCGGACAATGGGGCGGTATACTGACACCCAGCCGTTTTCCAACCGGGTCATCTGCGGAACTTGCGGAAATATCTTCTGGCGCCGGACACTGACCAGATTGAATGGTCATGTGAAGGTATGGATGTGCGGTCAGCGGTATAAGGAAAAGGGCAAGATAGGCTGCACAAGTAAATCCCTCTATGAGAAAGACCTGCATCGGGCATTTGTGATGGCGTGGAACGCCTTGCTGGAAAACCGTGAGGACTTCCTTCCTGGCTGGGAAACACAGGCACAAAGCGATAATGCATTGGCGGCATTCCGTGCAAAACAATTCATGGAGCTTACGAGCGATACCACACCTCTACAGGAGATAGACCTTTCACTGGTGGGCAAGACCCTCGAACATTGCGAGGTCGAGCCTTTGGGCGTCATCAATTTCTTCTTCCTGGACGGCTCACAAATCGGCATCTGCATCAATGACTGATAAATAGAGATCAAAAAAGGCGGTTTCCCACATACGGGAAGCCGCCTTACAATTCTTCGACCAATGTATTGATTATCTTCAACAGGCTTTTCTGCTTTTCCTCGGAGAGCTGCGCTGCCTTGTATGAGATAATGGACATATAATCTGATTCGGTGCTTGGAGCTGAGAGCAACTCATTTGGTGTAACGCCGAGTGCTTCGGCTATAGTCAGAAACGTGGTCAGCCGAGGCTCTTTTAGTCCCCGCTCCAAGACACTGATATGCTTAATGCTGATGTCAGTCTTTGCAGCGAGTTCTTCTTGGGTAAGGCCACGCTCTTCCCGCAATTGCTGTATTCTGTTCCCAAGGGATTTAGTATCCAAGCGAAGCCCCTCCTTTAGAATGATTTATCTCATTCCATAAAGATTATAGGGGCGATTCCGGCTATTATACACATCCGAAGGAACTATTTTAATCGTTCTTTGGAATGACTATGGTGCCGCTATAGCGCTATTTTCGCTTTCGCTTGCTCAAACATCCTCGAATATCACTTTCATGTCCTCCGGCGCTTCCCTATGGACATCCCAGTTTTCGTGATACCATGCCAGCTTTTCATTTATCTGCCGTTTGATGTGGGTAGTGTCTATATTGGAATACTGATCGACTGCTTTGATGAAATCAATAATAAACCAGCCGTGCAGGACGTGTTCATAGCCTTCCACACAGGTGAATCCATCTTTCTCCACCACGGTCAGCTTCTGCTCATAGGATATGTACAGATGGTCGTCTTTGAACAGGTGGTTCGTAAAGTGGGAAGGCCGATACATCAAATCTTCTGCTCCCTTTGCAGAGACATACCCGTGCTGATGATAGCAGTATCCGTACACATACCATTCGGGAAGGTCGGTCGGCCGTATCTTTGTAGGAAATCGACCGTCTGAAAACAGTGTGCCATTTGCACTACGTTCATAACGCAAATCTCCATTTTTATGCCTGTACCGACCCTCGGAGTAGTAGTTCCTCCAAATTCGCCCTGCCATTTCTCATTCCTCCGCCATCCAAGACCGAATCGTAGCGGTCGCTTCATCAGGATAATTGGCACACCAGTAAAAGAAGCCCACAAGTGCTTTCTCCAGCGTGTACCCCTGCGCCGCCAGCACCTTTTCCGCCTCGGCCAATATATCGGCATCGACCTCGAATGTCACCGTTACAAGATTTGATTCATCCATAAACAGCTCCTCACTTTCATCCTCTTGCGCTCAATGAAAGGTTGTCCATAAGCATTTGATTTGGCAGCGCTCCTTCTTCATCTGGGATGCCGCCATCATCGTCCTCATCACTTTCCTCATCGTCAGCGGAGGCTTCTATGATCTCGCCTGTAGCTGGGTCAACGAGAATGCCGCCATCCATGGTAAGCTGTGCAGGTTCGGTGGTGGGTGCTGTTGGTGCCTCACTGGGTACTGCTTGCTTTCCACTGGTGAGGTCATTCCAGCGCAGGGGATATTTCAGTCTCTTGTTATACTGTAGCAGCATAGCTTCTGCATACCCCTGTGTACCCGTATGACGGTCTTTGGCTGTGCGGATGATTTCCCGAACGGAGACTTTGCCCAGACGGTCGGCGAACTGTTCATCATTCAACTTGTCTCCATACGCCACGATCAGCTTTGCGATGCCCTTAAGCATATTGCTGGAGAGAGAGTCCACTTCACCTTCCCATGTAGAAACCGCCAGTAGCAAGGTGCGGTCCAGCACCTGATAGCCAAACTTATCAAAGATGTATTCCAACGCATTAACAGCGCTGATGTTTCCGGGGATACGCTTTGCAGAGATGACCAGATTATAACTCTCAACGAGCTGCTTGATGGTCATCTGGACATCGTTTCCGGCCTCGATATGTGCATTGAATATCTCAAGTGCCTTTAGTGGGCGGGTGTATTTCTTCTGATTGGCAAAGATGTCCGCTTCCTGCTCATATCTGAGGTCATCGTATATCATGCACCAGACCGGGGTGTCACGGGAGCCGGACGCTTCTGCTACAGTCTCAACGGTGTGCTGGCCGTCAAATACGAAGTTCGTTCCATCCCGTCTGCTCACCTTGACGGGGTTGATTTGATAGATATTAAAATTATCCGCTGTTCGCCCAACGTGAGCATTTGAAATTTTGCGCTGATAGTCCTGGTTTGAAACCAGATTCTTAATGGGGATAAGTTCAAAATGCACGTCTGGTACAAATGGGTTCCCCGCAAGGCCATTAGCCATCGTCTGATACCTCCTCTATCGCAAGCAGGACGAGGTCAATGCTGTCCCGTAACGCCAGCAGCTCCTCTCTGAGCTGCGTTTTTGCTTTGTCAGATATTTCCTGCATATCCGTCTTTGTAAAAATTCTGTCGATGGATGAGTTCCAGGAGGGAATCGTCAGCGACAGGCTTGCCACTTCACCGTCAGGGTCATATATTGGCATATCCTTTACAGACGGCTGATTTGCACTGGCTGCCGCTTTGCGCCGCTCTCTTGCACTCTGTTGTTCTTTTTTCAAATCCCGCGCAGAGAGAGCAGCCAGCACATCCGAAGTAGTACAGCGTTTTTTATTCTGGCGTATCATGGCATTTGTCAGTGTCCGTATCTGCCACTCATTCATAGAAGCAATGGTGATCAGGTCATCTTTTTTGATATGCACCCGTCCAGACAGGTACATCGCTGTCAACCTGCTATCTTTTTCAGCTATTTCATCGACAGCATTTGCTATATTCTTGTAACCGTAGATAGCCATACGGGAGATATCATATGTCCGTGCAATAGATGATGCGGAACCTCTACTGATATGGTTGCGACAGGGGTAGTCAGCAAGTGCTTTTTCTGCAGTATACATCTTTCCGACAAGATACCTGAACAACTCATTGGGTAAGTCTTTCTGCTCAATAGTGCGCTGGCAGACCCAGTGTATGACTTCGTCCCTGCTGGTAAATTCAAGCTCTTTTATCTCAAATGGGAGCTTGTGCTGATAACATATTTGATACCTGTAGTTTCCCTCTACAAGGATATGCTCCCACACAACAATGGGGTCGCGGCATCCTTCTCTTAAAATACGCTCTTCCAGCAGAGCATACTCAGTCGGGTCAAGTATTGGTAATAACCGCATGAATTCCGGGTCGAAGATAAAGTTCGATTCATTCATAGCATTGGCTTGACCTTGCCCTTCCTCGGTGCGGCAGATTCGGGTGGCCTGATTCCATGCGAAAAAAGACGGCATTCTGCCCATGTATCTGTTGCCCTAGCAGTCTAACCGATGTGTACCCATTGAAACCCGCACAGTTGGCTATCTCTCGTACCAGATGGCTACTGTAGACTTCAAATGACCCGTTGCTGGTTGGAATTGCACTGACTCGAAAGGCACCATCACTTTTTTCTTCGCAATTCTCCACTATGATGCACTTCGTCTGCGGATTCACCAGCAGTCTAAAGAACTTCGGGTTATTCATCAAATGCAACGTATTCCTGTGGATGCGAATACGGTCTTTCTTGATATCCACGGTAAGTCCAGCTGCAGTTTCTTCGTTCAAAACCTTCATAGTATTGTATCCTCCCTATCGAGTTGTGGGTGCGCCTGTCGCTGACCAGGCTGCTTCTGTACGCTGATCACAACGTAATCATCAAATCGGTTGATAGCATAGGTGCGTTCATGTTCTTCTACAGGCAGACCGAACTGATGCCGCCAGGATTCCATATATACAGGCTCTCGATCAATATTGCTTTTGACCACTTTTCCTGCTGCGTCCATAACGGGCTTTCTGGGATAAATGAGCGCGGCATCCAAATCAAAGATAAGCAGCCGTTCGCCTTGACTGCGTACCAGCTTCCCGATCATCTTGTAGCGGTTATTCAAATCCCAGCTCGTCAGTGTAGATATCAGGGAGCAGAAGGCCGGCTTGCATTTTATGTGGCGCACATTGCCTTTTGCGGTTTTCCATAGGACGGAGTCTTTGATTTCCTCATCACACGGTTTCAGGACTATCTTCTTCTGTACCGCATTGACCATAATAAGCACTCGTGTTGTATCCGGCGCCTTATTCAAACAGACTTTGTTGACATACAGTTCATTACCGCAAAGGCAGAGGGAGGGTTCCCTGGCATGGGCAAAAAACTCCTCACGGGTAATCTGGTACCCCGCATAGGAGAAAGTATCGTCCTGGTGAAATTCATCCTCTTTTCCAGTCACAGGGTCGATACGAATCTGCTCTTCTGGCTGCGGCTCTGTTCCTGCTGTATCAAACAGTGTCTGTTGGGTCATGTACGACACTTCCTTCTCTCATTGTGGCAATGATGGAAGATATCCCTTCTTCCAGTTCTTGTTCAGTTGATGCCTGCAATAAATCGCGGCGTGGGCTTGGTTTCCCGGCATCCTGGGCATTCCATTCCTGTGCAGCACTGGTACCCTCGGTCAGAAGCGGAACACAGCTATAGTATTCGCTTCCAAAGTTGGACAGCCAATTCTGTGGAATCGCTGTGACCGCTTTTGTTGGGGTACTTGGGACTTCCTGTTCTGGCTTTTCCGGGTCTACGGCTTTTACCATATTACGCACCTTGATGACAGCTTCAGCTTCTTTCATATCAAATACCAGGAAGCTGTCTGTACCGTTATCCCGGCATTCTCCATGTACATAGTATGGCCACTCGCTATTCCAGCCCATCATCTCGTATATGACTGGGAGATAGGCATGGCCCATGATTCTTTTGGGGTGATACCGCTTCCCGTCATATCTGAGCCAGGTAACTGCATTCCGATTGCTTTTCGTGGTAGGGCGAACAACGAATAGCTTACGAACCGGGTCAAAGAGGAATTCGACCTGCCTGCAGTTATCCAGCTTGGGGAGCGCATAGGTCGTGAACTTGATTGCCTCGGAGGAAAAGGTGATCGCACAGCTGTTATAGCTCTCAAAGAACTGCCCACGGACCACCTCAAATCCCCGCAGGTCTAATGAGCCGATTTCCGGCGTCACGGTCGCTTCTGAGCCGCTTTCCTGGTGAGCCGGAAGGATTTCTTCAACTGCGGCGAGATAGTCCTCGCTGGTGAAACCCGCCCACCGTGGGTTGATGATCACAAAGCCTTTGAGCGCACCATTGTCGATGACGTGAAGGTGCGGGAGCATACCAGCTCGACTTCCCTTTTCGTAGGCGATGATTTGCTGGACGGCGAAAAAGTCATCCCGTGAGATTATCCCCTCGTGATGGTCTCGCTGACGATACTGGGGCTTTTCACCACGGTTTTTCACAGAACGGTGATTCAGGTAATTGGGCGTGAAAGTCTTGTGCGCCAGCACATCTCCACAATGCCGTTCATTCTGCAAGATGTTCATGACGGTGCTGGCAGACCACTTGTAGTTTCCACGCTTAGTCACACGCTTTAACTGCATGAGGGTCTCTGCGATTTGTTGGGGTGTATACCCATACAGGAACATAAAGAAAATGAGCCTGACTGTCAGTGCTTCTTCTTCGTTAATGACCAGATTGCCATCTTCGTCTTTGTCATAGCCCAACAGCTCCGGCGTCATAAAAATCCCACGGCTGAACCGCATCTCATAGGAGAGATTCATAGAGCTGCTCTTTGTGTGAGACTCCTCCTGCGCCAAGGTGGCGATAAAAGAGAGGGACATCTCACTATCATCTTTAAGAGTATAAATGCCCTCAGTCTCAAACAGAACGCCTACAGGGGGCTTCAGGGCTGCCAACTCCCGGACGTAGCCAATGCAGTCGTAGATGTTTCGGGCAAAACGGGAAACGCTCTTTGTTACGATCAAATCGACCTTATGTTGCTTGCAGTCCTCGATCATCTGGATAAAGGCGTCCCTATGCTTTAGGGATGTGCCGGAGATTCCTTCATCCGCATATATGTGGTAAAGAGTCCAGCCCTCCCTGCGGTCAATCAAATCCGTATAGTGATTTTGTTGCAGCTCAAAGGAGGATGTTTGCCGAGGGTCACCCGTGGAGACACGCGCATAAACTCCCACCCTTTTAGGACTATCATCTACGAAGATGTCCTTCTTTTCGATTGCCGGAATCTTCTCCAGCGCATCCGGCGATATGCCTTTGTAACGGCTTCTAATCCTTTGTTTGTCTTCCGATTTTGTCATGTCTCGTTATCACACTCCACCCCGCCGGTCGCATATCGATACCACAGCTACGTGAATCAGTATGAGGCGTTCCTTGGTTCTTTTCTCGATATAAATGTCTATGTAGTGATATTATACAAACCGCAAACCAGGAACACCAGAAACTGAGAGTAACGCTACCGATACGGGTTGTATCGGTTTTTGGAAAAAATTTGTGCAGACAGTTGCAAATGCTCCATATCGCACTACTGTGGTTCATGGAATGAGCAAATTCATTCTAAAGAACTATAGGAGGTCCGATATTATGGACAAAACGATTGTGGCAAAAAGAATCAGGCATTATCGCCATATGGCGAAAATGTCACAGGAAGCTCTGGCTGAAGCAACGGGTGTCTCTGATGTCTACATCCGCAAGCTGGAGTCCGGGGAGCGTAGCCCCTCACTCGATATTCTTGTCGACCTGGCAAACGCGCTGGATACCACTCCAGACCACCTGCTCCTTTCGTCTACGCTTCTGACCAAGCGGGAAAGCTCCAGCATTCTCGAACTGCTGAATGACTGCACGCCTACGGAGTTCATCATCCTCTACGAGAATATGTCGGCGCTTAAGGAGTCACTCCGCAACCATATGAAATAAGGCCGCAAGCGCAAAATCCCTCGGCTGAAGTAATCACGGAATAGTGAGCTACTCAGCCGAGGGATAATCTTTTTCATAGAAGCACTCAAAATTATCGTAAAAGAGAGCTTTTTTGCAATCTTCCAGATTGAAAAATCAGCGAACAGGCATTATAATATGGAAGAAACTCATTTCATGGTCAGGGAGCGGGACAGCTAAATATCCAAAGTCCAGCTCCTTTTTTGATTGAGTTGTACCGTGTTTCCCTGGGGTGAATGGCTCACAAGGGGGATAAATACGGGGTAAAACGAGGTACTGTTGCATAACACCAGGGGATACCACCATATGGCGGCCTTCGCTATTGGCGGATATTGACGGATATAAAGGGCGAAAAAGTAATCGAACCCAACGTATGTGGGGCGTGCTGTTCCTGGACGAGCTGCCGGAGTTCCGCAAGGACACCCTGGACATGATGCGTCAGCCGCTGGAGGACGGGCAGGTCACCATCTCCCGGGTCAGCGGCGCGGTGACGTATCCGGCGGAATTTATGCTGGTGTGCGCCATGAACCCATGCAAATGCGGCTGGTACGGCGACCCCTCCGGCCGCTGCACCTGCACGGAGCGTTCGGTGCAGGAGTACCGCAGCCGCATTTCCGGGCCGCTGCTGGACAGGATCGACATTATTGTGGAGGTCCCGGCGGTGCATTTCGAGGACCTGCGGACACGCGCGGAGGCGGAGCCTTCCGCAGCCGTCAAGCAGCGGGTGGACGCAGCGCGCCGCAGGCAGCACAGCCGGTTCGGCGGCGACGGCGCTATGTGCAACGCCCGGATGGGTCCGGATCAGATGCGGCGGTTCTGCGCGCTGGACGAGGAATGCGCGCAGCTGATGAAGCAGGCCTTCGACGCCATGGGGCTGACCGCCCGCTCCTATGACCGCATCCTGAAGGTGGCAAGGACCGTGGCGGACCTTTGCGGCAGTGAGGAGATTCAGCCCCGGCACATCGCCGAGGCCATTCAGTACCGGGCGGTCAATCTGGACAGCCGGTAAGAAGGAGCAGAAAATGAAGGAAATCTTTTTGATGAAGCTGGGCGAAACCGTCCTGAAGGGCGGCAACAAGCGCCAGTTTGAGAGCCGCCTGCGGCAGAACGTCCGCCGCAGGATGAAGCCCTATGGAAATTTTGACGTTTATATCATGCAGTCCACCGTGTACGTGGAGCCGGAGGATGACCTGGCCGACCTGGACGGTGCGTGGGAGGCCTGCCGCAGCATTTTCGGCGTGGTGAGCCTGTGCCGCTGCCGCCCCTGCGAGAAGGACCTGGACGCCATCTTCCAGGCGGTGGAGGACTACCTGGGGGACGAGCTGGAGATGGCGGAATCCTTCAAGGTGGAGTCCAAGCGCTCGGATAAGGCCTTCCCCCTGACCTCCATCGCCATCTCCCAGGAGATCGGCGGGCGCATTGCCGAGGCGCACCCGGCGACCGCCGTGGATGTGCATCATCCGGCGTACACGGTGTATGTGGAGATCCGGGACCTGGCCGCCTACGTCCATGGACCGGCGGAGCCGGGGGCGGGCGGACTGCCCACCGGCGTGGGTGGCAGAGCCATGTGCCTGCTCTCCGGCGGCATCGACTCCCCGGTGGCGGCGTATATGATCGCCAAGCGCGGGGTGGAGATCGAGTGCGTCCACTTCTTCTCCTATCCCTACACCTCCCAGCTGGCCAAGGACAAGGTCCTGGAGCTTGCGCGGCTGGTGACCAGGTTTTCCAGCCGGATGACGGTGAACGTGGTCTCCTTTACGGAGATTCAGGAAACCATCCGGGATAATTGCCCGGAGGAGTATTTCACATTGATTATGCGCCGGTTCATGATGGAGATCGCCCAGCGCCTGGCGCGGCAGGACGGCTGCGGCGCACTGGTCACCGGGGAGAATCTGGGACAGGTGGCCAGCCAGACCATGGAGGCCATGGCCGTCACCGGCGCGGTGGTGGAGCTTCCGGTTTTTATGCCCCTGGTGGGGATGGACAAGGAGGAGATCGTCACCATCGCCCGGAAAATCGGCACGTTGGATACCTCCGTCCTGCCCTATGAGGACTGCTGCACCGTGTTCACCCCCCGGCATCCCAAAACCAAGCCCACGCTGGGGCAGGTGCTCCATGCGGAGCAGAAGCTGGACCGCCAGGCACTGATCGCCAGGGCGCTGGAATCCGTGGAGAAGGTGCGGGTGGCTTACGATGATGCAGAAGGCATTTGAGGTCATTACCCGCCTGGGCGGCAGAACGCTGGCCACGGCGGAGAGCTGCACCGGCGGCGGCATTGGCGC
This sequence comes from Bacillota bacterium, assembly GCA_021199635.1. Taxonomy (GTDB): domain Bacteria; phylum Bacillota; class Clostridia; order Oscillospirales; family Oscillospiraceae; genus Faecousia. The sequence continues at coordinate 11,243 of JAJQHS010000086.1, forward strand.
TGCGCTGACGGCGGTGCCCGGCGCGTCCCGGGTCTACCGGGGCGGGATCATCAGCTATTGCAATGGAGTCAAGCAGTCCCTCCTGGGGGTAGCGCCGTCCGTCCTCCTGGAGGATGGCGCCGTGTCCGCCCGGACTGCCTGCGCCATGGCGCAGGGTGCGCGCAGTGTGCTGGAGGCTGACATTGCCGTATCCGTGACCGGACTGGCCGGCCCGGACGGGGACGAATCCGGCCACCCTGTGGGGACGGTTTTTATCGGCTATGCCGACGCAGGCGCCGTACTTTCCCGGGAGTTTCACTTTTCCGGCGACCGGGACGCGATCCGGCAGCAGGCTGTGGATGCGGCACTGGCGCTGATCCTGGCGCAGAATCCCTGAGGACAGATCAATGCCCGGCGGAACCGCCGGGCGTTGGGTTTACGTTTCCCCGCGGTATTTTTTGCGGGTGGCCATGCCGCCGCGGATGTGCCGCTCGGATTTATTGATTTCCAGAACCTTCCGCACCTGCTCATACAGCACATGGTTGTACTGCGGCAGGCGCTGGGAGAGATCCTTGTGGACGGTGGATTTGGAGATGCCAAAGTGCCGGGCGGCAGCCCGGACGGTGGCGCCGGTTTCGATCATGTACACAGCCAGTTCGCAGGCTCTTTCTTCGATGGTATCTGACATACGCTCCCCTCCGATGCTGTGTGCTACCGAAAAACTCTATGCCATCATCGGGGGAAATATGCGCAGCTGCGCCCCCTGCCGAACCCCCGGGGAAAATGGGTGTTCACAAAATGTTCATTGGTAATCCCTCAAAATCTGCACTATAATGTCGGTAGGAAGGAGGGGAACGGCTTGGAACTGAACAAAAAAACCGTGCGCACGCTGTTTCTCTGCGCGGCCGGGTGCATTGTGCTGTACTGGCTCCTGCATGAAACCGAGCGGGTTGCCGCAGTGGCGAAAGGCGTCGGCTCGATTCTGTCCCCGTTTATTACAGGGGCTGCGCTGGCCTTCGTCCTGAACGTGCCCATGCGCGCCATCGAGCGGGGGCTGAAGGGGATCAAGAAAGCCGGCCTGCGCCGGGTGACGGCGATTTTGCTGACCGTGCTGGCGGTGATCGTGGTGCTGTTTGGCGTGTTCTGGCTCCTGATTCCCCAGATCGGCGAAACGGTGGAATCCCTGGCGGCCAGCCTGCCCGGATTCTTCACTCGGGTGCAGCAATGGGTGCTGGCCTTTGTGGAGAACCATCCCGAGCTGGATGAATGGCTGTCGGAGAATACGGATTTTGAAACCATTGACTGGGCGGGCCTGATTCAGAATCTGCTGTCCCTGGTTAGCAGCAGCGCCTCCGCGATCATGGATAAGCTGGTCGGCACGGTGCTGGCGCTGTCCACCGGTATTTTTAATGCGGTGCTGAGCCTGGTGTTCTGCATTTACTGTATGAGCCGGAAGGAGATCCTGGCGCGGCAGTTCCGGCGGATGCTGTATGCATTCGTCCCGGAGCATGTGTCCGACGAGGTCGTGCGGATCCTGCGGATGACCAATTCCACATTTTCCAGCTTTATTTCCGGGCAGTGCCTGGAGGCGGTGATCCTGGGGTGCCTGTTTGCGGTGGTGATGTCGATTTTCCGCATGCCCTATGTTCCGCTGGTCAGCGTTACCATAGCGGTGACGGCGCTGGTCCCCATTGTGGGCGCATTTATCGGGTGCATTGTGGGCGCGTTCTTCATCCTGGTGGTCAGCCCGATGCAGGCGGTGTGGTTCGTCATCATGTTCCTGGTGCTCCAGCAGATCGAGAATAACCTGATTTATCCCCGAGTCGTGGGGACCTCCATCGGCCTGCCGGGCATGTGGGTGCTGGTGGCTGTGGCAGTGGGCGGCGACCTGATGGGCGTGGGCGGAATGCTGATGATGATTCCGCTGGCCTCCGTATGCTATGCTCTCCTACGGGAGATCACCACCAAGCGCCTGGAGAAGCGGGCGATCCCGCCGGAGAAGGTGCGGGACCATCCGCCGGAGATCAACTCCAAGTTCAAGCAGAAGCGCGCGCAGTCCAGGATTAAGCGGCAGCAGAAGCGCAGCGAGGGCAATCCGCCGGACAGCGCGGAGAGCGAAAAGTAGGAAATTTGGGCGCGCTGCAAAATAGGTCCATGAAAAAACACATCGGCTGGCCCCGAAAGGGGTTGGCCGATGTGGTTTCATTAGGCCGTGAGGATGCTTCCGGTCAGCTTTGCCATGCGCATCTTTCCTGGAATTACGGGCGATCCTCTGCTCTGCCGAACGATTTCCGCTCGGATATGGAAAATGGGCCTGCCGCAGAACGGGAATTCTGCAACAGGCCCAGCCCGGGTAGGGTTTACTTGTCCGCCAATTCTGGGTACAGGCTGGAATGGGACTGGCGGTGGATCTCGTACAGCGACGCGACCGCGTCCGCATCCAGCACGCCCTGGTCAAAGGCGGCGGTGAGGGAGTAGAGCGTCCCGTCCTGATAGATCAGCATTTTCTGCGAGGTGGCGTACCAGAATTCCAGGCCATTGATGGTATCGGAGCAGATGGCCTGGTTGTATTCAAACCACCCGTTCACATACACGGCATACGCCCCGTCATATTCCGCCACATACAGCACCGTCAGATCGTCTGTGGACACGCCCCGGTCGGTAATGTCGTACTTCTCCTGGAAGGCTGCCTTGATCTGCGCGTCCAGGTCGGAGGATTCCACCTCCGGCGCATCGGAAACGGTGCCATCCATGGACGCGAGCGTAGCTTCGGTTTCCTGCGGCGCGGCGGTCCCATCGGTGGACGTCCCGCCGGTGGAATCCGTCCCCCCGGAGGTCCCGCTGCTGGCACAGCCGCAGAGGCCGCAGAGCAGCGCTGCCGCCAGGACGAGCAGCACGCATGCGCGGAATCGTTTCATCTTTGTCATTTTCAGCACCTCCTGCAAGTAATGGGATGTTGCTCCTCCCAGTATAGCACATCTTCCGGGAAAATGGTAGCTTTTTTTCTGGCAGGCGCGTCCGGGTGGTAGAAAACGGCTATTTTCCATTGATTTTCAGGAGTGCTTATGTTAAAATCAAGCCAGAGAGGTGATTGCCATGCCTGATACTGCATCCGTACTGGAATACAAATGCCCCTGCTGCGGCGCTGCTCTGGCCTTCCGCCAGGACGCGCAGAAGCTCAGCTGCGATTCCTGCGGAAATTCCTTTGACATTGAGGCCGTCCGGGCGTTCAGCGAGGACGCTGGAGCCGGGGAAAGCTGCGAATTTTCCTGGGAGGAGGTGGAGTCCACCCCCTGGTCCCAGGCCGAGCAGGAAAATCTGCGCACCTTCCAGTGCCCCTCCTGCGGCGGTGAGCTGCTGTGCGACGAAAATACCGCCGCCACATTCTGCCCCTTCTGCGGCAATCCGGCGGTGCTGCCGGGGCGGCTGTCCGGCGGACTGAAGCCGGACGGCGTGATTCCCTTCAAAACCGGGAAGGAGGATGCCCAGAAGGCGTTCCTCTCCCTGTGCAAGGGTAAGCCCCTGCTCCCCAAGGATTTTACGGACCAGCAGAGGCTGGAGAAAATCACGGCCATGTACGTCCCCTTCTGGCTGTACGACTGCACGGGGCGGGAGGAAACCCGCTACCAGGCCACCCGCGTCCGCCATTGGTCCGACGCCAAATTCAACTACACCCGCACCGATCATTTCCTGCTGGTCCGGGGCGCGGACGCTGACTTCTCCGGCATCCCGATGGACGGCTCCTCCAAGCTGGACAACGCCATTATGGAATCCATCGAGCCATACGACTACAGCCAGATGGTGGACTTTGACAGTGCCTACCTGTCCGGCTACCTGGCGGATAAATACGATGTGGAAGCCAGGCTGGGGGAGGAGCGCATCCGCCAGCGGGTCAGTGCCACCATCGATGAAATGCTGCTGCCCACTCTGGCAGGCTACGCCTCCGCCGTGCCCACCTCCCGGAAGCTGAATGTCCGGCAGGGCAAGGCGAAATATGTGCTGTTGCCGGTGTGGCTGCTCCATTCCCGCTATCGGGAGCAGACCTACGTCTTCGCCATGAACGGGCAGACCGGGAAAATGACAGGCACCCTGCCCATCTGCCCGAAACGCAGCGCCGCCTGGTTCGCCGGGATCTGCGGGGGCACGGCGCTGCTGGTCACCCTGATGCAGTACCTGCTGATGTAAGGAGGCGCAGCATGAAACGGATAACAATCTGCTTGCTCCTGGCGGCGCTGATCCTCTGCCTGCCCCTGGCAGTCGGCGCGGAAGGGCCTGACAGGATCGTGGACAATGCAGACCTGCTGACAAGCGCGGAGGAAGCGGCGCTCTGGGAGCTGGCCAGCGCCGTGGTGGATCAATATGTGATCGATGTGGTGATCGTCACCACCAACACCCTGGATGGCAAGACCGCCGAGAGCTACGCCGACGATTTCTTTGACGACCACGGCTATGGCGCCGGGGACGATTTCAGCGGTGTACTGCTGCTGGTTTCCATGGAGGATCGGGACTGGGCCATCAGCACCAGCGGCGAGGCCATCTACGCCCTGACGGATTACGGAATCGGGCTCATTGCCGATCAGATCGTGCCCTACCTGTCCGCGGGGGAGTATTACGCCGCGTTCGAAATGTTTTTGGCGGAGCTGGATGTTTACTTCAATGTATACCGTAACGGCGATCCCATCGACGGCGGGTTTTATGAAGGCTCCGCGAGCTACCAGCCGGGAACCCGGGAGGATGTGGTCTACTACGAGGATTCCTCCCTGGACGGCGGCGCAATCCTGGAGCGGCTGGTCATCGCCCTGCTCCTGGGCGCAGCCGCGGGCGGCGTTTCCCTGTGGTTCCTGCGGGGGCAGATGAAGACCGCCCGCCCCCAATCCGGGGCTAAGAGCTACATGGTGGGCGGCAGCTACAATCTTTACCGCTGCCAGGACTTCTTCCTGTACTCCCGCACCACCCGGATCGCCAAGCCGGAGCCATCCTCCAATCACTCCTCCCACGGCGGCGGGGGCGGCGGCGGAAGCTCCGTACATCACAGCAGTTCCGGTCACAGCCATGGCGGTGGCCACGGTAAATTCTGAAATCAATATAAAAGGAGAAATGCATTATGGGTCTTATCAAAGCGGCGCTCGGCGCAGCCTCCTCCGTCCTGGCCGATCAGTGGAGAGAATATTTTTACTGTGAATCCATGCCGGAAAACGTACTGGCAACCAAGGGGACCAAGCGGGTTTCCTCCCGCTCCAGCAACACCAAAGGCTCCGACAATATCATCACCAACGGCTCCGTCATCGCCGTGAACGAGGGGCAGTGCATGATGATCGTGGACCAGGGGCGGATCGCGGAGTTTTCCGCCGAGCCGGGGGAATTCACCTGGAACGCCTCCACGGAAGCCTCCATCTTCTACGGCGGCCTGGGGCAGGGAATCCTGGGCACCTGGGAGAATCTGAAGCGGCGCTTCACCTTCGGCGGGGACACCGGCAAGGACCAGCGGGTGTACTTCTTCAACCTGAAGGAGATCGTCGGCAATAAATTTGGCACCCCCTCCCCCGTCCCGTTCCGGGTGGTGGACGCCAATATCGGCCTGGATGTGGATATCTCCATCCGCTGCAACGGGGAATACTCCTATAAGATCGTCGACCCCATGCTGTTCTATAAAAATGTCTGCGGCAACATCACGGAGAATTACACCCGCGACCGCCTGGACAGCCAGCTGAAATCCGAATTCATCACCGCGCTCCAGCCCGCTCTGGCCCAGATCTCCCAGGCTGGAATCCGCTACTCCGCGCTGCCCGGCCACGCATCGGAGATGGCCGAGGCCATGAACGCCGTGCTCACCGCCAAGTGGGGCACGCTGCGCGGCATCGGCGTGGTATCCGTGGGCATTAACTCCGCCACCGCCTCCGCCGAGGACGAGGCCATGATCAAGGAGCTGCAAAAGTCCGCAGTGTTCCGCAACACCAACATGGCGGCTGCCCATATGGTGCAGGCGCAGGCTGAGGCTATGAAGGCTGCTGCCGCCAACGAAAACGGCGCGATGATGGGCTTCATGGGGCTGAACATGGCGCAGCAGGCCGGCGGCCTGAACGCCAACGCCCTGTTCCAGATGGGTGCGGCGGAGAAGCCCACGGCGCCTGCCGATCAGAGCGGCTGGCGATGCGCATGCGGCGCCATGAACACAGGCAAATTCTGCACGGAGTGCGGCTCGCCCCGGGGCTGGATGTGCAGCTGCGGCCAGGTGAACCAGGGAAAATTCTGCGCCAACTGCGGCGCGAAGAAGCCTGCCTCCGAGCCGCTGTACCGCTGCGACAAATGCGGCTGGGAGCCGGAGGATCCCCGGCACCCGCCGAAATTCTGCCCGGAGTGCGGCGATCCCTTCGGCGAGGAGGATATCCAGTAATCCGCCGGGACGCAGTACCACTACACCATAATCTTTGCCGTGGACGCCGGGGGCCTCTGCTGCATCGGCTATACCGATTGCGCCGCTGCGCTGATGGAGGCGATTGGCTAGCTGCGGAAAAATCCCCCCAAGGCACGGGTAACCGCCGATATTTTGCTTGACAAATATCGGCGGTTATGCTAGAATACTCTGGCAATTGAAATTTCTTTGATTCGGAGTGATACCCAAGAGGCCGAAGGGGCTCCCCTGCTAAGGGAGTAGGCGTCTAAAAAGCGCGCGAGGGTTCAAATCCCTCTCACTCCGCCAGAATCCCACCCTGCCGGGTGGGATTTTTATGCCCGGAGGGATGCTGTCCTGCGTCCCGTCCGGGATTTTTTCCTTTTTCACAGAATTTACACGGCTTGTCTTTCGGATTTTACACAAGATAAGTATGCTGAGTGCTGTACCTAGAACGTATCGCACAGGAAAGGAAGGAAATCATAATGAAAAAAGCATGCAAAATCATTGCCGCTGTGCTGACAGTCGGCATCCTTGCCACCGGCGCACTGACCGGATGCAGCGAGGAGGCTGCTACCGTCTCCACCGATGGTTCCACCTCCATGGAGAAGGTCATCGGCGCGCTGGGCGAGGCCTACATGGCGGACTACAGCAATGTTACCGTTACCTACAACCCCACCGGCTCCAGCAGCGGCATTACCGCCGTAAGCGAGGGGCGCTGCGACATCGGCCTGTCCTCCCGCAACCTGAAGGATGAGGAAAAGGCCAACGGCCTGACCGAAACGGTCCTGGCTCTGGACGGCATTGCCATCATCGTCAACAATGACAATCCGGTAACGGACCTGACCCTGGAGCAGATCGCCGCCATCTACACCGGCGAAATCACCAACTGGAGCGAGGTCGGCGGAAACGATGCCACCATCGTGCTGATCGGCCGGGAATCCGGCTCCGGCACCCGGGACGGCTTTGAGTCCATCACCGGCACGGCAGACGCCTGCCAGTACCGGGAGGAACTGACCTCCACCGGCGATGTGATTACCTCCGTGTCCCAGAACCCGGATGCCATCGGCTACGCGTCCCTGGCCTCCGTAGGCAGCACCGTCAAAGCCATCAGCGTTGGCGGTGTCGCGCCCAGCGAGGACACCGTGAAGGACGGAACCTATGCCGTGCAGCGCCCCTTCGTTCTGGTGACCCGCACGGGTGAGGCGCTGTCCGATGCCGCCCAGGCGTTCTTCGACTATATCACCTCCTCTGACGCCGCCCAGATCATCTCCGACGCTGGCGCAGTGCCGGTGGTATGACACATTCCCTTTGCACCAAATGCCGGGTTCCTCTGCGAACCCGGCAATCTTTCCCGGGAGGTAACTATGAATCAAACGCAAAGTAAAGGGCGCCGCAGGCGCGGCACACTTCTGGAAAAAGCGGTGCAGGGCATTTTTACCCTGCTCGGCCTGATCAGCATTGCCTGCGTAGCGCTGATCACCGGATACCTGATCTTCTCCGGCATCCCCGCGATCCGGGAGATCGGTCTGGTGGAATTCCTGTTCGGGACGACCTGGTACCCCTCCACCGGCGATTACGGCATCCTGCCCTTTATCCTCAGCAGTGTGTACGGCACGCTGGGCGCGGTAGTCATTGGTGTCCCCATCGGATTCATGACCGCGGTCTACCTGGCAAAAATGGCGCCGCAGAAGGTCCGCACCGTTGTTTCCCAGGCGGTTTCCATGCTGGCGGGCATCCCGTCCGTGGTTTACGGCCTGGTGGGTATGCTGATCCTGGTGCCGGGCATCCGCAGCTTGTTCCATGTTCCCAGCGGCGCCAGCCTGCTGGCGGCTATCCTGGTGCTGGCGATCATGATCCTGCCTTCCATTATCAACGTGGCGATCACGGCGCTGGAGGCCGTACCCAAGGAGTATGAGGATGCCTCCCTGGCGCTGGGCGCCAACGAGGTGGAGACCTGGTTCCGCGTTTCTGTCCCTGCGGCGAGAAGCGGCATCGCTGCGGCAGTGGTGCTGGGGGTGGGCAGAGCCATCGGGGAAACCATGGCGGTGATGATGGTGTCGGGGAATAAGGCGAATATGCCGGACTCCCTGTTCCAGAGCGTCCGCTTCCTTACCACCGGCGTGGCCTCCGAGATGAGCTACGCCGCTGGCGGCACTCTCCAGCGTAAGGCGCTGTTTTCCATCGCGCTGGTGCTGTTCGTGTTCATTATGCTCATCAATTTCTGCCTGAATTTCTTCCTGAAACGGAATAAGGAGCGGTGACCATGCGAAGAAAAGCCTACAAATTCGGCATGAAGGCACTGATGCTCCTGTGCGCCGGGTTGGTGTGCGCGCTGGCCCTGTTCCTGATCGGATATGTGCTGGTGCAGGGGCTTCCCAATGTGACCTGGGAGATGCTCTCCACCGGAAAAAGCTACCTGCGCCAGACAACGGGCATCCTGCCGGACATTCTCAACACCGTGTATATCGTGCTGGCCACGCTCATGGTGGTGATCCCTCTGGGCGTGGGCGCGGCCATCTATCTGACGGAGTACGCGGAGAATAAGCGCCTGGTCAGCGCCATCGAGTATACTGCCGAGACGCTGTCCGGCATCCCCTCCATCATTTACGGCCTGGTGGGCATGATGGTATTTGCCAATACGCTGGGTTCCTGCCTGCTGGCCGGTGCGCTGACGCTGGCTGTGATGAACCTTCCCACCATTCTGCGCACCACCCAGGAGAGCCTGAAAACCATCCCGGACGCCTGGCGGGAGGGCGCCTATGGACTGGGCGCGGGAAAATGGCGGTGCATCCGCACAATTATCCTGCCCGGCTGCGTGGACGGCATTCTCACCGGCTGCATCCTGTCCGTGGGGCGGATCCTGGGGGAATCCGCGGCGCTGCTCTACACCGCTGGATTCGCGCATGTCGTCAACAACATTTTTACTGCCATGCGTACCTCCGGCGCAACGCTCACCGTGGCGCTGTATGTGTACGCCAAGGAGGACGGGAATTTCGAAGTGGCATTTGCCATCGCCGCCATACTGATGCTCCTGACGTTGCTGATCAACCTGACGGCCACGCTGGTGGGCGTGCTATTCGAGAAAAGGAGAAAGCTATGAACAGCGTGATAAGCGCAAAGGATATGTGCCTGTGGTACGGGGATTTCCAGGCGCTGAAAAATATCTGCCTGGAGGTGCCGGAGCATTCCATCACCGCCCTGATCGGCCCCTCCGGCTGCGGGAAATCCACCTTCCTGAAATGCCTGAACCGGATGAACGACCTGATCCCCGGCGTGAAGATCGGCGGGCAGATCCTGTACCGTGGTGAGGATATTTACGGAAAAGGCGTGGATGTGAATCAACTCCGCAAGAATGTGGGAATGGTGTTCCAGAAGCCCAACCCCTTCCCTATGTCCGTGTATGACAATATCGCCTACGGCCCCCGGACCCATGGCATCCGAAACCGGGCAAAGCTCAATGAAATCGTGGAAAAATCCCTGCGGGGCGCTGCCATCTGGGACGAGGTGAAGGATCGGCTGAAGAAGAGCGCACTGGGTCTGTCCGGCGGGCAGCAGCAGCGGCTGTGTATTGCCCGGGCGCTGGCGGTGGAGCCGGACATCCTGCTCATGGATGAGCCGACCAGCGCGCTGGATCCGATTTCCACGGGGAAAATCGAGGAGCTGACGCTGGAGCTGAAAAAGGACTACACCATTATCATCGTCACCCACAACATGCAGCAGGCGCTGCGGATTTCCGATAACACCGCGTTTTTCCTGCTGGGGGAGCTGGTGGAATGGGGGACCACGGACAGCGTTTTCTCCACCCCCACCGACCCGCGCACCGAGAATTATATCACAGGGAGGTTCGGCTGATATGCGCAAGGCATTTGACGAGCAGATGAAGCAGCTGCATGAAAAGCTGACGGAAATGGGCGCCCACTGCGAGCAGGCAATTGACCTGGCGGCAAAGGCGCTGACCACCGGCGACCCGGCGCTGGCAGAGCAGGTGCTCAGCACAGACGGGGAGATCGACCAGGCGGAGCGGGATATTGAGGCGCTCTGCCTGAAGCTGCTGCTGCACCAGCAGCCGGTGGCGCGGGATCTGCGGCAGATCTCCGCCGCGCTGAAAATGATCACGGACATGGAGCGCATCGGCGACCAGGCCTCGGACATTGCCCAGATGCTCCCCTACGTCCGCCAGCAGAAATGGCAGGATTCCGAGCGGATCAGCGGCATGGCCTCCGAAACGATCCGCATGGTCACCGGCAGCGTGGACGCCTATGTCCGGCAGGATCTGGCGCTGGCAAGCGCCGTCATTGAGCAGGACGATGTGGTGGACGATTATTTCAATCAGGTGAAGCAATCCCTCATCCGGCGGATGCTGGAGCATCCGGAGGAGGCAGAGCTGGCGCTGGATCTGATGATGATCGCCAAGTATTTTGAGCGCATCGGTGACCATGCCACCAATATCGCAGAGTGGGTGATGTTTTCCCTCACTGGCCGCCACGAATCCCCATAAACGGGAAAAATCCGCATATCCGGCAAAGAGCCTGTGGCAGAATTACCATTTTTGCGGCAGGCTCATTTTTTGCGCCTCGGTGTATGGCAAGGAAATGGTTGCATATTCGAGCGGGAAATGCTATAATATGCCGGAATTCAGGGCAGCACGGGAATCGGACGGTGCTGCAAAAAACGGGAGTGATCGTGTTTGACCAAGCTTCTGAAGTACATGAAGGGCTATGGCAAGGAGTGCATCCTCGGCCCACTGTTCAAGCTGCTGGAGGCAACCTTTGAGCTGATGGTCCCCCTGGTGGTGGCCAGGATCGTGGACGAGGGCATCGGCGGCGGGGACAGCGGCTATGTGGTCAGAATGTGCCTGGTGATGATCCTTTTGGGCGCTGTGGGGCTGGTGTGCGCCGTCACGGCGCAATATTTTGCGGCGAAGGCCGCCGTGGGCTTTGCCGCCCGGCTGCGCCACAGCGTGATGGCGCACATCCTCCGCCTGAGCTACAGCCAGATCGATACCCTGGGCACCTCCACCATGGTGACCCGCATGACCTCGGATATCAATCAGGTGCAGAACGGCGTGAACCTGACGCTGCGGCTGCTGCTGCGCTCGCCGTTCGTGGTGTTCGGCGCCATGGTCATGGCGTTTACCATCGATACCCAGGCGGCGCTGGTGTTCGCCGGGGTCATCCCGGTGCTGTGCCTGGTGGTGTTCGGCATTATGCTGATCACCATGCCCATGTACCGCCGCATCCAGAGCGGGCTGGACAGCGTGACCTCTGCCACCCGGCAGAACCTCACCGGCGTCCGGGTACTGCGGGCGTTCCGCATGGAGGCGCGGGAAACGGCGGAATTCCAGGACCGGACCGAGCAGCTGACGGCACGCCAGCTCAGCGCCGGGCGCATCTCCGCGCTGATGAATCCGATGACGTTCGTGATCGTGAACCTGGCGGTAATCCTGCTGATCCGGGTCGGGGCGCTCAAGGTCGACAGCGGCGCGCTGACCCAGGGACTGGTCGTAGCACTGTACAACTATATGTCCCAGATCCTGGTGGAGCTGATCAAAATGGCCAATCTGATCATCAATATGACCAAGGCCGCCGCCTGCGCTAACCGGATCGAGGGCATTCTGGAGATCGTGCCGGACGGCGTTTCCGGCGATGCTTGCCCGGATACGCTGGCGGGGAAGGTGGAATTTGAGAATGTGACCGCCCGCTACGCCGGCGCGGCAGCGCCCGCGTTGGAGCACGTCAGCTTCACCGCGGAGCCTGGGCAGACCATCGGCATCATTGGCGGCACCGGCTCGGGAAAGACCACGCTGGTGAATTTGATCCCCGGCTTTTACCCGGCGGAGAGCGGCCGGGTGCGGATCGACGGCGTGGATGTGCAGGCGTATGATACCGTCGCCCTGCGGGAGAAAATCGGCATCGTTCCCCAGAAGGCGGTGCTGTTCCATGGCACGATCCGGGACAATCTCCGCTGGGGCAATGCCGACGCGACGGATGATGCGCTGTGGCAGGCGCTGGATACGGCGCAGGCCAGGGAAGTGGTCAAGGATAAGGCCGGGGAGCTGGACGGCGAGATCGAGCAGGGCGGCGCCAATTTCTCCGGCGGGCAGCGGCAGCGGCTGACCATCGCCCGGGCGCTGGTGCGCAAGCCTGCCATCCTGATCCTGGACGACAGCGCATCCGCGCTGGACTATGCCACGGACGCCAGGCTGCGCATGGCCATCCGCGGCCAGAAGAATCCCCCCACCACATTTATTGTATCCCAGCGGGCGGCCTCCGTCCGTTATGCCGACCAGATCGTGGTGCTGGACGATGGGGCGGTGGCCGGGATCGGAACCCACGATACCCTGCTGGAAACCTGCCCGGTTTACCAGGAGATTTACTACTCCCAGTTCCCAAAGGAGGCGCAGGAGAATGGATAACCAGCTTGCTGTTCTGAAGAAAATTCTCCGGCGCATCCGGCGCTACCTGCCGGTGCTGGCGTTGTCGCTGCTGCTGGCGCTGATTTATGTGGCCATGAGCCTGTACATTCCGATTCTGGTGGGGCAGGCCATCGACGGCATTGTGGCCGCGGGGAGCGTGGACTTTGACCTGGTGGCGCGCAAGCTCGTGTACGTGGCCATCTGCGCCGCAGTGGCAGGGCTGTCCCAATGGGGCATGAACGAGATGAATAACCGCATCACCTATTCCGTCACCCGGGACATCCGGGACGAGGCGTTCGCCCATATCCAGACCCTGCCCCTGAAATATCTGGACTCTCACCCCCAGGGGGACCTGGTCAGCCGGGTCATCTCTGACGTGGATACCTTTGCCGACGGGCTGCTGATGGGCTTCACCCAGCTGTTCACCGGCGTGATGACCATTGCGGGTACCCTGATCCTGATGCTCACCATCCGCTGGCAGATCGCGCTGGTGGTCATCCTGGTCACGCCGCTTTCCCTGGTGGTGGCGAATTTCATCGCCAAGCGGACCTATTCCATGTTCCGGCTGCAGACGGCGATCCGCGGCGAGCAGACCGCGCTGATCGACGAAACCATCGGGGAGATGAAGGTGGTGCAGGCCTTCGGCCATGAGCAGGCGTCCCTGGAGCAGTTTGACGAGGTGAACGGGCGGCTGGAGGCGGCCTCTTTGCGCGCCATCTTCTTCTCCAGCCTGACCAATCCCAGCACCCGGTTCGTCAACGCTGTGGTGTATGCCGGGGTGGCGCTGACCGGGGCGCTGCTGGCCATCGGCGGCAGCTTCTCCGTGGGCAGCCTGACCAGCTTCCTGAGCTATGCCAACCAGTATACCAAGCCCTTCAATGAAATTTCAGGCGTGGTGGCGGAGCTGCAAAACGCCATCGCCTGCGCCGGGCGGGTATTTGAGCTGATCGAGGCGCCGGCGCAGACCCCGGAGCCTGCGGCGCCTCAGCGCCCGGAAACGGTGCACGGCGCGGTGGAGATTCAGGACCTGGCATTCTCCTATTCGCCGGAAAAGCCGCTGATCCAGGATTTTAACCTGTCGGTCAAGCCGGGCCAGAGGGTGGCCATCGTCGGTCCCACCGGCTGCGGAAAGACAACCTTTATCAACCTGATCATGCGCTTCTACGACCCGCAGGGGGGCGAGATCCGCCTGGACGGGGTGAATACCCGGAGCATGGACAGGGGGGAGCTGCGCGCATCTGTGGGTATGGTGCTCCAGGATACCTGGCTGAAGGCCGGAACCATCCGGGAGAACATCGCCATGGGCAGACCCGACGCCACCGAGGAGGAGATCCTCGCCGCCGCGAAGCAGGCCCATGCCCACGGCTTCATCAAGCGCCTGCCCCAGGGCTACGACACGCAGATCGGCGAATCCGGGGGAAATCTCTCCCAGGGGCAGAAGCAGCTGCTGTGCATTGCCCGGGTCATGCTCTGCCTGCCGCCCATGCTGATCCTGGACGAGGCCACGTCCTCCATCGACACCCGGACGGAGATCCGGATCCAGAAGGCGTTCGACACTATGATGCAGGGGCGCACCTCCTTCATTGTCGCCCACCGGCTGTCCACCATCCGGGAGGCGGATGTGATCCTGGTCATGCGGGACGGGCGGATCGTGGAGCAGGGGACCCACGAGAGCCTGCTGAAACGGGGCGGCTTCTACGCCCAGCTTTACCGCAGCCAATTCGCCCATTGAACCATAAAAAATGCCCGCACCACATTCGGTGCGGGTATTTGCGTGTTATTTGGCCCTCCACTTCAGGAAGGATACCATCCGCTCCTCCTGGGGGATGGGGCGGCGGAGATTTTTATGGATCACCGCGGCGCTGAACAGGGCGCAGCCCCAGGCCACCGCCTTGGGCGCAAAGAAGCAGGCGGAGACCGCCAGCAGCAGGAACGTGGCGATGGTGCGCAGGGAGTGGGGCTGGATGACCACCACCAGGGAAAACAGCAGGTACCAGAAAACCAGCAGCGCCACCGTAACCAGCGCCGGCAGGAGCCCCAGCAGCACGCCAAAGCTGGTGCAGATGCCCTTCCCGCCCTGGAAACGCAGGAACGGCGAGTAGCAGTGCCCCAGCACCGGTGACGCCAGCACCAGCGCAAAGCGGATGTCCAGGACGTCCAGCGTCTGCGCGGCGAGATACACCGGCAGGAAGCCCTTGAGAAGGTCACACAGCAGGCAGGCGATGCCCAACATCCGCCCGCATTTGGCAAATACATTGTATACGCCGGGGTTTTCATCCGGCGCATCCGCCCGCACGTCCACCCCACGCAGCAGCTTGGGCAGCCACAGGGAGAACATCAGGCTGCCGGCCAGGAAGCCCAGTATGGATGCGAATAAGTAATGGCTTGTTTGCATTTACACCCCCGCCTTTTTCAGAATGAACTCCGCAATATCGTCTGCGGCGTTGGGATTGATATTTTCACGCTGCCTGCGCAGCATTTCCGCCCGCTGTGCCGGGTCCTTTGCCAGCGCCAGCGCCCTGGCCACCAGTGCCTCCGTCTCTCCGCCGGAAAGCGCCATGCCCTCCGCAGAGAAATAGCGGGCGTTGGCGGTTTCACACCCCGGGATGGCCTCCGTATGCACCAGCGGGACATTCTTCACGGCGGCCTCGGTGGAGCTGAGTCCCCCTGGCTTGGAGAAAACCAGCTGGCAGGCGTCCATGTAGGCCGGGACCTCCTGGGTAAACGCCACCGTCCGGATGCGGCTGCCGAATTGCTCCGTCAGCTGCTCGCCCATGCGGGTGTTGGAGCCGATCAGCACCACCGGCAGACCGGCGGGGTCCTGCTCCAGCAGCGCCCGGATCAGCCGGTCGGAATGGTGGAAGCCCATGCTGCCGGTCATGACCAGGTAGCAGTCCTGCTCCAGCGGCAGGCCAAGATGGCGCTTCGCCTCCTCCATGGGCAGGGTCTGGCGGAACGCGGCGGATACGGGGATGCCGGTAAAGATGGCCTTCTCCTCCGGCACGCCTTTGGCCAGGAACTCCGCGCCCGGTGTGCCCCCGGGGAGGAAGAAATCATCCGGCTCGGTTTCCTCGTCAAACGGGGTGCAGGTATAGTCCGTCGCCACAAAGTAGAACGGCTGCCTCATCCCGTGATGGTTTTTCAGGTAGGTCAGCGCCTCGGCCACGAACAGGTGGGTGGTGACGATGGCGTCAAATCCCCCGGCCTCGATGTAGCGCATCATGGAGGACGCGCCCCGGCGGCAGAAATAATGCACCACGAATTTCCGGTCAGCGGAGCTGAACTTATCGGCCACGTGGTACACCGCGCCGAATACCGGCGGGGCGTGCTTCACGATGGCAACATAGGTGTGCCCCGCACCGTCGCGCAGGATGCGGTTGCTGAACCGGGCGCCGTCCAGGAATTCCGCCTCCGCCCCCCGGCGCTGCAAAGCTTCCACAACGGCGCGCGCCGCAGTATTATGTCCGCCGCCGGTGCTGCGGGACAAAACCAAGCATTTCATATGGATTCCTCTCTCATTTTTCCCGCGGGGAGCGCCGGAGGAGCCGTACATCCGGCAGGCGGGGCAAATTACTTTCGTTCCGACATTCTATCATAGAATGTCGGAAAAGTCTACAGCATATTTTTCAGGAACCGGCGGGGGAGGGACCGGCGAAAAAACAGTTGACATTCGGGTAAAAACCCGGTATAATATCCAGGCTGAGGCGTATGCTAGTGTAGCACAGTCGGTAGTGCATCTCACTCGTAATGAGAAGGTCGCCTGTTCGAGTCAGGTCACTAGCTCCATCTGCCCCGGGGCGCCAAGCCCCGGGGCATTTTGGTGTGCGCAGGTTGACATAACACTAAAAAACCGCAGAAATCCGCGCCTGCATGGAGCGTTGCTCCCGGCGGGCGCGAAAAATTTCCCCATAAAAACAAAAAACCGGGCGGGTGGAACCCTCCCTTGCTGTATTTCGGTATGACTTCGGATGCGGCGCGGGGCTGACTATGGCTTGGTTCTGGGGTATGGCTTTTTGATATTGGTGCGCCCCAGCAGGTAATCCACGCTGGTCTGGTAGAAGTCCGCCAGCCGGATGAGCACATCCGTTGGGATGTCCCTGCGGCCCAGCTCGTAGTAGGAGTAGCAGACCTGGGTGCACTGGAGGAGATCGGCCAGGTCCTGCTGCCGCAGGTCCTTGTCCTCCCGCAGGTCGCGAATACGTCTGTACATTTGCTCACGCTCCTTTGCGCTTGATAAAAAAAGTATAGACAAAACAATTTGGTATATTGACAAATATAACAAAATGTTTTAAAATTGGATTTGGCAATCCAAATTAATGCAATGGAGGTAAATTATGAAAACGAGAAACAGAATTCTGTCGCTTCTTGTGCTGCTCTGCCTGGTGATCGGGCTTTTGCCCGGTATGGCGCTGGCGGCGGAGGAAGTGGCCAGCGGCACCTGCGGGGAGAATGTGACCTGGGTGCTGGACAGCGACGGCGTCCTCACCATCTCCGGTGAGGGGGAGATGGACAAATATTATTATGACGCTTATTGGGGCTTGGTGATATATGAATCCCCTTGGGAAAGCTATACCGGTCAGATTAAAACCGTTGTGATTGAGGATGGCGTCACCACAATTGGCGATTTTGCGTTTAACTTTTGTAGAAACCTTACTAGTGTGAAGATTGGCAACGATGTCACCGAGATTAGCTATGGGGCATTTTACGAATGCCACAGTCTGACAAGCGTCACGATTCCGGACGGCGTCACCGTGATTGGTTATGAAGCATTTTACGGCTGCACCAGCTTGACGAGTGTGACGATTCCGGACAGCGTCACCGAGATTGTCTTTGGGGCATTTCACAATTGTACCAGCCTGACTACAATAGAAGTGGGTTCGAACAACGCAAACTACTGCTCTCAGGACGGCGTTCTGTTTAACAAGGACATGACAAAACTGATTACCTGTCCCGGCGGAAAAACCGGGGAATATACCATTCCAGACTGCGTTGACACGGTTGATGCTTCTGCGTTTTTCTGTTGCACCAGTTTGACAAACATAACGATTCCGGACAACGTCACTTCAATTGGAAGAGAAGCGTTTTGGCACTGCACCAGCCTGACGAGCATAACGATCGGAAAAGAAGTCACGCTTGGAGAGGATCTATTTTACAACTGTAGCAGTCTGACCGCCATAGAAGTGGATCCGGAGAATGCTAACTATTGCTCTCAGGACGGCGTCCTGTTTAACAAGGACATGACGGAACTGATTACTTGCCCTGCAGGAAAGACTGGGGAATATTCCATTCCCAACGGTGTTACCACGATTGGCTATTCCGCATTTTGTTCCTGTGAGGGATTGGTGAGCGTGACGATTCCGGACAGCGTCATCACGATTGACGGTTGGGCGTTCGGATGGTGTACCAGCCTGACAAACATAACGATTCCAGACAGTGTTACCGCGATTGGGCCTGAGGCGTTTTACCGCTGCTACAGCCTGACGAGCGTGACGATTGGCAGCGGTGTCACCAGTATTGGCGGCGAGGCGTTTTCCTGGTGCACCAGCCTGACCAGTGTGACGATTCCAGCCAGTATCACTACGATCTGGGAGTGGGCGTTTGAATACTGCACCAGACTGGACACAATCATATTTGAAGGCGATGCACCTGCTACTATTTATGACTATGCGTTTTATAATGTTATCGCCACCGCCTACTACCCCGCGGGGAACGAAACCTGGACGGAGGATGTGATGCAGAATTACGGCGGAACCATCACCTGGGTGGCCTACACCCCCGGGGAGACTGCCGAGCCCGTTGTCACCGTGACCGCGGGCGAGGGCGCCCCGGCAACCGACGCCAGCGTGCCGCTGACCGGTGAAGACCTGGCGCTGGGTGGAATCGGCGTGGAGGTCGCCTACGACCTGAGCGTGAACGTGCTGCAGGAGGTTCCGGAGGACGCGCAGACGCTGATCGAAGATGCCCTGGATGGCGATACCCTGGCCATGTACCTGGACATCGCCCTGACCAGAACCGTGGGCGAAACCACCGAAGCCGTTACATCCACCGACGCGGTCGTGCGGATCACCATCACCATCCCGGAGGAGCTGCGCAGCGACAGCCGCACCTTCTACGTCATCCGCGTTCACGATGGCGAGGCGGACATCCTGCCGGACCTGGACGAGGACCCCACCACCGTGACCATTCAGACCGACCGGTTCTCCACCTATGCCCTGGCCTACACTGAGGACACCACCGATCCGGAGACCACGGAACCCGAAACGACCGAGCCGGAAACCACCGAGCCGGAAACCACCGAGCCGGAGATCACCGAGCCCGAAACGATCGAACCCGATACCACCAACCCCAAGACCGGGGATTCCGCCCCGCTGACGGCCTGCATCGTGCTGATGCTCCTGGCCGCTGCCGCTGTGGTCACCGCCCGGAAGCGCGTGAT
>JAJQHS010000118.1 GCA_021199635.1 Bacillota bacterium
CCCGGATGTAATGCGCCCGCTTGGCATTCTCGTCCCCCGGCGTGTCATAGCCGTACAGCAGTCCCGCCGCCATCAGCATTCCGCTGACCGCGCCGCAGACCTCCCGCTGCCGCCCCAGCCCGCCGCCGAAGGAGGACGCCATCCGCGCGGCAAAATCCGGCTCCAGCCCGGTCACATCGCAGAAGGCTACCGCCACCGCCTGGGCGCAGTTGTACCCCTGGCGGAACAGCTCCTCCGCTTTCGCTCCATGATCCATCATTCGTCCCTCCTCATCAGTGATCGTAATAAAACCGCAGGTCGATATCCACATTCCCGGTGATGCCGGGGACGGTGCCGGTGTTCGTGTACTGCCAGAAATCCACCCGGTAGGGGAAATCCATCCCGCCCTCGTACTTCGCCAGCCAGAGGCCGTAGCCCGCCAGCGCCTCCATGTCCAGCATATTCAGCGCCTGGGAGGTGTTGAAGTACACCATCGGCGTCTGCCCCGCCGCTTCCACAGCCTGGCAGAAGGCAATGGTGCAGTCCGTCAGCGTCTGGCCGTCCACCTGCCCCGTCCGGGCGCTCTCGCTGATGTACTCCCAGTCATACACCAGGGGCAGCTCCAGCGCAATGCCCTCCAATTGCTCCAGGGCGAACGCGGCCTCCTCCAGCGCCTCCTCCACGGAAATCGCCTGGGAGAAGAAATACGCCCCCACGGCCAGCCCCGCCGCCTGTGCCTGGGTCAGATTGTCCATCGCGTAAGCGTCCGCCTGGATCTCCCCGCTGGAATAGCTCCGGTAGCCCACCCGGACGAAGGCAAATTCCACCCCGGACGCCGCCACAGCCTGCCAGTCGATGTCCTGCTGGTGGCTGGACACATCAATGCCCACCGATGATCGCCCGGCGGTGCAGGTCAGGAACGCGCCGTCCTGCGCAAAATCCGACACGGTGTATGGATTCTCGTGCAGCGTGGGCGTCTGCTCCAGCTGGATGGCCACCCATCCGGCGGCCAGCAGCAGCGCGCAAAGCACCGCGCCCAGAAAAATCAGCCATTTGCGCATACGCGTTCCGCCCCCTCCGCCTTTTCTGCCAGTATAGCATAGATTTGCCCCTTTTCCAAGCCGGAAATTCCCCTGCGGCGCAAAAAAGGGTGGATCGCCCGGAAGGCGATCCACCCAAAGGATTCCTGATTTGTCTGCGCGTATGGGGCTTACTGGTTGGCCATTTCCTTCAGCGCGTCCTTGCGGCTGAAGTTGGCGCGACCCTTCTCGTCGAAGCCCATGAACTTCACCCAGGTCATATCCCCCAGGTTCAGCACGTCCTCCACCTTCTCCACGCGGTGGTTCTCCAGCTTGGAGATGTGCACCATGCCGTCGTGGCCCGGCGCGATCTCCACGAACGCGCCGATGGGCAGGATCCGCACCACCTTGCCATAGTACAGCTTGCCCACCTCGGGCACGAAGCAGATATCGTCCACCATCTTCTTGGCGGCGTAGGCCGCAGCAGAATCCACCGCGGAGATAAACACGGAGCCGTCATCCTCGATGTCCACCTTGGCGCCGGTGTCGGCGCAGATCTTCTGGATGGTCTTTCCGCCGGAGCCGATGACCTCCCGGATCTTATCCACAGGGATCTTCAGGGACAGCATCTTCGGCGCGAACTCGGACACCTCCGGCCGGGGCGCGGGGATGGCCTTGAGGATGACCTCGTCCAAAATCTCCAGGCGCGCCTTCCGGCAGCGCTCCAGCGCGTCAGCGATGATCTCCATGGTCAGGCCCTTGTTCTTCAGGTCCATCTGGATAGCGGTGATGCCCTCGGTGGTACCGGCCACCTTGAAGTCCATCTCGCCGTGGAAATCCTCCACGCCCTGGATATCGGTGAAGGTCCTCCATTCGCCGGTCTCCTGATCGGAGATCAGGCCGCAGGAGATGCCGGCCACAGGCCGCTTGATGGGCACGCCGGCGTCCATCAGCGCCAGGGTAGAGCCGCAGATGGAGCCCTGGGAGGTGGAGCCGTTGGAGGACAGCACCTCGGAAACTACACGGATGGCATAGGGGAACTCCTCCACGGAGGGGATCACCGGCAGCAGCGCCTTCTCCGCCAGGGCGCCGTGTCCGATCTCCCGGCGGGAGGTGGAACGGGCGGCCTTCGCCTCGCCGGTGGAGAATGCGGGGAAATTATAGTGGTGGATATACCGCCGGGATTCCTCCGGATAGATGGTATCCAGCTTCTGGGCGGCGGACAGGGTATTCAGGGTGCAGACAGACAGCACCTGGGTCTGCCCGCGGGCGAACAGGCCGCTGCCGTGGACCCTGGGCAGCACGCCGACCTCGGCATCCAGCGGGCGGATCTCGTCCATGCCACGGCCGTCCACACGCTTGCCCTGGAGCAGCCATTTCTTGACCACTTTCTTCTGCATTTTATACAGGCAGACCTCGATATGGGTGTCGAAGTCCTCGTACTTCTCCCCGAACTTCTCCTGGAAGTCCAGCCGGGCGGCGGTGAGCCGCTCCTCCCGCACGTTCTTGTCCGGGGTGTCCAGGGCGTACTCGATCTGGTCCAGGCCGTAGGCCATCAGATCGTCCAGCAACTCGTGGTTGACGGCGGCCTTCTCAAAGGTGAACTTGGGCTTGCCGATCTCCGCTACGATGCCATTGATGAACTTGACGATCTCCATATTGGTCTCGTGGGCCACCCGGATGCACTCCAGCACGATGGGCTCGGGCGCTTCCTTGGCTTCCGTCTCGATCATGACCACCTTCTCGAAGGTGGAGGCGATGCACACGAAGCAGTCGGCGGCCTCCCGCTCGTCGGAGGAGGGGTTGATGATATACTTGTCCCCCAGGTGTGCCACGTTGGTGGTGGCCACAGGGCCGTTCCAGGGCACGTCGGAGGAGGCGATGGCGATGGAGGCGCCCAGGGACGCCACGATCTCCACCGGGTTATCATAGTCGTTGGCGAGGATGGTGCAGGTCACCACGGTGTCGTTGCGCAGCTCCTCATCGAACAGGGGGCGCATAGGACGGTCGATGATCCGGCTGTTGAGGATGCCCCGGTCGGAGGGCTTGCCCTCCCGGCGGTTGAAGGAGCCGGGGATGCGCCCTACGGAGTACATTCTCTCCTCAAACTCGATGGTCAGCGGGAAATAGTCGATGCCGGCCTTGGGGATGGGGTTGCAGGTGACGGTGGTCAGCACCACGGTGTCGCCGTAGCGGCAGATGCACTCGGCATTGGCCAGCTCTGCCACCTTGCCGGTCTCCACGGTGAAGGGGCGGCCGCCGATTTCCATCTCGTAAACGTGGTGATTGGGATACTGTTTGCGGGTTATCATAATATACCTCCTGAATTGAATTGCAGCCCGGGAGGTTTAGCACTTGAAGCCAATGCCGGATTTCCGGCAGCACCTTCAACTGCTAAGCAGCTCCCGAAGCGATGATAACAGGGGCGACAATCCTGCCGCCCCTGTGATCGGTTACTTACGGATTCCCAGCTTGGCGATCAGGGCACGGTAACGGTTGATGTCCTTCCTGGCCAGATAGTCCAGCAGGTTGCGGCGCTTACCAACCATCATCAGCAGGCCACGGCGGGAGTGGTTGTCGTGCTTGTGGACCCGCAGGTGATCGGTCAGCTCGTTGATCCGGGCGGTGAGAATAGCGATCTGCACCTCGGGGGAGCCGGTGTCGCCCTCATGGGTCGCGTTGTCCAGGATAACCTGGGTCTTTTTTTCCTTCTGAATCATTGTGTGTTCCACCTTTCGATACATTACCCAGCGGCCAAGTAGGGGCCAGTGGAATCCCGGACGGGGTTATCCCACAACTGAGCCGCGGGCGCAAATAAACTTTCCGGCCATAACCGGCTGGAATAGTTTACCACAAGTTTTCCCAATTGTAAAGGGAAAAAATCAACTTTTCCGAAAAAATCCGCCGGGGATGTGCCGGCCGTATATGGGCACACGGCCCTACGGAGAAAAAAGTCGTGTGTGGCCGCAGGCAAAAAAACCGGGAGGGCGCGCACCCTCCCGGATGGATGGGATCTTCCGGCCCCGGCTGTCCCGGCGCTACGTCTTTTTCGTGAACTTTTCGCCGCATTTGGGGCAGCGAATGGAGATTTTCCCCTTGCCCCGGGGCACGCGGACGGGCTGGCGGCATTTGGGGCAGGTATAATAGCGGTGTTCCCTGTCCTTGATCCGCTCGAAAAACCGCGAAAACCGCTGATTCTCCCGGTAGCGCTTATAGGTGTTGCGGGACATGCAGCGGAAAAGCGCCCAGATCATCAGCCCGTAGGACACCAGCGTCAGCACCAGGCAGACCGTCGTATTCGACACGAACATGGCGATCAGGCACAGGACCACGCCCGCGCCCAGAATCCACAGGTTCAGCTTATCCGTGCCATAGCGCCCAGCCATAAACCGCTGCATACCGGCAGAGATCTTCCCGCCCAGGTTCCGCAGCCATTCTCCGAACTTCATAAAATCACCTTGCCAATTGGAATAGCATTATTATATGGCAAGTTTCCGGCGGTTTCAACCGGCTTTTGTGAATGTTTACGGATTGTTTAACTTTTTACGCCCGGCAAAAATCAGTAGCGCAGGCACCGGCGGATGCGCTCCTCCGCCCGGCGCAGGGTGCGGCTGACGCTGCTTTTGTTCACCGCCCGCTCCCGGGCGATCTGGATGATGTTTTTCTCCTGGAAGTAATAGGCCAGCACCGTCTCCCGCTGGACAGGCGTCAGCTCCTCCCGGATGACCCGCTCCACCCGGCGCAGCTGCACCTCCCTGGGTAGCCGCGGTCCCTCGTAGCCGTCAAAGAGTATATTTCTCATTGCGGTAGTACCCCCTCTCGTAGTAGCGGGCGGTCAGCTCCGCCAGCTCGTTCATCTCGGTCAGCATGGGCGTCAGCTCCGCGATCCGCCGCTTCAGGTGCCAGATCTCCTCCGGGTCGTTCTCCTTTGCCAGCGCGGCGCGGAGGAAGTGCAGCCGCTGCCGCAGGGGGACCGCGGCGGCCTCGTAATCCCGGCTCAGCTCCGCCAGCGTCATGGCTGTGCCCTCTGGCAGCGCAGGCAGACGCATCCCGGCGCATACACCTCGCCGCCGCAGCGGGGGCAGGATCCCGCGGGGATCTGCGCCTGGGGGTCTATGTACAGTGTGGGTTCGATGGATTTGGACATGGGCAGCCTCCTCATTGGTAAAAATCCGGTTTCGTCTTGGGGCCCGGCGCCGGGCGCCGCCTTCGCCGGCCTCCCGCATGGGATTGTACCACACGAACCGTGGGATGTCCGTCGAATCGTGTAGACCGGCCGGATTCCCGGAATTTCTCCCAGCGGACGTGGTATGCTCAGCGGGAAAAAAGCGCGCCTTGACGAAAGCGCCCTCCCTGGGGTATGATAAGCGTACCAATCCAAAGGAGGCATTTCCATGGAGGATGTGCAATTTATGCGCCAGGCGCTGGCGCTGGCGGAGCAGGCGGCGGCGGAGGGCGAGGTGCCGGTGGGCTGCGTGGTCGTCCGGAACGGGCAGGTGGTGGGGACCGGCAGGAACCGCCGGGAAACCGGAAAATCCGCCCTGGCCCACGCGGAGCTGGAGGCCATCGCCCAGGCCTGCGCCGCGCTGGGAGGCTGGCGGCTGTTCGACTGCACGCTGTACGTGACCCTGGAGCCGTGCCCCATGTGCGCCGGCGCCATCGTCAACGCCCGGATCCCACGGATCGTGTACGGGGCGAAGGATCCCAAATCGGGGGCCTGCGGCTCGGTGTGCGACCTGTTTTCCATGAAATTCAACCATCATCCGGCGGTGGAATCCGGCGTCCTGGAGGCGGAAAGTCAGGCTCTCCTGACGGATTTCTTCCGCGATCTCCGGCTGACCCTACGGGACAGGCCCAAGTGGCGGCGGTCGGAGGCATGACAGCCATGAAGGAGGGCAACTATGCATCACCGGTATCCGGCGGTCAAGGTGGGCGCGGCAGCGATCCTGCTGGCGCTGCTGGTGCGGCTGGCCGTGCCCCTGGCACAGCAGCCGGAGGCATTGGCTCTGCTGGTATTCCTGCAAACCGGCCGGGTGGCGCGGCTGGGCACGGAAACGGAGGCCCCGGCGGAAACCGCTTCCGCCCCATCCGCCGCCCAGACCGATGCCCCGGAAGCGCAGGCGCCCCTGGCGCTGGGGGATCTGGATTTTTCCGCCGTGTCCATCAACGCGGACGTGGACATTTCCTATGACGCGGAGGCGCTCTTCTACACGCCCCTGACCTGGGACCTGACCGACGGGGAGCCGGCGGTGCTGATCCTCCACACCCATGCCACGGAGAGCTACACCCAGCAGGCGTGGGAGGAATATGAAGAATCCAGCGCCTACCGGACGCTGGATGCGGATTACAATATGGTTTCCATCGGGGACGCGGTGGCGCAGCTGCTGGAGGCCGGGGGGATCTGCGTGATCCACGACCGGCAGTACCACGACTATCCCTCCTACAACGGCGCGTACGTTTCCGCCCGGGAAACAATTGCCCAGTACCTTGCGGATTATCCCTCCATCCGGATGGTACTGGACATTCACCGGGACGCGGTGGATCTGGAGGACGACCGGCAGCTGGTCACCGCCGCGGCGGTGGACGGCGTCCGCTCCGCCCAGATCATGCTGGTGGCAGGGACGGATACCAATGTCAGCTACCCGGACTGGCAGGGCAATCTTGCCCTGGCCATGCAGCTGACCGCAGTGCTGGAGCAGGCGAACCCCGGCATCTGCCGCCCCATCAACCTCCGCGCCCAGCGCTTCAACCTGGATATGACCGGCGGGAGCCTGCTGATCGAGATCGGCGCCAGCGGGAACACCCATGACGAGGCGCTGTTGGCTGCCCAGGCACTGGCGGAGGGCATTCTGGCGCTGGCCCACGGGGCGCAGTAGATTTACAGCACCGTCCACCACTGCATGCCATGGGCCTCCCGGATGGCATCCGCCAGGGAGGACAGCTGCACGCATGTCGTCGCGTAGCCGCAGGCATCCCGGCAGGCGGCATAAATTTCCAGCTGGCGGAAAAGGCTCCCCACCTCCTCCACCGGCTCATGGTCCGTGAACGCGGCGAAAAAATCCCGGTATTGCTCCCACTGCGCCCTGGCCTGATCGGTCAGGGCATTCGCTTCGTCCCAGCGCGCCTGCTGCGCCATGGCAGCGGAATCCTCCAGCGTCCGGGAGATGCCGCCGCAGAATCGGTCAGCGCACCGCCAGAGCCCCAGCCCCGCCGCCAGCGTCACCGCCAGCACCAGGATGCCGATCCAAAGCCGCTTCATTGCCCGCCCTCCTTGGGTACGAATAGAATGTGGTCCTGCGCGTCCACCGTCAGGAGCCATGTGCCGTCCTGCGTGGATTTCCGCTCCGCCAGGACCCGGTCCACCCAGGCCGCGTCCTTCCCAGCCCGGGCGAGATTCTCCCGGTACAGGTAGCCGTCGCCGATGATGGTAACGGGCAGGGACTGCTCCTTCACCTGGATGCCTGCGTCCTTGGCAGAGGCAGGCTTCTCCTTGGCGTAGGGAAAAACGGAGAGGCTGCCGTTGGTTTCCAGGATGGCATAGCGGACGGCGCTCAGCTCCAGGATATCCTTCTGGCGCAGGTGGCAGGTCAGCTCATCCAGCGTGACCCGGGTGCAGCGGAGATTATCCTGCAAAATGTGGCCGTTTTCAATCAGGATCACCGGCTTCCCGCACAGAATCTGCCGCAGCCGCACACTGCGCATGGACGCCGCGGACAGCACCAGCTCCGTGCCCAGCACGGTGAGGATGGGCACCAGGCCGGACAGCAGCGGGATGCCCCCATCCTGCATTGGGATGGCGGCCAGGTTGGCCGTCAGCATGGTCACCACAAATTCCGCCGGCTCCATCTCGCCGATCTGCCGCTTGCCCATCAGCCGGATCACCAGGATCAGCACCAGGTATAGGATAATGGTGCGGACATAGGATAAAATCATGTTCCCGCCCTCCTGTTCCCGGATAGCTTTCCCCCGCGGGCAGGATTTATGCAGCCTACGGCGCAGAACACCCCCGGCAGGAGCCGGGGGTGTATCTGGATTCCGCTTAGCGGTGGGAGCCGAGGAAGAACAGCGCCAGGGTGCCGGGGCCGGAATGGGAGCCGATCACCGCGCCGGTATAGCCGATGAAGACCTCCTTCACGCCGCACTTTTCCTTCACCAGCGACGCCAGGTACTCCGCGTCTGCGATGCAGTCCCCATGGCAGATGAACATGGTACTGTTGTCATATCCCGCGCCCAGCTCCTCCGCCTTCCGGGCGATCGCCTGGATGGAGGCCTTCCGCCCCCGCGCCTTGGATACATTGATCAGGTGCCCCTCGTCATCCACGTGCAGCACCGGCTTGATCTGCAGCATGGTGCCCACCAGCGCGGTGGTCGCGCTGATGCGCCCGCCCCGCTTCAGGTACATCAGATCGTCCACCGTGAACCAGTGGCACAGGTGGAGCCGATTCTCCTCCACCCAGGCCGCCAGGTCGTCGACAGACATCCCCTCGTCCCGCTTCCGGCAGGCGTACCACACCAGCAGCCCCTGCCCCAGGGACGCGCAGCGGGTATCCACCACAAAAATTTTCCGCTGGGGATATTTCTCCCGCAGCTCGCCGGCGGCGATCTCAGCGGACTGGTACGTAGTGGACAGGCCGGAGGAGAAGCCCAGGACCAGCACATCGCTGCCCGATTCCAGCACCGGCTCAATCGCCGCGCGCCAGCGCTCCGGGTTGACCGCGGCGGTGGTGGCCACCTCCCCGGCGCGCAGCCCGGCATACATCTCCCGGATGGAATCCTCCACGGAATCCTCCCGGCTCTCGCCCCGGAAATTTACATGCAGCGGCACCGATGTCACATCCATCTGCGCCAGCATGTTTTTCGGCAGGTCGCTTCCGGAATCTGTAATGATTTTGTACATTGTAATCTTCACGCTCCTTCCATGAATTTTCCACTGTAGTTTACCACATTTTTCCGGAATTGTCACGGGATGCGCCGGAAATTCCGCCCCGGAGCCGCTCTACCATGCGGAGAATTCCGGATTCTACCGGCGGTAGAGCCGGTTTGCACCTTTACTTTTTGGCCGGAATCTGCTACCATAAGCCCAGGAGGTGACGAAATTGCGCACAAAGAAGCTGGTCCGCCTGGCGCTGCTGACCGCCATCGCCCTGACCATTTTTATCGTGGAGGCCCAGCTGCCCGCGCCTGTGCCCATCCCCGGCGTGAAGCTGGGGCTTGCCAATATCGTCACCGTGTTCACCGTGTTCGCCTTTGGCCCCGGGGAGGGCGCGGCGGTGCTGTTCTGCCGGGTGTTCCTGGGGGCGGTGTTCTGCGGGAATTTCAGCACCATCCTCTACTCCGGCGCGGGCGGCCTCTGCGCGATCCTGATCACCATCGGCCTGCGGCGGGTGCTGACCCTGCGGCAGCTCTGGGCAGCAGGGGCGCTGGGCGCCATGGGGCACTCCGTCGGGCAGATGGCCGCCGCCATCGCCATCTCGCGCACGCCCGCGCTGATCGTCTACCTTCCGGCAATGCTGGCGTGCAGCATCGTCACCGGCGTGTTTACCGGCCTTTGTGCCCAATTTCTGCTGAATCGGGGGGACTCCCTTTGGAAAACTATTTTCAGATGAACATGACCCGCGGGCAGATCGATGCCATCTCCAATCTGGGCCTGGCCCACATCGGCGACGGGGTTTTCGAGCTGCTTTGCCGCAGCTACCTGTGTGCCCGGGGGGATAAATCCGTCCACCGGCTCCACGCGGACACCGTGAACATGGTCAACGCCCCCGCCCAGGCGAAATTTGCCCAGGCGCTGCTGCCCCACCTGACCGAGCCAGAGCTGAGCTACTTCCGCCGGGGGAAAAACGCCCACACCCACGCCGCGCCCAAGGCCGCCACCGGCAGGGAATACGCCCTGGCCACCGGGCTGGAGACCCTGTTCGGCGCGCTGTACCTGGCCGGGGAAACCGCCAGGCTGAACGAACTTTTTCACATCATTCTGGAGGAATCCGATGGCATTTGACGCATTTTATCTGACGGCGGTGCTCTCCGAGCTGGCGCAGCTCCAGGAGCCGCGGGTGGAGAAGATCTACCAGCCCGCCCGGGACACGGTGATCCTGCAGCTGCGGCACCGGCAGGGGCGGGGAAAGCTGCTTTTCGCCATGAACCCCACCGCCCCCCGGATGCACCTGACCACCGCCAGCCCGGAGAATCCTCCGGAGCCGCCCATGTTCTGCATGCTGCTGCGCAAGCATCTGTCCGGCGCCAGGCTGGTATCCATCCAGCAGCCGCCTATGGAGCGGTGCGCCTGGCTGGGCTTCGACTGCATCGACGAAATGGGCGACCCTGTGCGCAAGACGCTGGTGGCGGAGCTGATGGGGCGCACCTGCAACCTGTACCTGCTCTCCCCCGACGGGCGGATCATCGACTGCCTGCGCCGGGTCGGGCTGGACGCCTCCGCCAAGCGCCAGGCGCTGCCGGGGCTTTTTTACCAGCAGCCGGAGCCGGTGGCCAAGGAGGATCCCATGGCCCTTGCCCCGGCGGATTATGCCCGGCTCCTGGCCGCGCCCGGGGCGGATGTGCTGTCCGACCGGCTGATGGACACCCTGGGCGGCGTATCCCCGCTGGTGTGCCGGGAGGCGGCGCTGTTCGCCGCCGGGGCCACGGACGCCCGGCTGGACGGGCAGGATGCCGCTCAGATTGGGGAGAAGCTGTACCTTTTCTTCCAGGAGCATCTGAACCATCCCACCCCCTGCTATTATTCAGAAAAGGGCGTGTCCAGGCAGTTTGCCTTCTGCCCCATCCGGCAGTACGGCGATTTCCAGCAGGCGGAATCCTTCTCGGCGCTGCTGGACCGGTTCTACACCGTCCGGGACCAGGCGGACGCCATCCGCCAGAAAAGCCAATCCGTGCGGAAAACCGTGCAGAACCACATTGCCCGGCTGACCCGGAAGCTGGCCGTCCAGGAAAAGGAGCTTGCCGCCACCCACGACCGGGAGCGGCTGCGCCAGCTGGGGGACATCCTCACCGCCAACCTGCACCGCGTGCAGAAGGGGCAGACCTCGGTGCAGTGCCAGGACTTCTATGACGAGCGGATGCCCATGATCGAGATCCCCCTCTCCCCCGCGCTGTCCCCCCAGGGCAACGCCGCGAAATTCTACAAGGACTACGCCCGGATGAAAACCGCCGAAAAGGCGCTGACCGCGCAGCTGGAGATCGGGCGCCAGGAAAAAACCTATCTGCAGAGCGTGCTGGAGGAGCTGAACCGCGCCGGGAGCGACCGGGAACTGGAGGAGATCCGCCAGGAGCTCCAGCAGGGGGGCTACCTGCGCCCGGAGCCGGGGCGGAAGCGGGTGAAGCAGGGCAAGCTGCCGCCTCTGCGGTTTGAATCCACCGACGGCTTCCCCATTTACGTAGGGCGGAACAACCGGCAGAATGAGGAGCTGACCTTCCGCTCCGCTCGGAAGGACGACATCTGGCTCCACGCCCAGAAGGTGCATGGCAGCCACGTCATCATCGCCTGCGGCGGCAGCCCTGTGCCGGACAATACGGTGACCCAGGCCGCCCAGCTGGCCGCCTACTATGCCGAATCCTCCGGCGGGCAGAACATTCCCGTGGACGTGACGCCGGTGCGCCAGGTGAAGAAGGTCCCCAACGGCAAGCCGGGCATGGTGATCTACCACACCTACCGCACGGTGGTGGTCAATCCCTACCCGGACATAGCGGTGGATGCACTGAACGCGGAAAGCACTGCAAAAGAATAGGAAAACGGGTGGGCCGCACAGCGGTCCACCCGTGTATTTCTTTGCGCGGTTATCCCAGCTTGGCTCCGGCAGGAATGCTGTCGCTGAGGATGACCAGGTTCAGCTTCTCCTCCCCATGCTCCGTATGCACGGCGGACAGCAGCATCCCGTTGGAGGAAAGCCCCATCATCTTCCGGGGCGGCAGATTGACAATGGCCGCCAGGGTCTTGCCGATCAGCTCCTCGGGCTGGTAGAACTTGGCAATGCCGGAGAGAATCTGCCGGTCCGTGCCGCTACCGTCGTCCAGGGTGAAGCAGAGGAGCTTCTCGCTCTTTTTCACCCGCTGGCAGTCCTTCACCTTCACCACCCGAAGGTCGGAGCGGCAGAAGGTGTCGAAATCCACCGGCTCCTGGGCATACGGCTCGATCTCCAGCGGCGGCAGCGCCGCCTTGGCCTTGGCCTCCTGGAAGGCGTTGATCTCCTCCATTTTCTTCGCCATATCCAGCCGGGCAAACAGGATCTCCCCGGCACCCACCCGGGACCCGGCAGTCAGCGCGCCGAAGGCCGTCAGGCTCTCCAGCCCGCCGTTGGGCGCATTCAGCTGGGAGAGCATCCGGGCGGAGGTGTCCGGCAGGTACGGCTCCAGGGAAATGGCCGCGAAGCGGATGGCCTCCAGCAGATTGTACAGCACCGTGCCCAGGCGGGCGCGGCTCTGAGGCGATTTGGCCAGCACCCAGGGGGCGGTCTCGTCGATATACTTATTGGCGCGGCGGAGCAGGACGAAAATTTCGTCGATGGCGTCGGCCACCTTCAATTCGGCCATCTTCCCTGCCACCTTGCCGGGCATGGCCAGCGCTGTGGCCTTCAGCTCCTCGTCCACGGCCTCCGGTGCGGAGGGCTCCGGCACGATTCCGCCGAAATACTTCTGGTCCATGGCGATGGTGCGGTTGACCAGATTGCCCAGGATATTGGCCAGGTCGCTGTTGATCCGCTCGATGACCAACTCGTAGGTCATCACGCCGTCGGCGGCGAAGGGGATCTCATGCAGCACGAAGTAGCGCACCGCGTCCACGCCGAACAGCTCCACCAGATCGTCCGCGTAGATCACGTTCCCCGCGCTCTTGGACATCTTGCCCCCCTGCACCAGCAGCCAAGGATGGCCGAAAATCTGCTTGGGCAGCGGCTCGCCCATGCTCATCAGGAAGATGGGCCAGTAAATGGTGTGGAAGCGGACGATGTCCTTGCCGATCAGGTGCAGGTCCGCCGGCCAGAATTTTTTGTAGTGGGCGTCGTGGTTGCCATCCGGGTCGTAGCCGCAGAAGGTGATATAGTTGCTCAGCGCGTCCAGCCACACATAGGTGACGTGCTTGGGGTCAAACTCCACCGGGATGCCCCAGGTAAAGCTGGTGCGGGAAACGCAGAGGTCCTGCAGCCCGGGCTTGAGGAAATTGTTGATCATCTCATTCTTCCGGCTCTCCGGCTGGATGAACTCGGGATGCTCCTGAATATACTGCATCAGCCGGTCGGCATATTTGCTCATGCGGAAGAAGTAGGCCTCCTCCTGGGCGTCCTGGACCTCCCGCCCGCAGTCGGGACATTTGCCGTCCACCAGCTGGCTCTCCGTCCAGAAGCTCTCGCAGGGGGTGCAGTATTTCCCGACGTAGGTGCCCTTGTAAATGTCACCCTTTTCGTACATCTTCTTGAAAATCTTCTGCACCTTGCTCTCGTGCTCCGGGTCGGTGGTGCGCACAAAGCGGTCGTAGGTGGTGTTCATCAGGTCCCAGATGCGGCGGATCTCCCCGCTGACCCGATCCACATATTCCTGGGGCGTGATGCCCGCGGCCTCAGCCTTCTGCTGGATCTTCTGGCCATGCTCATCCGTGCCGGTCTGGAAATACACGTCGTAGCCCTCCTGCCGCTTATACCGGGCGATGGCGTCGGCCAGGACGATCTCGTAGGTGTTGCCGATGTGGGGCTTGGCGGATGTGTAAGCGATGGCGGTGGAAATATAATAGGGTTTCTTTTCTGGCATTGCTGACTCCTCCTGATAGAAAAATCGCCCCTGCGCAATGCAAGGGCGACAAAAATGACGCGGTACCACCTTGTTTCGCAGAGAGGGACCCCTGCCTCATGGCGCGCAGTAACGGGCGCACCCGTGACCGCCTACCTATCGGCGGCCCGGCTCCGAGGCCATGTTCCGCCGCCGCTGCCGTACCCCACTCTCACCTTCCAGGGGCTCTCTGAACGGCCCGAATCGGCCTACTCTCCTCATCGCTGCCTTTGTCTGATTACCTGGGTATTATATCCCGGGATGGGCGGATTTGTCAACTGTTATTTCGGGAAAACCCGGGGCATCTGCGTTCGCCCTGCGGTTTTCCAGGTGCCCGGACTGCACCACCGGCGGCTTCGGGTCGGCGATTTCCCAGGGAATCGGCCTTTTTTCCTCCTGCTTCATGCTTTTCACCCCTGGGCTATCTTGCGCATCCGCGTTCCGCTTTATGCACCCCAAAAGGCAGGAAAAGGAGCCGGGCAGAAATCTGCGCCGGCTCCCGGACTTATTCCTCGTCGTATGTGCCGCGGCGGAAGCCATAGTGGTCGAACCTTGCCACCACGATCCCGTTGATCACCAGACACGCCAGCGCCAGCAGCCCCAGCTCCCAGCACAGGCATTTCACCGCACGCCAGACCATGTCCATGATCTCCATGCCGCGCATACCGTTGCACATCACGGACATGACGATGCTCAGCACCGTGCCCAGGCCCGTCCAGGCCATGCCTGCCACGCGCTGGGTGAACTGCCACGCCTCCAGGCTGGCCATGCCCCACCAGAACCGGTAGCCCAGGCCGTAATTGGCCTCCTTCGGCGGCGCCAGCAGGAACACCAGCCCAAAGCCCAGCAGCATAAGTGGCCCGGCCATCACGGCGATGCGCAGCACCAGCTCCACCCGCCCCAGCACGCTGGAAAGGTCCGGCACCAGCGTATCCGCCAGGGAATCGATGTCCATATTCTTCAGCAGTTCTAACAGGGAATCCACTTACTTCTCCTCCAGGTACTGATTGATCTCCCGGATGAAGCCGCTGACATCCTGGAACTGGCGGTAAACCGACGCGAACCGGATATACGCCACCTCGTCCAGAGGCTTCAGCCGCGCCAGGACCA
Organism: Bacillota bacterium; assembly: GCA_021199635.1. Taxonomy (GTDB): domain Bacteria; phylum Bacillota; class Clostridia; order Oscillospirales; family Oscillospiraceae; genus Faecousia. The sequence continues at coordinate 14,877 of JAJQHS010000118.1, forward strand.
TTTCCCCCAGCTTGTCGGTGCTGACCTCCCGCTCCAGGCTGTTCTGGATGCTCTGCTCGATCTCCATGGCGATGCGATCCAGCACCTCGATCTCCACCTGCCGCTTGTCAAAGGCGTGCACCATGGATTTGCATAGCTTGTTCCGGTCGAAATTCTGACGGGTCCCATTCCGCTTGACCACGATGATGGGCATACTTTCCACCGTTTCATAGGTGGTAAAGCGACGCTGGCAGGCGATACACTCCCGGCGGCGGCGGATGCTGCCGCCATCGTCGGAGCGGCGGGAATCCACCACCTTGCTCTCCAGGTCGCCGCAATACGGACATCTCATGGGTTTTCACCCCTTTTGTTCAGATTTGTTCTCCGTTATCCTACAATTATAGCAGAGTTATCCTCTGCTGTCCAGCATTTTTTCCTTGTCAAGCCGCCATTCATCGGGTATAATGTCGGTTGATACCCGAATCCGTCACCCTGCCTGCAAGGAGGGCACTATGAAGAACGCAAAATCTCTGTATATCGCCTGGGCGGTCATGTATATTCTCTGCACCGCGCTGGGCTTTATCCCCAATCCGGAGGGTGTGCTTTACGGCGTGCTGGTCTGCGCCGCCGTATGCTTCTACCTCCCGGCGGGGGTGCTGCTGTACGAGGCCATCCGGGCGGGCAGCCGCCGGGACATCGTGCGGGTGCGCAATCTCAGCCTGCTGTCCCTGGGGCTGACGATGGCGGCCATCATCGCCAATTTCCTGTCCTTCTACGCGTCGGACGCCGGCGGGAAGCTGCTGTACTGGCTGCTGATCGTGGTGTCCACCCCCATGATCTGCGGGCAGAGCTGGCTGCTGGGCATGTTCGGCTGGGCGTGCCTGCTGATGGTCAGCCTGAAGCACTCCCGGAAGGCAAAGAAGCGGGGCTGACAGGATCCCAGGGGCTGTGGCCGTGTGTGGGCACAACAGCAGCCCGACATCGTACCATTTTGGTGCTGCCGTCATCGGACATTGTGGTGGCCGTGTGTGGGCACACGGCCCTACCGGGGTTGGTGAAATTCCGGACATGATAATTGCAAAATTTCCGTAGGGCCGCATGCCCACATGCGGCCACCGGGCACCCCGACGTCGTACCATTTTTGGTGCGGCAGTCGTCGGACATTGTGGTGGCCGTGTGTGGGCACACGGCCCTACCGGGATCGATAGGGGCAAGGGCTCAATTCTCCCACAGCTCGGAGATCGGGGCAAAACGGTAGCCCATCTGCTCCCACTTCGTCAGCAGCTCGTCCAGGATCTGGGCGTTGGTCTGGGAGGTGGAGTGAAGCAGCACCACCGCGCCGGGGTGGATGCGGGGCAGCAGCTTGCCGAAGGCATACTCCGCCGTAGGCTGGTCGTCATTGTTCCAGTCCACATACGCAAGGCTCCAGAATACGGTTTTGTAGCCCAGTTCCTGGGCCATTTCCAGGTTTTCCTGGCTGTAGATCCCCTGGGGCGGGCGGTAATATTTCTCCATTTCCTGCCCGGTGGTCTGATAGTACAGTGTTTCCAGCGCCTGCAGCTCCTCCCGGAACGCGTCAGCATCGGACAGCCGGCTCATATCATAGTGGTGCATGGTGTGGTTGCCCACGATGTGCCCCTCCGCCACCATGCGGCGCACCAGGTCGCCGTTCTGCTGGATGTAATTGCCCACCAGGAAAAAGGCAGCGGGCGCCTGGTGCGCCTTCAGCACATCCAGAATTTTTGCGGTGCAGCCGTTTTCATACCCCGCGTCGAAGGTCAGGTAGATCACCTTCTGGCTGGTATCCCCCAGATAGGCGGCGTCATACTCCGCCAGCTGGCTCTGGGACGCCGGGCCCACCGGGGGCGCGCCCTCCTGCCGGAAGCTCAGGCCCCACGAGCCGGTTGACATAATATCACTGTGAAGGATCCACGCCGCTGCCGTCAGCGCGGCAACCAGCGCCCCGATCACCAGAAGTACATCCCGTTTGCGCATAAAAAATCCCCTCCTGTGGACAATCTATGCCCGGAGGGGAAATTTATGTGCGTTCAATCCGCCCAGTCCAGCGCCGCCCCGGGGGCATTGGCGCGGACGCTTTCCATGCCGCTGAGCGCCCCAGCCTTGGTGCGGTAGCCCTCGGACGCGGCGATGACCTGGCCGTTCCTGGCCTTCAGGCGAAAGCGGAACTGCCCCGCCCGGTCCTGGAAAAGCTGGAACTTGGGGTTGGCGATCTGCCCGCCGTCCCCGGCGGTTAGGTCCTCCACATTGGCCGCGGCGGCACAGCGGCGGACGCTCTGCGCCCCCGCCCGGCAGGCGGCCAGGGTGCGGTACACCTCTGAGGAGGCGATGACCTCCCCATTGGATGCCCGCAGGTCGAACCGCACGCCGCTGGGCACACGGCGAAGCGTGAATTTCCCCATGCCGTCAGTTCGCGAAGCGCGCCAGCCGCCGGGAAAGCACCCAGGCCAGAGCGATCTTCACGCAGTCGGGGATGATGTAGGGGAGGACGCAGATCGAAAGCGCGCTCCACCAGGTATAGGTCCCGGAAATGCACACGAACCAGGCGGTCCCGCAGGCGTAGCACACCACCAGCCCCACAGCGGCGGCGGGGATGGCGAATTTCTCGCCAAGCTTGGCGGTGATCAGCCAGTAGGCCAGCCCGGAGAGCAGGAAGCCCCAGATATAGCCGCCGGTGATCCCCAGAATCGCCGACATGCCGCCCTTAAAGCCGGAAAACACCGGAAGATTCACGGCGCCCAGCAGAAGGTAGACCAGAATGGAAATGGTGCCGCGTCTGCCGCCCAGGGTAAACAGCACCAGGAATATGGCAAAGGTCTGCATGGTGAAAGCGATCTGCAGCACCGGAAGGGAGATCCACGCGCAGATGGCCGTCACTGCGGCAAACAGGGCGCAAAGCGCCAGGTCCTTGACTGTCAGTTTTTGTGTTTTCATGAAATACCTCCTCTTTTTCCGCCACATTTTATCATAAGGCCCCTGAGATGTCAAACCCAAATTCCGCTTTGCCGAATATGAACAGGCAATTGCAAAAAATTCAAAAATAATTCAAACCCAAACCCCTTGACAAGACGGGGACAGTGGTGTATAGTGTGTTTAGCACTCAAACGAAAGGAGTGCTAACCGAAAGGAGGAGAGATATGGAACTGACCGAACGGAAAAAGAAGGTGCTGCGCTCCGTCGTGGACCTGTACATCCGCACCGCAGAGCCGGTTGGCTCCAAGGCCATCGCGGAGCTTCCCAATATGAATTTCTCCTCCGCTACCATTCGCAACGAAATGGCCGAGCTGACCGCCATGGGCTACCTGGAGCAGCCCCATACCAGCGCGGGCCGCGTTCCATCCGCCGCCGGGTACCGGCTGTATGTGGATGAGCTGATGGCGGACTACCGCCTGAGCATGGACGAAACCCGCTCCATCAACTCCGCCATTGAGGAGAAAATGCAGCAGGTGGATAAGATGATGGACCAGGTCGCCAGGCTGGTATCCCAGGCCACGGACCTGCCCGCCATCTCCGTAGCCTCCCGTACCGGGGGCGCGACGGTGAAGCGCTACGAGCTGATCCTGGCGGGCACCGGGAGCTTCATCCTGGTGGTGATGCTCTCCAACGAGCAGGTGGTGAACAAGCTGATCAAGCTGCCCCTGAACGTGGGCGAGAGTGAGCTGAAGCTGCTTTCCGCCGTGCTGAACGCCGCTATGACGGGGCTTTCCCCGGAGGAATTCACCCCGGCGCTGCTGGAGCGGGTATCCGGCTCCGCAGGCGCAGCCGCGTCGCTGGTGCCGGTGATCGTGGATTTCACGCTGGAAACCCTCCGCAGCCAGGCCTCCACCGATATGGCCGTGGCCGGGCATGTGCGGCTGCTGGACCAGCCGGAATACCAGGACATCCACAAGGCGCAGAAGCTCCTGTCCACGCTGGACACCGAATCCCTCTCCGGCCTGCCCGCGGTCATGCGGGGCGCCAACGGGACCAAGGTCCTGGTGGGGCCGGAAAATGTATCGGCGGAGCTGAAGGATACCTCGGTCGTCATGACAAAATTCGACATTGGCGAAGGCATGGAGGGCGTCATCGGCGTGGTGGGTCCCACACGGATGGACTACGCGAAGATCACCGCCCGGCTGAGCTACTTCGCCGAGAGTCTGAGCAAGCTATTCAATAAACCCGAGCAGGCCCAGCTGCCCCAGGCACCGGGCGAATCAGAAAACCAGGAGGCATAACCGTGGCAAAAAAGGATAAGGATAAGGAAATCAACACCACTCCGCCGGAACCGCCGAAGGAGGACGCGGCGGAAACGTCCCAGGAGCCGGAAATGCCGGAACCCAACCCCTTCGAGGAAAAATACAACGCCGAGCATGACGCCCACCTGCGGCTGGCCGCGGAATACGACAATTTCCGCAAGCGCACCGCCAAGGAAAAGGAGACCTCCTACGCCAACGGGAAAGCCGATGCCGTGGAAAAGCTCCTGCCGGTTTACGACAATCTGGCCCGGGCGCTGAAGCAGGAGACCCAGGACACCGCCTTCAAAAAGGGCGTGGAAATGACCATGACGGAGCTGACCAAGATCCTCACCGGCCTGGGCGTGGAGATCTTCGGCGCGGAGGGCGACCCCTTCGACCCCAAGCTGCACAACGCGGTGCTCCATGTGGACGACGAGAACCTTCCGGAAAACACCGTCGCCCAGGTATTTCAGCAGGGCTTCCGGATGGGTGATAAAATTGTCCGCTTCGCCATGGTGCAGGTGGCCAATTAGCCCGCCCGTAAACATATAACACCATTCATCATATAAAACCATTCATTCAGAATTTGAGGAGGATATTATTATGGGAAAAATTATCGGTATTGATCTGGGTACTACCAATTCCTGCGTCGCCGTTCTGGAAGGCGGTGAGAGCGTAGTCATCGCCAACGCGGAGGGCGGCAGAACGACTCCCTCTGTGGTGGCGTTCTCCAAGACCGGCGAGCGCATGGTGGGTCAGGTGGCAAAGCGTCAGGCCGTCACCAACGCCAACCGCACCGTGGCATCCATCAAGCGGCACATGGGCGAGAATTACCACGTGAACATCGACGGCAAGGGCTACACCCCCCAGGAGATCAGCGCAATGATCCTGCAGAAGCTGAAGGCCGACGCCGAAAGCTATCTGGGCCAGCCCGTCACCGAAGCGGTGATCACCGTGCCCGCCTACTTCTCCGACTCCCAGCGCCAGGCCACCAAGGACGCCGGCAAGATCGCCGGCCTGGACGTGAAGCGGATCATCAACGAGCCCACCGCGGCCGCGCTGGCCTACGGCCTGGACAAGGAAAATGAGCAGACCATCATGGTCTACGACCTGGGCGGCGGCACCTTCGATGTGTCCATCCTGGAGATCGGCGACGGCCTGGTAGAAGTGAAGGCCACCGCAGGCGACACCCATCTGGGCGGCGACGATTTCGACCAGCGGATCATAAACTACCTGGTGACCGAATTCAAGAAGGCGGAGGGCATCGACCTGTCCAGCGACAAGGCCGCCATGCAGCGGCTGAAGGAGGCGGCCGAGAAAGCGAAGATCGAGCTGTCCGGCGTCACCTCCACCGCCATCAACCTGCCCTATATCACCGCCAACGCCGAGGGCCCCAAGCACCTGGACGTGACGCTGACCCGGGCGAAATTCAACGAGCTGACCGCAGACCTGGTGGAGCGCACCATGAAGCCCGTCAGTCAGGCCATGAGCGACGCCGGCCTGAAGTACAGCGACCTGAACAAAGTGCTGCTGGTAGGCGGCTCCACCCGGATCCCCGCCGTGCAGGACGCGGTGAAGAAGCTCACCGGCAAGGAAGGCTTCAAGGGCATCAACCCGGACGAGTGCGTGGCCGTCGGCGCTGCCATCCAGGGCGGCGTGCTCACCGGCGACGTGCAGGACATCCTGCTGCTGGACGTCACCCCGCTGTCCCTGGGCATTGAGACCATGGGCGGCGTGTTCACCCGGCTGATCGACCGGAACACCACCATCCCCACCCGCAAGAGCCAGATCTTCTCCACCGCCGCGGACGGCCAGACCTCTGTCGAGGTGCATGTCCTCCAGGGCGAGCGGGAAATGGCTGCTTACAATAAGACCCTGGGCAGATTCCAGCTCAGCGGCATCGCGCCCGCGCCCCGGGGCGTGCCGCAGATCGAGGTCACCTTCGACATCGACGCCAACGGCATTGTGAAGGTCTCCGCTAAGGACCTGGGCACCGGCAAGGAGCAGAACATCTCCATCACCGCCTCCACCAACCTGAGCAAGGACGACATCGACAAGGCCGTCCGGGAAGCGGAGCAGTACGCCGCCGAGGACAAGGCCCGCAAGGATGAGGTGGACGCCCACAACGCCGCTGACCAGATCATCTACCAGACGGAGAAGACCATGGCCGACCTGGGCAACAAGATCTCCAACGAGGAGAAGTCCTCCATCCAGAGCGCCGTGGACCGTCTGAAGGAGCTGAACAAGGGCAACGACATTGCCGCCATCAAGAGCGCCACCGAGGAAGTCCAGAAGGCCTTCTACGCGGTCAGCGAGAAGCTGTACCAGCAGTCCGGTGAGCAGGGCCAGCCCGGCGCCGGGAACCAGGGCGACGATGGTGTGGTTGACGCCGACTACGAAAGCGTGGACTGATCGGTCCCCACAAAAGGGGCGGCGTGAGCCGCCCCTTATCGTGTCGTCCGGGGCTTTCCGGCGGCACAGAGCATAAAACCACGCAGAGGTGAAAAGGAAATATGGCTGACAATAAACGCGATTATTATGAGGTGCTGGGCGTGGACAAAAGCGCCAGCGCTGAAGAAATAAAGAAGGCCTACCGCAAGCTGGCGCTGAAATATCACCCCGACCGGAACCCGGACAACAAGGAGGCCGAGGAGAAATTCAAGGAAGCCTCGGAGGCCTATGAGATCCTCTCCGACGACGATAAGCGCGCCCGCTACGACCAGTTCGGCTTCGCCGGAGTGGACCCCAACTACGGCGCCGGGCAGGGCGGCTACGGCAGCGGCTTCGGCGGCTTTGGGGATTTCGGCGACCTGGGGGACATTTTCGGCTCCTTCTTCGGCGGCGGCAGCTCCGGCAGGAGCAGCCAGAACAGCCCCCGGCGGGGCGAAAATGTGGGCGCGCGGCTGGATCTGACCTTCGAGGAGGCCGCCTTCGGATGTGAGAAGGAGGTTTCCGCCCAGCGGATCGAAAACTGCTCCGCCTGCTCCGGCACCGGCTCGGCAGACGGCGTGGTGGAAACCTGCTCCTACTGCCGTGGCACCGGCCAGGTGCGCACGACCCAGAACTTCATGGGCATGACCATGCAGTCCTCCTCCGTATGCCCCCAGTGCGGCGGGCGGGGCAAAACCATCAAAACCCCCTGCACCACCTGCCGGGGCAAGGGCAAGGTGCGCCGCACCAAGAAAATCAAGGTAAAGGTCCCCGCAGGCGTGGACGCCGGGCAGAGCGTCCGGGTGCGGGGCGAGGGCTGCGTAGGCGCCAACGGCGGGCCCAGCGGCGACTTGCTGGTGGAGATCCAGATCAAGCGCCACCCCATCTTTACCCGTCAGGACACCACCGTGCTGTGCGAGGTGCCCATCTCCTTCACCCAGGCGGCGCTGGGCGCGGAGATACAGATCCCCACCCTGGACGGCAAGGTGACCTACCAGATCCCGGAGGGCACCCAGACAGGCACCACCTTCACCCTGCCCGGCAAGGGCATCCCCTCGGTGAACAATTCCCGCCGCCGGGGCGACCAGCGGTTCACTGTGGTGGTGGAGACCCCCACAAAGCTGACCAAGGAGCAGAAGGAGCTTCTGCGCCAGCTGGACGGCTCGCTGGATAAAAACGGCACACCGAAAGCCAAGAAATTCTTTGAAAATCTGAAGGATTTCTTCGATTGACCCGAAAATCCACCGTCATTCCAACCAAAGGAGGGTAAATTATGAAGCGCACGGACTACATCAGCTGGGACGAATATTTCATGGGCATTGCCATTCTGGCCGCCCACCGGAGCAAGGACCCCAACACCCAGGTGGGCGCGTGTATCGTGTCCCCGGACAATATCATCATCTCCACCGGCTACAACGGCATGCCCAAGGGCTGCAGCGACGATGAGTTCCCCTGGAGCCGGGTGGGTGAGGACACCAAGTACCCCTACGTGGTGCACGCGGAGCTGAACGCCATCCTCAACGCCAACGGCCGCGACCTGCGGGGCAGCCGGCTGTATGTGGCGCTGTTCCCCTGCAACGAGTGCGCCAAGGCCATCATCCAGTGCGGCGTGAAGGAGGTCCTGTACCTGTCCGACAAGTACGCCGACAGCCCGGAAACCCAGGCCTCCAAGCGGATGCTTGCCGCCGCCGGAGTGAAATACACACAGATGACCACCGACCTGAAGACCCTGACGCTGGATTTCGTCCCGACGGAGCAGAAGGTCTGACCACGCCGCGGATTGTTCAATCTGCACAACCTCCGCCCGGGAAAAACTTCGTAAAAAAAGCCGCCTTGCATTTCAGGCAATTTTGCGGTATACTTTTGCCTTGCAAACAGGCAATCAACGACACAGGCAGCGCATTCGCGCGTAAGACTGATCACGGTACACTTGCGCGATGTGTTGGCGGCATTTTCTGACGGCACACGCGTCTGCGTGTGCTGTTTTTTTGCCCAAATCAAGGAGGTTTTTATGGAAAACAGCAATTATCTCGGTACAGAAAAGGTAGGCACGCTTCTGCGCAGATTCGCCATTCCCTGCATCTGCTCGCTGATCATTTCGTGCCTGTATAACATCGTGGATCAGATTTTCGTGGGCAACGGCGTGGGCTATCTGGGCAACGCCGCCACCGGCGTAATTTTCCCCATCACCGTGGTAGGCTGGGGCCTGAGTCTGTTCTTCGGCGACGGCGCGGCCGCCGCGCTGAGCGTCAGCCTGGGGCGGGGTGAAACGAAGGACATCCCCCGCAGCGTGGGCGGCGCGATCACCGGTTCCTTCCTGTCCGGCCTGGTGGTGATCGCCATCGCCTATCTGTGGGGCGACGGCCTGCTCCTGCTCATCGGCGCCACGGACGCCAATCTGCGCATGGCGCATGATTACGGCAGGATCGTATTTGCCATGATGCCCTTCGCCATGGTGCAGAACACCCTGGCCTCCATCATCCGGGCGGACGGCAGCCCCAGATATGCCATGGGCGCCATGCTGGTGGGCGCGGTGATCAACATCATCGGCGACCCTGTGGCCATCTTCGTGCTGGACATGGGTATCCAGGGCGCGGCCTGGGCCACCATCATCGGCCAGTTCTTCAGCTTCCTGGTCTGTGCCCTGTATTTCCGCCACCCCAAGACCTTTTCCCTGCGCCCGGGCAGCTTTGTGCCCCGGCTCTCCCTGCTCAAGCCGGTCATGGCGCTGGGGACCTCCAGCCTGCTGACCCAGCTGTCCATCGTGGTCATCACGGTGGTGAACAATATCCTTCTGGTGAAGTATGGCGCCCAGTCCAGCTACGGCTCGGACATTCCCCTGGCCGCATTTGTGGTGATCATGAAGCTGTTCCAGATCGTGCTGAACATCGCCATCGGCATTGCCGCCGGGGCGCAGCCTATCGTGGGCTACAATTACGGCGCGAAAAACTATGACCGGGTGCGGGAGCTGCTGAAGCGGATGCTCCAGTGGACCGTGGTCATCGGGCTGATCTGCGCCGCGCTGTTTGAGCTGCTCCCCGGAATGTTCATCCGGATGTTCGGCTCGGCAGAAGACCCAGTCTACTTTTCCTTTGCTGTGGCGTGCCTGCGGATCTATCTGTCCCTGATCCTGCTGACCTGCATCCAGAAGGTGTGCGCTATCTTTCTGCAGTCCATCGGCAGGGCCAGGGCCGCCGCGCCCCTGTCCATCCTGCGGGACGCGCTGCTGATCGTGCTGAGCCTGATCATCCCCACAATGCTGGGAGTCACCGGCATCTTCTGGGCCGCGCCCATTGCGGATATCCTGGCGATCCTGGTCACCGCGGTGGTGATGGTGCGGGTCTGGAAATCGCTGTCCCAGCAGAGCCAGGCGCAGACCCCGTCGGCGGCCATCCAGCCCTCCCGCCCGGGCGTGATCCTGACCATCGCCCGGGAGCATGGCTCCGCCGGCAAGCGGATCGGCCAGCTGGTCGCCCAAAAGCTGGATGTGCCCTGCTACTATAAGGAGCTGGTGGCCGTAGCCGCCCGGGAGAGCGGGCTGGCGCAGGAATTTATTTCCGGCATCAATTCTGACGAAAACGCGGTCATGCGGGAGCTTTACCTCACCTCCGACCCCATCCAGCGGGCGATCGCCGCCCAGGAGAAGGCCATCTGCCACATCGCGGATGCCGGCGCGTGCGTGCTGATCGGCCGCTCGGCGGACTATGTCCTGCGGAATTATCCCAACGTGGTGCGGGTCTTCCTCTATGCGCCACGGCCGTTCCGGGAGCAAAAGGTCATGGAAATGTACGGCGACAGCCCGGAGGCCGCGAAAAAGAGCGTCGCCCGCTCCGATGCTGCCAGAGCCGCGTACTACCGGCAGGTTTCCGGCCGGGAATGGGGCGACCCCCACGGCTATGAGCTCTGCATCGACACCTCCATCGGCGAGGAAGCCGCCGCCCAGCTGATCTGCGGCTATATCCAGAGAATGGAGCGCCGCTGACCCCACCGCAGCGCAATTGGTATTGCAATTTTTGCACAGTCATGGTAAAATAGTTGCAGAATTTTTTGCCGGGGGGTGTCGCTGTGCGTCGGATTTTGATCGTGGTTCTTTGCTGCCTGCTGCTGGCGACGCCGGTACTGGCCGCCAGCGCCGTATCGGATTTGCAAAGCGTCACCACCATCTCCTCCACCGGCGAGTGCCAGGTGGCGCTGACCATCACCATGCGGGTGGAGGAGGCCGCGTCCAGCGCGTTCTTCCCGCTGCCCGCCTCGGCCATTGACATCTCCCTGAACGGCAGCGCCGCCAGCACCGTCACCACCAGCCAGTCCCGGCAGGTGGACCTGTCCGGCGTCCTCACCGGGACGGGCACGTATACCTTCCGGATCCTCTACACGCTGCCGGATGCGGTGACCGCCGGGAAGAACGGCACCCTGACCCTGAGCCTGGAGCTTCTGTCCGGCTTCGCCTACCCGGTGGAAAGCATGGAATTTTCCATTCAGTTGCCGGGGGACATCACGGAAACCCCCAGCTTCTCCAGCACCTATTACCCGGAGCAGACCATGGAGGAGCAGATGGACTACACCGTCAGCGGCGCTGTCATCTCCGGCACCTTCACAGAAACGCTGAAGGACCACGACACGGTGGTCATGACCCTGGCCGTTTCGGAAAATATGTTCCCCCAGTCCCCCACCAAAACCTGGTCGGTGGACGCTTACGACATCGCCATGGTCGGCTGCGCTGCCCTGGCGGCGGTTTACTGGCTGCTGTGCCTGCGCTGTCCTCCGCCCAAGCGGCTGCGCCGCACCAAAGCCCCGGAGGGGATGAACGCCGGGGAGGTGGGCTGCTGCCTGACCGGGCAGGGCGTGGATTTTACCATGATGTGCTGTCCTGGGCACAGATGGGCTACCTGCTGATCCAGCTGGACGATAACGGCCGGGTGCTCCTGCACAAGCGTATGGACATGGGCAACGAGCGCAGTGCCTTCGAGGTCCGCTGCTTCCGCTCCCTGTTCGGCAAAAAGCGGATGGTGGACGGCACCGGCTACCATTACGCCCGCCTGGCACGGAAGGCGGCGGGCAGCTTCCCCAACGGGCGGTACTATTATCTGCCCACCTCCGGCAACCCCTACCTGTTCCGGGCGCTGGCCGCTGTCGTCGGCATTCTGTCCGGGATCTCCCTGGCCTCCGCCATGGCGGTGGATACCGTCTGGCGGGTGATCGCCTCCATTTTGCTGGGCATCCTCGGCGGGGCAGTTTCCTGGCAGCTCCAGTCTGCGGGGAAATGCCTGCACCTGCGGAGCAAATGGCCCCTGTGGTCGGCCAGCGTCTGGGGTATCGTGTGGCTGGTGCTGGGGATCCTGGCAGGGAAGGGGACTCTGGCCCTGCTGGTGATTGGCTTCCAGCTTCTGGCCGGGCTGGCCTGCGCCTATGGCGGCAGGCGGAGCGAGGCCGGCAAGCAGCTCCGGGGGGAGCTGCTGGGGCTGCGGCATTACCTGAAATCCATCCCCAGCGACACCGCAAAGCACCTGCTGCGGCAGAACCCGGACTACTTCTACCAGATGGCGCCCTTTGCGGCGGCGATGGGCGTAGATCAGGCGTTCGCCCGGCAATTCGGGAACCGGCGGCTGCCTGGCTGCACATACCTGGCCACCGGCATGGACGAGCATCTTACAGCCCGGGAATGGGACCGGCTCCTGCGGGAGGCGATCACCGCGCTGGACGAGCGGAAGAAGCACCTGGCGCTGGACCAGCTGCTGGGAAAATAAAGCTGCCGACAGGCAGCGCAGGCAATGGATGGGATTGAAAAGTCTGTGGGGAGGGAAAGCCTATGTGCGTAGTGATGATATTGCTGTTTCCCATTGCTGTTTTGTGGGAACTGATAAGCAAAAAATAGTACGGCAGTGCGTTATCGCGCGGGGATCGGATCCTCTGGCGGTAACGCACCTCTTTTTGCCCGGCGGAGGAACACCCCGGAAGGGCAAAAAAATCCCCCGGGAGATCCCGGGGGACTGGGCGCAGTATCAATCCGCAACGTAGGGCAGCAGAGCGATCTGACGGGCGCGCTTAATGGCGGTGGTCAGGTCACGCTGGTGCGCCGCGCAGGTGCCGGTGGTGCGGCGGGGCAGAATCTTGCCGCGCTCGGACAGGTAGCGGCGGAGCTTCGCGGTGTCCTTGTAATCAATGCTGGTCACCTTATCCACGCAGAATGCGCAAACCTTCTTGCGCTTGCGGGGGCGAACACGCTGTTCGTTGGCCATGGAAATAACCTCCTTCGTATGGTCTTGTAGAAAAGTCTGGGGTCCTGAGGCAATCAGAAGGGCAGCTGGGCGTCGTCGTCATCCAGCATTGCAAAATCCGATGCCGGTGCCGCCGGGGCGGAATAGCCGCCGTAGCTGGGCGCGGGGGACGGAGCGGAATAGGAATTGCCGCCGTAAGAATTTGCGCCGTAGGAGCCGGAGTCAGCGCTGCGCTTGCTCTCGCCGAAGTAGACGTTATCTGCCACGACCTCAGCGCTGCGGCGCTTATTGCCCTCCTTATCCGTCCAGTTCCGGATCTGGAGCCGGCCGGAGACCACGATCATGCTCCCCTTGGTGAAATACTTGGACACGAATTCTCCCGTCTGCCGCCAGGCGACGCAGTCGATGAAATCGGTTTCCTTCTCGCCGCCATCTTTCGGCCCGAAATCCCGATCCACCGCAACCGTAAAGCTGGCGACGGCAATGCCGCTGCCGGTACGGCGCAGCTCAGGGTCCCGGGTCAGGCGGCCCATGATGACAATGTGATTGAGCATTTTGGTTCCTCCTTACGCTTCCGTGACGGTGGTCAGGCTGCGCAGGACGCCGTCGGTGATCTTCATCACACGCTCCAGCTCCGCGGGGAAATCGGGCTTGGACTCGTAGTTCATCAGAACGTAGTAGCCCTCGGGCAGATCGTTGATGGGGTACGCCAGCCGACGCTTGCCCCACTCGTCAATGTTGGTCAGGGTTCCCTCCGCTTCCACCATTGCCTTGAACTTTTCCACAAGTGCTGCGATGCCCTCCTCGCCCTGGGCAGGGTCGATGATGTAGAGCACCTCATACTTACCGGTGATCTTAGCCATGTTGTTTGCACCTCCTTTTGGACTTCTGGCCCCCGGCCGCGCCGGGAGCAAGGATAGCCTGCGCACGCAGGCTTATATATTGTAGCGGAGTTTCCGCCCATTGTCAAGGATTTTTTTGGAAAAATCCCGCTTTTTCCGGGTGGAAACTTCCCTTTTCCCTAAATATTGTGTTAATTTCCCTTTTTTATCGTCTACATCTTGTGTTTCGACAGTTTTCTCTGTTTTCCTGTGCTATGATGGGGGCACGGCGGCGGCAAAAAGGCGCGCCACGGCGACAGTGGCATCGTCCGAGCCGTCCGCCTGGCTGCTCTGCAAAATTCTCTCCGCCAGCTCCCCAGGCGATGAGAATGCCGCGTTCCAGGCCTTGCGCAGGGCTTCCTCTCCGCCCGCGCCATCGCTGAGCAGCACTAGCGTTTCCCCCTTCCGCAGGGACAGCCGCTCCACCGTCTCCCGGCCGTCGGTCACCGACAGCCCCGGGGGCGGCGTGGCTGTCCCGACCTTTATCATGTCCCCGCCGGAGATCAGGTACGACGGCGCGGCGCCCCATTTATACAGCGTCACCCGACCGGTGTCCAGGCGGAGCTCCGCCAGGTCCACTGTAACCGCACCGGCGCATCCCCGCAGCGCGCAGAGGCTGTTGACCCACCGCAGGGCGTACTGGGCGGGATAACCGACGCTCAGCAGCTTCCGGAGCATCCCGCAGGCGGTCTGCGCCTCCCGGGCGGCCTCCGCCCCGGTGCCCATGCCGTCGCACAGCAGCAAATAGTAGCGGCACTCCACCCCGGCGAACCATACGCACCGGTCCCCGTTCTCCCGCTCCATCCCGGCGGTGCAGGCAGCCACCTCCGGCTGGAACCATTGCCGGGTGGGCTGCGCCCGCTGCGCCAGGGAATCGGACACGTCCTGCAAATACTCAGACAGGAACTGGTACTGCTGCACCACCGCCGCCCGGTATTCCATCTGCCTGTCCCGGTCCGCACGGATCAGCCGCAGCTGCTCCTGGCTGCGCCGCAGCTCCTGCAGCAGCCGCCCGGATTTCCGGCAGGCGCTGGGCAGGTCCGCGCCGTTACCCAGCGGGCGATGGAGCAGCGTGGTGGGCATCTGGGCTGGCTTCTCCTTACAGCTTTTCCGGCAGGGGCAGCTGCTGCACGCCCGCTCCGCCGCCCGGGCGATCAGCGCCTGCTCGTCAATGGGCGCATCCTCCACCTGGGCGAGCAGGTGCCGCGCCTGGCCCATCACCGTGGAGGCCATCTCCAGCCGCACCTGTGCCACACCGGTTTCCCCCCGGCGCCTGGAAAGCCCCGGCCTCCCCGGCACGAGCATGGCCAGCGCCCCGCCGATCACCAGCCCCGGCAGGGGCGCCATGTCCCACACGCCGCACAGCAGCATCACCAGAAGGTAGCACACCGGTGGCGCGAAATACCGGCTGCGTTCCGGGATCCCGGGGATCAGCCGCAGGAGGTAGGCAAGGCTGGCCACCGCCGCCATGGGCACCGCCGTCACCTGAGCCAGGTCCAGCGCCAGCCCACCCAGCGCCGCCGCCGGGAATGCCCCCGCCATGGTCAGGGTGCCCACTGCTATGTACCCCAGCCCCAGGTAGGGAACGGGCGCCACCTGCGCCAGCGCCAGCACGCTCAGGCCGGATACCATCCAGTCCACCACCGGGTCCCGCCGCTCCATCGCCGCGCCGAACACCCACGCGGCGAATACGCCCAGGCCAATGCGCAGCAGGTATACCGCCACCGCGGCACTCTCCAGCTGCCAGTACTGGAACAGCAGCCCGGACGACGCCACGATACACCCCACCAGCGC
>JAJQHS010000079.1 GCA_021199635.1 Bacillota bacterium
TGCGCCGACGATAGTTGCCGGGCGACTGGCCGTGAAAATAGGTAATGCCAACATAGGACGACCCCTCGCGGGTCGTCTTTTTTGTGCCTGGAGAAATTGGCTGTGCAATGACTCTATCGCAAAAAAAGCCCCTTTTGCAGTTGTAAATTCATGGGATATGATATATAATACATGGGATATTGATACAGAAATTGGAGTTTCAATCTATATGAATCATAGCGGCGTAGCAATTCGCGATTATATTCGGCCCGGCAGGCGAGTGCATCTGATCGGCATCGGCGGTGTTTCCATGCGTCCGCTTGGCCTGGTGCTTCAGGGAATGGGCCTGACTGTCACAGGCTCCGATATGAATTCCTCTGTTTCCACGGATGAGCTGATGGAAAAGGGGATTCATGTATCCATTGGCCACCGTGCGGAAAATGTCTTCGGTGCGGAGTGTGTCATCCGCACTGCGGCTGTACACAACGATAATCCGGAAATAGCTTGGGCCAGGGCCAATGGCATTCCGGTATTTGAACGGGCGCAGGCCTGGGGCGTGATCATGCAGGCGTACAAAAATGCGGTATGCATTTCCGGCACCCACGGGAAAACAACTACGACCTCCATGGTCACCCACATTTTCATGGAGGCGAATATGGACCCCACGGTTATGATCGGCGGGTATCTGCCGCTGCTTCACGCCGGGCACCGTGTGGGAAATGGGGACACGATCCTGCTGGAAAGCTGCGAATACTGCGATTCCTTCCTGAATTTCTTCCCTACGCTGGCAGTTGTGCTGAACATTGAGGCCGATCACCTGGATTATTTCAAGGATTTGCAGGATGTGGAGAAATCCTTCCGGAAGTTCGCCCAGCTTTCCACCGGGGGGATCCTCGCCAATGGCGATGATGAAAACACCATGCAGACGCTTCAGGGGCTCGAGTATATTCCCTTTGGCTTTGGCGAGCAGAACCGCATCCGCGGTGTGAATCTCTCGACTGATTTTCGCACCTTCCAGGTCGTTTGCGATGGGCAGCTCTACTGCTCCATCCATCTGGGCGTCTACGGTCGGCACAATGCGAAAAATGCGCTTGCGGCCGCGGCAGTCGCATGGAAAATGGGTATCCCAGGGGAGACTGTAACACGGGGGCTGGAGAGCTTCCACGGCGCCGGGCGGCGTATGGAGTTCAAAGGCACCTACCATGGCGCCGACGTTTTCGACGATTATGCCCACCATCCCGGCGAGCTGGCTGCGACGATTGATGCGGTAAAGGCAATGGGGTATAAGCGGATGATTTTCGCGTTCCAGCCCCATACTTATTCCCGTACCAGCGCGTTGTTCGACGATTTTGTAGAGCAGCTGAAGCGGCCGGATGTGGTCATCCTTGCGGAGATTTATGCCGCCAGGGAGCGCAATACCATTGGCATCTCCTCAAAGGACCTGCTGGCGAGGCTGCCGGGCGGGTACTACTGCGCCACACTTCCGGAGGTCACCCAGCGGCTGAAGGATCTGGCACAGCCGGGAGATGTGATCCTCACCGTAGGTGCAGGGGACATTTTCCGTGCCGGTGAAAACCTGCTGAAATAAAAAAAAGGGCCGCAGAGCGGCCCAGTGTGCGCGTTATGGATTATCCAGAACCAGATGGTCCAGTCCACTGCTTTCAAATTCCTGCATGTATTGGAGCATCCGGCTGTTGATTTCGTCGTAGTTATCCGGCGTGATGTCCGCATAGTCCATATCCCTGCGTGACAGTTCCTCCGCCAGGATCTCGTAGAACGTATTGTCCTCGTAGTAGGCAATGACCTCCTGGATCCCACCCTCTTCATAAGCGCGGGAGGGGACATAGGTGCCGTTCCACGGCTCTACCAGCGCCTGCAGCTTGGTTCCGCGGCACAGGCCGAAGAGCTTGCTCTCCAGATTGTCATAATCCTGGAACCGGTCGTCACCACGTGTGGAATTCATGATCCAGTTTCCGATGTAAACCAGATCCAGCAGCCTGCGGAACTCCTTGGACGACAATTCAATTTGCATGGCATTCCCTCCTTGATCGTTCTATCGTTCTGCTATTATACCACGGTGGGCTGGGAATTCCAGAGGTAAATTGTAAAATATTTATGTTGCTTGCCCGGGGTAAGCTGCATCACCAATTTTGACTTTGTAAATGAGGCGATTGATGTGAAAAAATTAAGCGTATGTGTTCTGTTCGGCGGCATCAGCCCGGAGCATGAGGTTTCCCTGCGTTCGGCAGAGTTTGTACTGAACTGCCTGGACCCGGAAAAATATAATATTTTCCCGGTAGGCATCACAAAATCCGGCGACTGGATCCTGTACACTGGGACCGATTATTCCCTTTTGCCCACCGGCGAATGGCAGCATTACCCCAAGAACCGCCGGGCAGCGATCTCCCCGGTGCGTGGGCAGGGGCTGCTGAGCTTTGAGGGGGACTGCGTGGTGCGGGAATGGATCGATGTGGTGTTCCCGGTGCTTCATGGGGAAAACGGGGAGGACGGCGCCATGCAGGGGCTGCTGCAAATGGCCGGCATCCCGTATGTTGGCCCTCATGTGGCCGCTTCCGCCGTGTCCATGGACAAGACGCTTACAAAGCTGGTGGCGGACCAGGCCGGTGTGACACAGGCGGATTGGCTGCTGGTACGCGCTGAGGATACGGAGACCAGGATGGATTCCGTGATTACCCAGGTGGAGGGACGGTTCTCTTACCCGGTTTTCGTCAAACCGGCGGGTACCGGCTCCTCCGTGGGCGTATCCAAGGCAGCGGACAGGGACGGGCTGAAATCTGCGCTGCTCCAGGCCGGCGTATATGACCGGAAGATCCTGGTGGAGGAGTATATCCGAGGCAAGGAAATCGAGGTCGCCGTTATGGGAAACAGCAATCCGGTCGCCTCCGTCTGCGGGGAGATCGATCCCGGCGCAGAATTCTATGATTATGACGCGAAGTATCTCACAGATACCTCTGTTGGCTATATCCCCGCCCGTATTTCCGAGGCGGTGGAGGAGGAGGTACGGGACACCGCCGTTCGCATCTACAGCGCCATTGGCTGCCAGGGATTGAGCAGGGTGGATTTCTTCGTGACCGACGAGGGCGATCGGGTTGTATTTAACGAGATCAATACCATTCCGGGCTTTACCTCAATCTCCATGTATCCTAAGCTGTTTGCGGCCAGCGGAATCCCCAGCGATGCACTGGTGGATCAGCTGCTGGAGCTTGCCATGGAGGCTGCGAAATGAAGCAGAAGGTCATGCTGTCCATTCATTCCCGCCAGACCTATCGCGACCAGGACCCGGAGGAGATCGAACTGGTGACCCCGGGAGAGATGGAATTCGTGGACGGCGGATGGAACATCCGCTACGAGGAGAGCGAGATGACCGGGCTGGAGGGCGTCTGGACTGTTTTCCGGGTGGAAAGGGAAAAGATCACTCTGACCCGCACCGGCGCGCTGCGCTCCACCATGGAATTCCAGATGGGCGTATCCCACGACAGCCTGTACCAGCTGGAATTCGGCGCGCTGATGGTCACGGTCACCGCAACGCAAATGTTCTACGACATCCTGCCGGAGGGCGGGAGCGTGGACCTGGTGTACAACATCGAAATTGAGAATATGCACGCCGGTGTGGTTGAGTACCACCTGGACATCCGGGCGGTCGCATAACGTCACAGAGAAAAGGAAATCCGCAGCACCATGAGGTGCTGCGGATTCATTGATTTATGCTCCGGTTCCGCTTTCCTCCGGATCGGTGGAAGGCTCCGGCTCGGTGGTTTCACTCGGGTCGGTGGTTTCGTCCGGGACTGTGGTTTCCGTGGATGGGTCGGTGGTTTCCGAGGGATCGGTAGCTTCCGCCACAGGCTCCTGCAGACTCACTACGATCGCATTCCGGGACTGATATCGGGACTGATTTTCCAAAGTCTTGGACAGCAGCCGCCCATTATCCTTGTCGTACTTGCAGCGGTACACATTGATGGAATAGCCTGTGATGGGGGAAACCAGCACCTGGCCGTCGGTGTAGCCGCCGGGGTTCGTGGTCAGCATGGTGGTCTTCAGTACGGTGGGGCTGTAGGTCTTTGCCACCTCATAGACGACCTCCACCACGTAATCCTTGGTGTCGGTGCCCATGATGCTGATGTGGATCCGGCCATTTACCACCTCCGCATCAATGCGGATGGGGGCGGTGCAATTGTTGCGGAACCGCAGGTCGGAATCGCCGGAGCAGACATCCGCATCCAGGCCATATTCGATGAAGCTGGTCACATAGGTGTGGTTTGTCCGCTCCAGAATGTTCAGGTCCGCCTTCAGCGCGCAGTTATACAGCACGCTTGCCACCTGGCACACCCCTGCGCCTACGAAGGTGCTGCTGATGCCGCTGTTGGTCTCCGTAGCGGAGGTAAATCCATTGGCGGTGGTCAGCTTGCCAATGGCATCGTTGAAGGAGAATTCGTCCCCGGCTTTCAGGATCAGGCCATCGATCAGCTTGCACGCATTGGTCACATTGGTCTCCCATCCGGAATCGGTGTCATATACGGCGTAAACTTCACCCAGGGTGTCCTGGAACAGATCGCCGGACAGCAAATCTGCCGTAACATTTGGGGCGATATAATGCAGGGAAACCTCCAGCGTGGTGCCGTAAGGGGCGGCGGCAATCAGGGATTTTACCTCGTCCAGATCGAACCCGTAGCCATAAACCTCAGAGGTCACTTCATAAGTGGTTTCGTCAATGCTGGCATCCACCGGGGCCACGTAGACCTCGTTATAGATTTCCTCCAGCTGCTCATCCAGTGAATCGGGCGCCACCACCGTGCAGTTGCCTACAACGGAGAAAATATTGCTGTTGTAGCAGTCCATGATC